>DATCNU010000167.1:0-30455 GCA_036565085.1 Arthrobacter sp.
GTTCTATGCCGACTCGGCGCTCGGAACAGACAGGTACCCGCCGTTCACGCTGGCAAAGACGGACTACCCGGCTGATTTCGAGGTTGATTACCCGGAGCATCTGTCCCGTGGGCTCGTGTTGGTCAAGTGGTGGCTGCTGGCGATTCCGCACCTGGTGATTGTGGCGGCGCTGACCGGCACCAGCGTGGTGCGCTGGAACGACCCCGCCACCCCGGGCATCAGGTACGAGACCGGTACCGGGATCTCGTTGTTCGGCTTCCTGGTTCTCGTCGCAGGGGTGATCCTGCTCTTCAGCGGCCGTTACCAGCGACCGCTGTTTGACCTGCTCATGGGCTTCAACCGCTGGATTTACCGGGTCATCACTTACGTCGCCCTGATGCGCGATGAATATCCGCCGTTCCGCCTTGACCAGGGCTCCAGGGATCTCCATGAGGGTCATCCGGGAGCAGGCGAGACGACGGCGCAGCCGCCGGTCCCGCCGGACGGTCCCACCCCGCCGTACCCCAACAAACCGTACGGTCCAACGGCGGACGGTCCCACAGCGGCCGGTTAAGCCCCGACGTCGAAACCCACCGCCGCGTCGCTGATGAAAACCCAGGCGTAACTCCGGGTCCGAAGGCCCCTAGCTGTGAAGGCCGGACGGTCGTAGGGTCGACATCATGACTCTGAGAGCGTCAAAGGCTGCGCTCAGGCGCTTCCCGTTGGTGGCCGGGACGGTTGTGGCGGGGATGGTTGTTGCGGGGTTGCTGGCAGCAGGGCAGCACCCCGCGGCACAGTGGACGGCCAGTGCCTACGCGCTCGTGGTTGCCAGCAGCCGGACTGTCTCCATGGTCAGGGCGTTGCGCAGTGGCCGGTGGGGGATTGATCTCCTGGCGGTGACCGCCATTGCCTCGACCGTGGCCGTCGGGGAATACGTGGCAGCCCTGATCATCGTGCTCATGCTTGCCGGGGGCGAAGCCCTGGAAGAGATCGCCCAGGGGCGTGCGACCCGGGAACTCCGGTCCCTGCTCGAGCGCGTCCCGCAGACAGCCCACCGCGAACTGCCCGGCCTGCCCCCGGAGGACATCCCGGCCGGGGACGTCCGGCCCGGCGACACCCTCCTGGTCAAGCCCTCGGAGGTGGTTCCCGTGGATGGGCTGCTCCTTTCGGATACCGGCAGCTTCGATGAATCCACTTTGACGGGGGAAAGCCTGCCGGCAGAGCATGTGAGAGGCGATTCGCTGCTCAGCGGATCCGTGAACGGCGACAACGCCGTACACATGAAGGCAACCTCGACGGCGAAAGACTCGCAGTACAGCCAGATCGTGGCGCTGGTCCAGGAGGCGGCCTCCAGCAGGCCGCCGGTGGTGCGGCTCGCCGACAAATACGCCATCCCGTTCACGATCCTGGCTTTTATCCTGGCCGGCGCGGGCTGGTACTTCAGCCACGACCCCGTGCGGTTCGCGCAGGTCCTCGTTGTCGCCACGCCATGCCCGCTGCTCATTGCGGCTCCCGTGGCATTCCTCGCCGGCACAAGCCGTGCCGCCCACGCGGGAATCATCATCAAGAATGGCGGAACCCTCGAGCAGCTGGCCCGGGTGCGGACTGCAGTTTTTGACAAGACCGGCACCCTCACGCACGGCCGCCCGACCCTGCACGCCATCAGCATCTCCAAGGCCGCACCGGCCGGGATCAGCGAAGAGCGGCTGCTGCAGCTGGCGGCGTCGGCAGAGCAGTACTCCTCGCACGTGCTGGCCTCTTCCGTGATCGAGGCAGCGCGTGGGCGTGGGCTCCGGCTCTTGCCCGGCAGAGACGCGAACGAACACGCTACGCAGGGAGTAACAGCCAGGTGCGGCAACCACACTGTCGCAGTGGGCAAACCTGATTTTGTCCGTTCGGTCACCGCCGGGTTCGAGATGGCCGATGTGGCTGGCGGGCAGCTGGCCGTTTATGTCGGCGTCGACGGACGGTTCGGGGGAGTGCTGACCATGAGCGATCCGCTGCGGGACAATGCGGTGGGCACGCTCACAGCATTGGGCCGGCTGGGCGTCCACGAAACCCTGCTCCTGACCGGCGACTCCCCGGCCACGGCCGAAAAGATCGCCTCCCAGGCCGGGATCTCCCGCTTCCAGGCAGGTTGCCTTCCGGGCGACAAGGTCGCCATTGTCGCGGGGCTCCGGAAACGCCCTGTGATGATGGTGGGCGACGGTGTGAACGACGCCCCGGTGCTGGCCGCAGCCGACGTCGGGATCGCGATGGGCGCCAAGGGGTCAACCGCAGCGAGCGAGTCGGCCGATGTGGTCATCATGCTCGATGACCTCTCCAAAGCTGCGGTGGCGGTCGACATCGGACAGCGCACGGTCCGGATTGCGCTCGCCAGCATCTGGACCGGCATTCTGCTCAGCATCGGCCTGATGATTGCGGCGGTATTCGGCTATATTCCCGCTGTGGCCGGTGCCCTGCTCCAGGAGGCCGTTGATCTGGCCACCATCCTGAACGCCCTCCGTGCCCTAAGCGCGGGCCGTCGTGGCAGCACGGCGGCGGCAGAGGGTGTACGGGCCGGCGTCGCCCGCGTGAGGTGACGGCCGGCGTCGTAACCTCACCGGCGTCATAACCTCACCTGCGGAGCCGAGGTTCACGCCCCGGGGAGTCCAGCGGCGGCCACCAGTGCGAAGGGGGACCGATGACGAAGCGTCGGCCGCTGATTTCCGTGGGCGTTACCCGCACCAGATGGTCCTTGCTGCCCGGTTCCCAGGGCGAGAGCCCGGCGTCTGCTGCTTCCTGGAAGGCTTCCGGCGTGTCAACTACCTGAGCAGTCCCCTTGATAATGACACTCCAGGCAATGGTGCCGTAGGCGTTCAGCCCGTCGGCCTCCAAAGCGACGGGATTCCCGCCGAGCACCGCATCCAGCTTCGTACCCGGGCCGGTGCGGAACACCACGGTCCCGTTGTCGGGGACATAATTCACGGGGAAGATTTCGGGGCCCCCGCCTGCAGTAGTGGCGACGCGGCAGACCGAAGCTGATCGGAGGTACTTCCAGCAGTCATGAACGTCGAGGACTTCCGTCTCCGGTCCTGGGTTGCCTTGCATCCTGTGGGGCTCCTACTTCTTGTTCTTCCTGCGCTGGACTGGGGTGATCACTGTGGGGCACGGCAGATGGGTCAGGACCGCGTGGGCTGTGGAACCGAGCAGCAGCCGCCTGAAGCCGCCCCGGCCGCGGCTTCCCACTACGAGCATTTGGGCTCCGGCTGCGGCCTCCACCAAAGCCGCCGCCGGTTCCTTCTCGGTTTCCAGGACCGGATGCACCACAAGGTCCGGGTAATCCTCGCGGAGCCCGGCCACTGTCTCTGACAGGACGATCTGCTCCTCTTCGACAATCAGCCCGGCAAGACTGCTGGATGGCAGTCCGGCCTTGACCCAGCGGTTGGGGCCGCTGAAGGCGTACAGCACCGTCAGCTCCTGGCCTTCCCTGTCCGCCTCGGCAGCTGCGAAGGCAACGGCCTGGGTGGACTCCTCCGAACCGTCCACACCCACCAGGATTCCGCTGCGGCCCTCAAGATCATGCGTTCCGATGACGGCGACGGGACACTTTGCCGCAGCGGCGACCTGCAGTGCCCGGTCGGTCAGGGAACCGCCCAGATGGGTCCCGCCGGAGCCCACCACGAGCATGGACACCTTGGTGGAGTACTTCCCCAGTGCACCGGCGATGCTGCCTTCCAGGACTTTGGTGGTGACTTCGATCGGGACGGTGTCCCGCACACGCCCGGCCGCGGTGTCCACCAGTTCGCCACCCTTCTCCAGCAGCATTCCGGTCCAGGGGATAGGCTCAGCCACCCAGCGGTCATCCACTACATGGAGAATCACCAGAGGTACTTTGGCGCGCTCCGCCCGGCGCGCGGCCCACAGCACGGCCGCCTGGCTCTGGGCAGTGTCATTGGTGGCGACGGCGATAGGGTTGGAGGATCTCACGGCTGGCCTTCCGGTTTCTTGTGTTCGGGACTGTGGACGACGAGGACGGGGCAGTGCGCATGGGCCACGCAGGCCGAGCTGACGGACCCAAGGAGCAGGCCGCCGAACCCACCGTGGCCCCGCCTGCCAACGACGATCATGTCAGCGTGCCGGCTGGCATCTATGAGCGAATCCCGCGGGTGGCCCCGGATGGCGCGAGGAATGACGTTCGGCGGAGTCTCCGGACCGAAAGCCTTTTCCAGCGCTTCTTTGAGGATGAGCTCCACGCGTTCTTCGAAGCCGTCAATGCCCATTGCGACGTAGCCTGCGTAAACCTGCGGATCCTCCCAGTAGGCGGTGGCCAGCACCTTGGCGCCGAGTGGGACAGCCAGTCGCTGGGCCTCCCGGAGCGCCTCCACGGACGCCTCTGATCCGTCCACCCCCACCACGAACCTGGCATCCTGTAACGCTGACTCCACCATGACCGCTTTCCCTTCCTTGCGCGATCGACCTTGCGCGGTTTTCTTTGCGCGGTTGCTTCCCTTCAGCGTGGAGCGTATGCCCAGGGAGCTGTAGGGCCGAAAGTCACCTAGAAACTTGAGGAGCTGCCTGACCCGGAGAAACTCCCGCCGCTGATGCCGTAGCCCGTGGTGCCGCCGCCGCCCCTGGCAGAGCTGACACTGCTGACGCCGGTGTTCAAGCCGGAGTTGAAGGCTGGAACCGAGAAGAAGTAATAGGACGGGTAGACCGTTCCGAGGATGCTGGGTTCGTAGCTCTGCCTTTGGTGGTGGCCCAGGCCGTCCTGCGCGTTCTCCATCTCCCTGCGCATGAGTTTGGCTTCGTGTTCCGTCTTGGCAAAGCCTTCGATCACGGTTTCCGCATGCCCTTTCAGGAGTTCGGACAGGCGGGTGCGGGCGTCACGAAGGAGGTCCAAAGCCGATTCCGGGCTGAGCGTCCCGTCGGCGAGCCGGGCCGTCCACTGCTCTATCTCCTGCAGACTCTGGTCCCGGAAGGACCGGAGGGCAGCGGCGGTGGCGGAGTCGCCTTGCCCGTTGCGTTTGCTGAGCAGCTGTTCGATTCCGGCGAGGTCGCTGCGGAAGGGTGCCAGTTGCCGGTCCCAGGCTGTGGGCCAGGTGCCCGCCGTGTTGAGCAGCGCATTGCTGTCTGCAATCACGTCGTCCAGGGCATCCAGCTCTGCGGCAGCATCTGCATACTCCCGCACGAGCCTGAGGTTCGCTCTCCGGCTCAACGCCTTTGGCGTAAAGGCGTGTACCCGGTTCGAAAGCCCTGTGGCGGCGTTGTACCGGTTGAGGAACGTACGGTGTTTCTCCAGGACACTGCTGCCATAGCGTGAGGACTCGGGGACGGTGCTGGCATTCAGCTCCGTGACGTCCAGGTCGGCGCTGACGTGGGCGTAGCTCCTGTCGCCGCGTGCCAGTTCCCTCCGGCTGCCGGCACGGGTCACCGCCCTCACCGTCAACCACGCGCCCGCACCCAGGGCAACGGCCGCGCCGGCCACCCAGGCCGTGACCATGAATGCAGCTGACTGGTACCAGGGCTGGTTGATCAGTTCGGCACCGCGCCGGATTCCTGCAATGGTTCCGTCCGTCCATTGCGCGTCGCGCAGGAGGTCTTTGGCGGCGTTCTGGATGTCGTCACGCTGCTCCAGGGAGACCTTGCGGTCCTCGCCCATGTACGTGCCCACATGACGGCCCACGGGATCGAGGGCGAAGATGAAGAGTCCGTCGGCCCACTTTTGCCCGTCGGGACTGATCCAGTCCGGGTGTTCGGCACGGGCGAATCTGAGCACCTCTTCGTTCAGGTTGTCCGCGGCGCTCCCGTTATATGTGTAGGCAGCAACCTTGGTCGGCGTATGGAACTCGATCGCGTCAATGGCCGGAACCAGGGTGTGCCGGTCGAGAACTCCCGCCCGGTCCTCCACTACGACGTCGGACGGCGTGACAGCGAAGGCTGCCGCGCCGCCCAGCAACATCGCAAACATCAGCAGCAGAAGAAGCCCTGGCTTCCTGGGCATCAGGTGGCCGGCCACACGACCCTCGTTTGCCATTTCTGCGGATCGGGCTCGCTTGGCGGCCCGTTCAGATAGTATTCCCACATCGTGTCCGAGGGGCGCTTTCCGGCCGCCTTTATCTGGTCCTGGATGACGGTGTAGGTGCTCTCCAGGGTGTCGTAGGGTCCGGTGTGCATCGCCACGTAGGCCTCAGCTTCGGGAAGTATGCCGGCAATGACTGTCCCGGCGTCGGCGAGGGTACCCGCAATCGGAAAGCCGGCTTCGACGTCGACCGTCTCGGTGGGCGTCCCGCGGTAGAGGGCAAAGGGCGGTCCGGCCAGTTGGACGTTTTGCCGCTGGGCTTCGGCGGCTACGGCACCGAACGCGCGGCCGAAGAACTCCGGAAGGGCGTCCATTGCGACTCTTTCGCGCAGGACAGCGGTTGGCTGCTCGGAGCAGTGGATCAGCGTTGCCTCCGGCGTCACGGCTGCCGCAGATGCTGCCTGTGCGGAAGTTACCGCGTTCTGCCAGAGCCCGATCACGTTACCTTCGCTGTCACGGAAGTACGCATTCCAGCCGGAACCGGGAACCTCCATCCGGCCCCGGACAGTTTCACCGCCAAGTCGGCCTATCTGCTCCAACGCAACATCAATGTCGTCGACGTCGATGGTGACCACCAGCGCCTGGAGGAGGTCTCCGCGGCGGAAGATCCCTCCGTTGATTGATCCCGGCGCCTCCGGCCTGCCCTGGCTGTCCGACTGGGTTGTCCTGGCCAGGCTGTATTCCATCTCCGGAAGCACCTGGAAGTTCCAGCCGAACACCGACCTGTAGAAGTCCCTTGCACGTCCTTCGTCGTCCGCGGGGATTTCAAAATGTACTACTCCACCCATGGCACTCACCTTTCTGAAACGGGGGCGTTATTGCGATGATCCTGCTGAACGAGGGGAATGACGTCGATCCGGGCGCCCGGGGCGGCAGGTGGACCGATCACCAGCAGGACGTGCGTGGCTGTGACGCCGGCCAGTGCGTTAAGTACCCGCCCGACCAACTCAGGTTCCCGTGGCGGAATGCCTTCCGCGGGCGCCGCCTCGGGGCCCGCGTCGGCCCTTCTCCATATCGCGACTTTGGCGCCGGTGGCGCCGGCGATGGCCTTGGACAGCAGGTCCGGGTGGGAGGCTGCCACCAGCGTGACCTGGCGGATCGTGTGTGCCTGGGCGGGGGATGCGGCCACCAGGAGGGCGTGCTCGCGCCGCCACAATGCAAAGTGATAGGCGGACACGAGCCCGGCTGCCACGAGGAGGCCGAGCGGCGCACGGACACGGTCCAGGAGGCTGCCCCCGGTGACATTGCCCAGGAGGTACTCGAAGATCCTGAATCCGATCACCAGGAGGGCGATGAGGGCCACCACGGCGCTGATCCCGAAAAACACGATGAGGTAGACACGCCTGCCTGGCGGAATCGTCTCCGCGGTTTGCGGCTGCCGTCCCGGCTTCCAGGCCTGCCACCAGACCGGGCCTCCCACTGCAAGCGAACTGATGCCGCCCAGCAGGAGCGTGCGCGTGCCGCCGCCTGCAAGTGGCGAAACCGCGATGGCAAGCGTTGCGTTGATGATCACGCCAATGCCGGAGGCAGCGGCCGCCAGGGCAACCCCGGATGTCACCAGCTGGCTTGCGCGCCTGGTAGCGACAGAACGGTGAGCCCCGCTGACGCGGTGATATCGCCATACCAAAGATCCGACGGCGGCCGCGGCGAGCGCTGGGCCGAGTGGACCGAGCAGCTCACTCATCGGGCCATCCCGGTCGAAGGCCATTCTCAGGAGCACAAAAACCACGACGCCGGCCCCGGCGAGCGCAGTGATGCCCGCCGCGAAGATCCCGACGCCAATCAGGGCCACGTCCACCAGTGCGGTCCGAAGTTTGCGTCCGCCGCCCCGGAACCAGTGCCACCACCAGACGGTGCTTCCGCCGACGGCCCAGACCAGCGCCCGGAGTACTGGCTGCCACCAGGTTTCCACCCACGGAGTCAGGCTGGTGTCGCCGCGGATCGCGACGTCCAGCAGGCCGCCCAGGGCCGAGATGGCGGCAACGGTGCCCACCAGCAGTCCGAACACCGAACCGATGACCGCCGGGACGTCGTCGAGATGGGCGGGATGCTTGACGGGGTGCCGCCACATCCAGCGGTGCCAGATCCAGATGCCGGCCCAGGCAAGCCCAACCGACAAGGGCGAGGACCACCGGGGTTCGCGGGCACCGATGAAGGACGCCGCCATCCCCAGCAAAGCGGTTACGGAGACGATCAGGGAGACCGCATAGACGCCGGCCAAGTACAGGCCCCACCCCGCTGAAGCACGTTCCGCCGGGTCGTCGAGCCTCTTCCAGACCACCCACCACAGGACCGCGGCGAGCGGCCCGCCGATCAACGTGAAGGCAAGGGAGCGGGCAAGTCCGGCCACATCGTTGGACGCCACCACCACACCGGTGCCCAGCAAGCGTTCCACGAGGCCGCTGAGCCCGACAGCCCCGATCACCACGAGCGCAAACAACAGGGCGTAGATGATCAGGCGGCGGAGGGTGAGCTGGGCCGAACCAGCTGTGGGTGCCGTCGTC
This sequence comes from Arthrobacter sp., assembly GCA_036565085.1. Classification (GTDB taxonomy): domain Bacteria; phylum Actinomycetota; class Actinomycetes; order Actinomycetales; family Micrococcaceae; genus Arthrobacter. The sequence continues at coordinate 8,545 of DATCNU010000167.1, forward strand.
GAGACCTGGGCATTCATTGCTTCACGGACGATCCGGCGCATGAGAGCAACGGGTACGGGGCCTGGTCGACCAGCCATTTACCATCGGTCTTAATCAGGGAGAAGCGCTCCTCCGACTCGTACCCGGATGGCCCGAACGGGCCGTCCGAGCCTGAACTGACAACAGAGACCGTCACCACTGCCGTGCTGCCCCGCTCGGTGGTCGAGATCAATACCACCCGGGCAGGCAGCGGCCCGCTTTCCTGGTAGCCGCGGCACAACGAAGTGGCCGCCGGCGTGAGGTAGGAACTGGCTGTGGCCGTATCGCCTTCAAGGATCGCCGTGGTGTATCGCTGGACGACCCCCTTCGGTGTGGATTCATCCAGCACCGGTGGTCCGCCGCGGGTGAAGACGACTGCCAGGGCGACGAGGACCAGCAGCGCAATTGCTGACACGATCACCAGGAGGACCCGGTCCGGCTTTCCCGCCGCAGCGTTCATGCCGTCAGTATGCTGCACAAGCAGCCCCCATGCATGTGTCTTCCGGCCCTGGTTCACAGCCCACCTGCTTCCGGCTGCCCGGCGGGGACGAGGTCCAGCAGCAGGAGGAGGAAGCCCAGCTCTGCCAGTCCCGCCCCGAAGTATATGGCTTGGAGGATGCTGAACGGGACGAATATCGTCTGGACGAAAATCCAGATCAGGATGGAGAAACCGGCCGCTGTGCAGGCCAAGGGCGCCAGGGGGTGGCGCCTTACGAGCAGGATAAGACCGGCCACGTGGATGCCGCCGACAACGACGGAGAGCAGGAGCCCGGGGATGAGGTACGTGTCGAACGGTGAACCCTGGAGGAGATCCGGCGGAAGCGTCATTTCGGGCGGAATGCCCAGGCGGTCAGGTCCCAGCAAGGTGGCTGCCACTATCACCGATCCTCCCGCGACCGAAGTCAGGGCAACAAAGCCGAGCAGGACCAGAAGCAAAGTTCTTCTCATGCCTATCCGCCCAGGAGCTGGTCGAGGGTGACGAAGCCGTAGCCGGCGGCAGTGATCCGGTCGATGATTTGCGGCAGGGTGTCGGCGTCCAGGGTGCTGCCGTCGTCGGGGTTGGAGCCGATGTGCATCAGGACGATTTCACCTGGCGTGAGTGCGGAAAGGACACGGTCCGTGACCGTTTGTGTGCTGATGCCGCCGCTTGTTCCTTTCCACCCCAGGGTGTCCACGGTCCAGCGGACGGCGACGTATCCCAGGTCGTTGACCGCCGCGATGGTCCGGGCATCCCTTTCGCCGTACGGGAAGCGGAAGAATGGGCGCGGGTCTGCGCCGGCGGCCGAAATGGCCTGTTCGGCCCCGCGGACCTGCTGGGCGATCAGCGCGTCAGAGAGGCTGGTGAACCCGGGGTGGGTCATGGAGTGGTTCCCCACCCGGTGGCCGGCTGCAACAATCTGCCCGACACCTCCGGGATTCGCCGCAGCCCAGTTCCCGGTGAGGAAGAAGGTGCCGGGCACGCCCTTGGCGGCCAGTGCTGACAGGATTTTGGGAAGGCCGGCTGCGTTGGCGCCGGCGTCAAAGGTCAGTGCCACCACACGGCCGGCGCCGGGAATGAGGGTCAGGTCCTGGCCGCGCAGGGACGGCGGGAACGGGGCCGCGGGCGCCGGAGCGGTTGTCTCAGGCTGTGCCGGTTCAGTGTCAGGGGGCACTGTCACCGGCGGTTCGACCGGAGTCTGGCCAGCCTCCGGGGTCTCCGTCTCAGTAGGGGGAACGGAGGCCGACGGCGACGCGGTGGGGGAAACAGTGGGGGACGGCGACGTGGTCGGGGAATTCGTCTGCGGCAAAGAGGAGGTTCCGGATGGCGGGGCCGACGACGGCGGCCCGCCGGGCCGTGCTGTCAGCAGGGCGACTCCAATGGCGACAGCCACCAAGGCAAGGGCCACCACGATGGCGACCACCCGCCGTCGTCCGCTGTCTGAAGTTGCAGATGACATAGTTGCTACCGCCCTCTTCAGCCTGTAATTCCCTACAGTTCCTTACGGCGGAAGAATGCCGCCGCAAGCCAGATCAAAGCAACGGAAAGCACGACCGACGTCGTCACCGTCCACAGCGGTGAGTAAATGTCGGTGCCGGCCGCGAGCGACGTTGCCTGGCCGATGATGCCCGCCGGAGAGTATTTGCTGAGCGGTTCCCAGATGCCTCCGCCGGACAGGAGCGCATAGGCGCCGAGTCCCGCACCGGCGGCCCCGGCCGGGGCGGGGATCACGACGGACAGGGCGGTCATGAGTGAGACGAAGAACACGCCGAGCACCAGCCAAAGGAGCGCTGACCTCCACAACGCGGAAGCTGGCGCGTCCCCGAAGGCGGCAACAGTCATCCCCCAGGTGATGAGTGTCCCAGCCGCCAGAACCACCGCGAGGAATGCGCTGTGAACGACGGCCTTGACGATGACGAAGGCCGCGCGGGACACGGGTTTCGTCAGAACGAAGACGGCCGTGCCGCCCCGGATTTCGGATGAAACCAGCCCGCCGTAGATGATGATGAGTGCGAAAAGCACGATCTGCGACAGGTTCTTGATCCATTGCCCGTAGGCGTCGAGGTAGGTGGGCGTCGGAATCTTGAACTGACCGAGCTGGGCGCCGCCCAGGGCGTTGATGAGCTCCGGGGTGAACCGCGCCAGAGGGGGCCCGGTGAGCGCGAAGAAGAGGGCGATGGAGGGCAGGACCCAGAGCCGCCATGTGCGGACAATTTCAAGCGACTCCTTACGGGCCAGCACGAGGTATCCGTTCATGACCGGTCGCCTCCGACGAGCTGGACGAAGACCTCCTCGAGGTCCATCTCCTTGACCTCCAGGCGCGACAATCCCGTTCCCTGGCGGCTGACAATTGTCGGGATGGCGTGCTGGGCGGCCGCAAGATCACTCACCGTGATTTCCAGGACTCCGTGCGCTCCCAGCGTGACCGATTTTGCCCACCCGCAATCGGAGACAGCCTTTGCGAATGAGTCTGCGCCGGCGGTTACTTCGACGACGATCTTCTGCTTCGAGTACCGTTCCTTCAATTCCTCGATCGGGGACTGGGCCACCATCCGGCCCCGGTCGAGGATGGCGATCGAGTCACAGACGCGCTCGGCATCGCCGAGGATATGGGTGGAAAAAAACACTGTTGTGCGGCCACGCAGGGAGGCGATCAGTTCCAGGACGTCCTTGCGTCCCATGGGGTCAAGGGCGCCTGTCGGTTCATCCAGCAGCAAAAGCTGCGGCGCATTAATCAGGGCCTGGGCGATGCCCAGGCGTTGTTTCATGCCGCGCGAGTAATCCCCTACTCTGGCAACCACCTGTCCCAGTCCCGCCATGTCCAGCAGCAGGTGCACCCGTTCGTCCAGCTGCGTACCGCTCATCCCGTGCAGTTTTCCCGCAAAGCGCATGGTTTCACCGGCCGTCATCCAGTTGTAGAAAGCGGGAACGTCGGGAAGAAAGCCTATTTTGGCCCGCACCTCGTTGCCGGCCGAGCCCACAGCCTGTCCCAGCACGTGGAGGGAGCCCGACGTTGGCCTGGCCAGCCCGCTGAGGAGCCGGAGCATCGTGGTTTTTCCCGCACCGTTCGGCCCCAGAAAGCCGAAGATGGAGCCTGCCTCCACGGAAAGATTCACCGCATCAAGGGCACGGGTTTGTCCGAAGGTCTTGGTAAGCCCGGCGGCTTCGATGGCTGCTTTCACTGTGGGAAGGGCTTGTCAGGAGGACCGTACAGTTTGTCGACGGTGTCAGCGGCAGGGGCCTGCTTCGATTGGCCCTCCACCGCAGTCGGCGCCCCAGCGGGGGAGGAGGCGGTCTTCCGTCCGGCCAGGAGGTAAAGCGCCGGGCCGAGCAGGTTCAGGAACAGAATCAGCACCAGCCAAATCCACTTGTTGCCGAACGCGACCAATTCGGCCGGCCGCCGGTAAAGGTCTACCAGGGCAATAACGTCCAGGACCAGGGCGGCGGCGGCCAGGATCCCCAACGCCGCCAGGACGCCGGCGGGCAGAGCCGACAAATCAGTGTTCATTGCCTGCCGTTCCGGTTCTTGTTGCACCGTTTGCCATTGGAGGCTCGTCCCCTTCACAGTCATTGCATCGTCTTCCCAGATTCACCTGCCGGAAAATCCCGCAACAGAGCCATTAGTCCCGCGTCGGACGCCTGCCTTCGGGGGACACTGGCTCCCGGGACCGCGGTGCTTCCGGGACCGGGACTTGACCTGTGGTGGACAATCTACTCGAGTAGCCTTCCTTTTTTCCGGCCGTATGAGGAGTCCAATGTCCGAAGAAGCAACCACAGTCACCATCGAGTTGCTGCCAGGAGAGGCCTGGTGGGGCGGGGCCGTCGCCGATGGGCAGGCGATGCCGTTCGGTACGGGTCCGCAGAGCCGCGATCTTGGTGCCAACGCCGGCTTCGCTGACAACCCGGGCGCCGGCGCAAACCAGTCTGCGCCCCTGCTGCTCTCCAGTGCGGGCCGGGTCGTATGGTCTGAGCGGCCGTTCGCCTTCGCGTTCGGAGACGGCAAACTGACCGCCGGCGACGGCGCGAGGCTCTTCGAAGCTCCCGTGCGGACGCTGAAGGAAGCCTTCCTGCTTGCCTCGCGACGATTCTTCCCGCCGTCGGGCCGGACGCCTGCCCGGGAGCTCTTCGAAGGTCCGCAATACAACAGCTGGATTGAGATGCCCTATGCGCCTACACAGGAGGGCGTGATCGCCTACGTGAACGGGCTGCTCGACGCCGGGTTCCCACCAGGTGTGCTCATGATTGACGACCGCTGGTCTGCCGACTACGGGGACTGGCGTTTTGACGCCTCCCGCTTTCCGGACCCTGCTGCCATGGTCCGGCAGCTGCATGCCAAGGGATTCCAGGTGATGCTCTGGCTCGTGCCCTTCATCAGCCCGGACAGTGACCAGTTCCGGGAGCTGCGTTCCCTTGGCCTGCTGCTGACCGGTGCAGACGGGGAAGTGGTCATCCGGGAATGGTGGAACGGCTTCAGCGCCCTTCTGGACATGACTGACCCGGAAGCGGCAAGGTGGCTGCAGTCACGGCTTGATGCCCTGCGCGACGATTTCGGGGTGGATGGATTCAAGTTCGATGCAGGGGACCTGCGCGACTACCGCGACGCCGACCGTCCTGCCCGCGGCAGCGGCCCCGTTGACCTCTGCGAGGCCTATGCCAGGCTTGGCCTCCACTACGGCTTCAACGAATACCGGGCGTGCTGGAAGATGGGCGGACAGCCGCTCGCCCAGCGCCTCCACGACAAGCCTCCAACGTGGGGTACCGACGGGCTGCTCTCACTCATACCAGAAGGCCTCGCACAGGGCCTGATCGGCCACGCGTTCACCTGCGCCGACATGGTGGGCGGAGGCGAACTTAGTGCCTTCGCTGCCGGCGCCGACGTCGACCAGGAGCAGTTTGTCCGCTACGCCCAGTGCGCAGCACTGTTCCCCATGATGCAGTTCTCCATGTCGCCCAGCCGCGTCCTCGACACCGAGCACCTCGCCGCGGTGCGCGCCGCCGTCGCGCTTCGCCAGGATCTGCTCCCGGAGATCCTCGCGCTGGCCGGGCAGGCAGCCCAGACCGGCGAGCCGATCATCCGGCCCCTCGCGTACCACTACCCGGGCTTCGAACATGTAAGGGACCAGTTCCTCCTCGGCGAGCGGATTCTCGTGGCACCTGTCCTTGAGCGGGGCGCGGTTCGGCGTGCGGTGGTGCTTCCAGCCGGGACGTGGACGGCGCCGGACGGAAGCGAATACGGGGAGGGAACCGTGGAACTCGCCGTCGGACTCGACAGCCTGCCCCTGTTCAGGCGCACTGGACCCGCACTTTCCGGCTAACCTTTCAATGAATAAGGTCGATGCCGAGCGAGCGACGCTGATCGACGCAAAACGACGCAGAACGACGGGGGAGAAGCCATGAGGATGTCCAAGGACGGCCGCCCGCCCGTCATTGCCGACGTTGCCAGGCTGGCAGGGGTTTCCGTGCCCACGGTCTCCCGTGTCCTTACGGGCAATATCCCCGTCAGTGAGGAGCGGCGGGAGCGCGTCCTCGCCGCAATCAAGGAACTGCAGTATCACCCGAGTCCGCTTGCCCGGGCACTCAAGAGCGGGCAGCGGACGATGATTGCCATCTTTGCAGCAAGCACCGAAGCCTATGGCTACGCCTTCACCATTGCCGGAATCGAAGAGGCCGCCAAGGAAGCGGGCTACTCGATCGTCATTTCCGCAGTCAAATCGGCAGACGCCTCCGACGTTCGGTCCGCCCTCGAACTCGCCCTGCAACAACAGCTCGCCGGCGTTATCGTCTTGGATTTCGACCCCTCGGCGGCGGAGGTGCTGAGGCAGCTGCCGGAAAGCGTCCCGATTGTGGCGGCGTCCGGATTTCCGGCAGGACAGCCCGGCATCCCGTACGCATTCATCGACGAATATGCTGCAGGACGCGAAGCCACCAGGCATCTGCTCGACCTCGGACACGCAACAGTCCACCATCTCGGGTTGTTTCCGCTCAGCCAGTTTTCCGGGCGGTACCAGGGCTGGAAGGATGCTCTCACTGAGGCCGGAATCACTCCGCCTCCGGTGCTTGAGGCCTCCCGTTCTGCCCTCTCCGGCTACGACCAGGGACTTCGGATCGCTGCGGATCCGGGCATCACCGCCGTTTTCTGCTCCAACGACGGCCTTGCTGTGGCCGCGCTGCGCGCCCTATTGGAGAAGGGCATCCGCGTTCCGCAGGATGTGTCCATTGTGGGCTGGGACAACCAGCCGTTCAGCCAGTTCACCTGGCCGGCGTTGACTACCGTAGCCCCGGACTTCAAGGGCCTGGGCCACAGGGCCTTCGGCCTGCTGCAGCAAAGGCTGACCGCCGCCGGCCCGGTTTCGGACTCCACCTCCGTGCCCCACCTGCTGGAACGTGAGTCGACGGCCCGAGCGCGCATCCGCCGTCGTCATACTCCCGCCCAGACCTCCTAACGTGAGTACGCGCAGAAGTCTGCTGGGTTCAGCGGTGGTCGTCTGAACGGTCCAACGCGCATCGTGGTCCGCAGTCGTGGGGCCTGGACCGTCAGACGGTGTCGGTTGCTCGGCCACCCGCAACTGGAAGTTCCGCCAGCCGGCGGTCGAGGAAGCGCCGCTCGGGCCCGTCGTCGGTGATCTCCCTCGCCCGCCAATAGGCCGCCCGCGCCTCCTCGATCCGCCCCATACGGCGCAGGAGCTCCGCTTTGGTGGAGTGGAACTAGCGGAAATCGTCGAGGTCGAGCCCGTCGATGAGACGCAGGGCCGCTTGGGCTCCCTGGGTCTCGGCGACGGCGATGGCACGGTTTAACTCGACGACGGGTGATGCTGTCAGCCGTACGAGCTCGTCGTACGGCGCAGCGATCTGCGCCCAATCGCATGGCGACTCCGCGTGCAGCGAGGCGATCGCGGCCTGCAGCACGTAGGGGCCGCGCCCACCGAGGTTCAATGCGCGGTCGAGCTCGGCACGGCCGTCTGCGATCTGCCCGACCTCCCAGCGCGACCGGTCCTGGTCACTGAGGAGCACGAGCTCCCCGTCGCGGAACCGCGCGTCCCGGCGAGAATTATGCAAGAGCATGATCGCGAGCAGCCCGTGGACCTCCGGATCGCTCCGAAGCAGTTCGGCAAGCGACCGCCCGAGCCAGATGGCCTCCGCTGCGAGCTCGTCGCGACCGCCATGACCCTCGTTGAAGATCAAGTAGACGACCGCGAGAACAGCGTCGAGACGCTCGCGGAGCAGGTGCGCCATCGTGCGCTCCGGCACCAGAAAGGCCCGGGCGATCTTTTCGGTGCTGAGTCCGCCGACGGCACGGAGGGTAAGGGCAACTTGGGACTCGACGGCCAGGGCCGGGTGACAGCATGTGAAGATGAGTTCGAGCCGTTCGTCACGGAACCTCGCGGTGTTCATCGTGGCCTCGGGTCGATGTTGCTCCGCGAGGAGATGCGTCCTGGCCGCCAAGGTCCGGTCGCGGTGTATGCGGTCAGTCGACCGGTTCCGCGCCGTCCGCATGAGCCACGCGCGCGGATTGTCGGGGACGCCGTCGCGCGGCCACCGGGCTGCGGCGATGGCGAACGCTTCCTGTGCGGCTTCCTCGGCGAGATCGAAGTCGCCGAGGAAACCGATCAGGGTGGCGAGGACGCGGCCCCATTCATCGCGGAAGACCTGTTCGAGTGTGGTCACCAGTAGGTGTTTGCGGGCCGGATCTCGATGGCGCCCCCGAGCCGCGCCGCGGGAACCCGGGCAGCCCCCTCGTCGAGGCTGGTGCCTTGATACATCAGCATGACGTACTTCATTGTTTCCTCCTTGTCGTGGCCGGCGGTCGTACATCAAATAAGAAGAGCATCGCCCGAAATCGACAGGTCGGCCAGATGTTTTCACCTCGGATGCTATGCCCGTCGTGATGCGGGGGCTCCAGCGCACACCGTCCGGGTCACGCAATCAAGGGCGTTTCTTTACTCAAGGACGTTCAAGCGCCTGACAGGATTGCGCGAACATCGTTGATGCCCTACTCTGATATCGATATCAGAGTGATGCGAATCTCATTCACCCGAAGGCGGTCCCTCACCATAGGGGCTGGCGGTTCGGGAACCCGGCACATCTTGACACCGTGCAATGTGGGACGCACCATTAGGATAACGTTTTCCCCGCCACCCGGTCCTGGCCCTCCAGGACAGCCCGGATGCCAAAGGCGGCATCAGGGCCCGTAACCCCGGATTCGTCAACTTCTACCCTCAAGGGAGTGTGCCATGCAAGAAAGCATGACCACCCAGCTAGCGGATACTGCGCCTGAAGGACCGCCCGCAACCACGGCGAACGCGAAGCGCCCACGCACTCAACGCAGGCGGGGGTCCGGAGTCCTGCTGCTCCTGGCCGCTCCCGGAATCGGGTGGTTCCTCGTGTTCGCCTACGCCCCGATGGCAGGACTCGTCGTGGCCTTCAAGAATTTCAGTGTCAGCCAGGGCATCTTCAACAGTCCATGGAGCGGGCTGGACAACTTCAAGTACTTCATTGAAAGCGGTGATGCCCCGGCCATCGTCTTGAACACCCTGGTGCTGAACGTACTGTTTCTGTCGGCCACCCTCGGCACCGGGCTCACGCTGGCAATCATGCTCAATGAACTGCGTGCCCGGGTGTTCAAGAAATTCATGCAGTCTGCAATCTTCTTCCCCTATTTTGTGTCTCCTATTGTCATCAGCATCATCCTGCAGGTGATCCTCGCCGGCGCCGGAGGGCACGGGGGAGCGGTCAACGACGCACTGGGGATATTCAACCTTCCCGAAATCAGCTGGTACACGGAGCCGGGGCCCTGGCCCTGGGTTCTCACCATAGTCAAGGTCTGGCAGCTTGGCGGTTACATGTCCGTGATCTTCCTGGCGGCCATCACCGCCATTCCCGAGGACGTTTACGAAGCGGCAATGCTCGACGGCGCAACCCGGGCAAGGATGGCGCTGTCCATTACCCTGCCGCTCCTGAAGCCGACGGCGGCCATCCTGATTGTGCTGGGCGTCGGCCGGATCTTCTACGGCGACTTCGGCACCATTTTCGCCATCATCGGCGACAACGGGACCTTGTTCTCGACTACAGACGTCATCGACACATACGTGTTCCGTTCATTGAGGACCATCGGCGACTTCGGCACCACCGCAGCGATTGGCCTGTTCCAGTCCGTCGTTGGATTCATCCTGGTCACAGCGGCAGTGCTCATCCAGCGCCGCTACTCCACAGAAAGCAGCATCCTGTGAGCACCTCCATCACCCCGGCCGTTGTCCCGGCCAGCGATCCGACGCCAGCCAATAGCCCTAAGTCACCCGGGCAGCAGGGCCACCAAGTCCTGTCCCGGGCAGCAAAGCGGCAAACAGCCGCCGGCCCCGTCGCCGGTGCAGGCGGTCGCAAGAAGCCCACCCCAATAGAGCCGTTCACGGTGGCCAGCTACATCGGTGTCACCATCTTTGGGTTGTTTGCCCTGATTCCGTTATGGATGATCATTGCGGGGTCGCTGACGGCGGAGTCCACTTTGGCCCGCAGCGGCTACAGTTTCTTTCCCGAGCCGTTCTCCCTGGATGCCTACGCCGCCATCTTCAGTGGGACGGCCGTGTTCCGGGGCTACGCAGCGACACTCTTCATCACTTTCGTCGGCACTGTCCTTTCACTGTGTGCGACGGCGTCCCTGTCCTGGGTCATTGCACGCCGCATGCCACGGATCAGCCGGCCCCTGACGATTTTCGCGTACCTGCCCATGCTGTTCTCCGGCGGTCTCGTGCCCATGTACCTGCTGGTCACGCAGGTGCTCCAGTTACAGAACAGCTGGTTCGCCGTCATCCTGCCTCACATGATGGCTCCCTTCCTGGTATTTGTTGCCGTCAGCTTCTTCCGCCAGCTTCCGGAAGAAATCCTCGATTCCGCCAAAGTGGACGGAGCAGGCGAACTTCGGGTGTTCTTCGAGATCGTCCTGCCGTTGTCCAAACCGATCCTGGCTGTCATCGGACTGTTCTACGCGGTGTCCTACTGGAACGAGTGGTTTACAGCGATGCTGTTCATCTCCGACCCGGACAAATATCCCCTCCAGCTGATGCTGCAGAACCTCATCGCCAACGTCACCAACGCCACCATGCTGCCCGGTTCAGGTTCGGCGGCACCGATCTACCAGCTCAGGCTGGCCCTGACGGTCGTGACCATAGGCCCCATCCTGCTCGCCTACCCCTTCGCCCAACGCTACTTCGTCAAGGGCCTCACGCTTGGCGCCACCAAGGGCTGACGCAGGACCCACCGGATATTTCCGCGACATCCCCGTTCCGTCTCTTCCGTTCCCTTTCTTCCGTTCCGTCGTAAACCCCAAAAGCAGAACTTTGGCCCTTTCGTGCCAACGTACAAAGGAGTGCAACACATGATCCCCAACACAGCAGTTTCCCGCCGCGGCTTCCTTGGGCTGGCCGGTGGCCTCGGCGTCGCAGCGGCATTGGCCGGCTGCGGTACCTCCGGCGGTACCTCCACGGGAGGATCAGTCTCGGGGACGTCTGTCGCGGTCCTCCCCAGCACCGCCCCGACGACGTGGAATGCGGTTCTGGCCAAGGTCAACGGCAAGCTCAAAAGCGATCTGGGCTTCGAGCTGGATGCCCAGTTCATCAACTGGTCCAACTACCAGCAGCAGTCCTTGCTCAAGTTCACGGCAGGGGAGAAGTTCGACTCCGCCCTGCAGGCGCTTTGGCTGAACATGGCGCAGCTGCAGCAGAGCGGATCGCTTGCCGACCTCACCAACGAGGTCTCCAAGTACAAGAACCTCAGCGCCACGCTGCCCAAGAAGCTGCTGGAGTCCAACAGCTGGGACGGCAAGCTGTGGGGGATCCCGCAGGTCAACAGCGCCGCACGCGTCCAGCACTTCGTCATCCGCCAGGACATTGCCGACACCCTCGGCTTCTCCACGATTACCGACTTTGAACAGCTCGAACGCTTCTTCTACGCCGTGAAACAGAAGAATGACGGCACCGTGGCCTACGGGGCCGCTTCGAACAGCGGCTACCTCCACGCGCTGCCCGTGCCCACCGGAATGTTCAACGCCATGTCCTGGGAGAACCCGAACTCCATCGCCCGAGCCTTCAGCGGAAAAGGCATGTTCTTCCTGCTGGCCAAGGACGCGTCCAAGACCGGGTCCTCCGCGCCGAAGCCGTTCTGGGACGACGACGGCGTGGTTGATGCCCTGCGCCGGATCAGGAAATACTACAACGACGGCATCATCAATGCCGACGCCCTCAATACTGATGCGGCCACCCTGAAGAGCCAGTGGACTGCCGGCAAATACGCCGCTGGCTGGGCCATGACCGACGGCACCTCCAGCAACACCCTCACCACCCTGCAAAAAGCCGTTCCTAAGGCGGCCCTGGCCAATATCATGCCGCTCAAAGGAGGGCTGTCGGCCAAACCCAACCAGACGTTCCAGGCAGACAACATCGTTGTGGTCAATTCCAAGGGCGGGAACCTGGACCGGACCATGCAGCTGCAGGACTGGCTCTCCATCAAGGAGAACCACGACCTCATCTCCTACGGCATTGAAGGCACCGACTGGGAGCCCGCCGACGGCAACAAGTTCAAGCCGCTCAGCGACTACGCCTTCCCCGGCTACGCCCTGGCCTGGCGGCCAAGCCTGGAGCGCAAATCCATGTCGATCAGCCCCACCGAAGAAAAGATCTTCGACTGGGCACAGAACTTCGACAACTTCTCCCTGGACCCCTTCGCGTCCTTCATTCCCGACACCACCCCCGTGAAGCAGCAGGTCGCCGCCATGACCAACGTCATCACCCAGTACGCCAACCCCCTCTTCTACGGCGCTGTCGACGTCGACGACCAGCTGGACAAGCTGAAGAAGGCCGCCGACGGCGCCGGCGTCGGCAAGCTGCAGGAGGAGATGGAAAAGCAGGCCAACGCCCACCTTAAGAAGAAGGCCTGAGGCAGTCACAACATCACAACGGATGAGGAATCTACAGAGAGGGTTTGGCGTGTTGTCGTATCGACTGTCGCTGCCAGAGGCAGCGGCGAGGGCCGTCGTCGTCGCCGTCCATGGCCTGATGGAGTCGGCCGACTGCCTTGAAGCCGTTCATCCTGCGTGGGCCTCACGGGGATGGGCGGTCCTGGCGATCGACCTGCGCGGACACGGCAGCTCCCCCCGCTGGTCCGACCAGGACCTGCAGAAGCATCCGGGGGATGTCCTGGTCCAGGACGTCCTGGAGGTCCTGCAGGCGCCGGAACTCCATGGCCTGGTGCAACTCCCGGCGCTTTACTATGGGCATTCGGCAGGCGGCTCCGTGGCTGCCGCCGTAGCCGTGGAGGCACTCCAAACATCCCGCGGATTTCGGCCGGCCGGAATCCTGCTCGAGGATCCGTTCTGGCGGCTTCCGGTCACGCCCCTGCAGGATCGCACCGTCGCAGAGGACGCCTACGCGCACCTTATCGATGTCCGGTCGCGCAGGCCAGCGGAACGTGCCGGGATCAGAAGGCGGGAGTGGCCGAATTGGAGCAAGACGGAGATTCAGCGCAGCTGCAAAGCCCAGGAGGAATGCGACCCCCGCATCGTGCTCAACGGGAACGTTATTCCGACGGCACCCTGGCCGGGCCTGGTCGCCGCCCTGACGGACTCCGCTGTTCCAACATTGATTATCACCGGGACGGTCGGTACCGGAATCACCGCGGAACACCAGCGGATCGCCCGATCTGCCGGTGCCCGGGTGGACGTTTTCGACGGCGCATCGCACTTCGTACGCCGGGACATGGAGAAGCGGTTCATGCATACCGCTACAGCCTTTTTTGCCGGGACTGTAGCGGGAACAGGGGAACCTGAAGCAAGGCCTGCCACCATGGCCGTGATGTCGCCGGCCGGCCTCTTCTCCAAACTCATGTCTCCGGATGCGATCAGCTCCCTGGGCCGGGTCGCGGACCTTCGCGGTCCGGTTTTTGAGGACTTCGCGTCCCCGGAAGCAAGTGCGGTGCTGCCCGACGTCGAAGTCCTGATCACCGGCTGGGGCTGCCCGAAGATCGGTCTGGATATCCTGGAGGCAGCTCCCAACCTGCGCGCCATCATTCATGCCGGCGGGGCGATCTCGGGCCTCCTGACGCCACTCCCCGCAGGGCGGACAATTGCCGGCTCCAACGCTGGTGAGGCCAACGGCCGCCCCGTCGCGGAATACACCCTGGCCATGATTCTGCTTGCCAACAAGCAGGCCTTTGAGAGTGCCCGACTGTACGGGCACCGCCGCGGAGCAATAGACCGGGAACAGGAATTTCCTGCCGCCGGAAACTACCAGAAGACCGTCGGGCTGGTGGGGGCATCGCGCATCGGCCGCTGCGTTGCCCACCTGCTCCGGCCATTCGAACTCAACGTGCTGGTCTACGATCCGTACCTGGGTGCAGCCGACGCGGCCGCCCTTGGCGTGGAGCTGCTCCCTTTGGAGGCGCTGATGTCCAGAAGCGACGTCGTGTCCGTGCATGTGCCCGTCACGCCCGAGACCACCGGGCTGATCGGCGCCAACGAACTTGCGCTGCTGAGGGACGGCGCCACCCTGATCAACACAGCCAGAGGGGAGGTCCTCGAGCAGGCGGCGCTCGAAGCCGAGCTGGCGTCCGGACGCATCAACGCCATCCTTGACGTAGCGGTGCCGGACGTCCTGCCGCCGGGACATGCGTTTTATGACCTGCCCAATGTCCTCCTGACGCCCCACATTGCCGGATCCATGGGCACGGAGCTGCTCCGGATGGGCGACCACATTGTGGCCGAGCTGCAGCGCTACGTTTCCGGCCAGCCGTTCGCCTACCCTGAAACGCTTTCCTAGTTTGGAGAAGTCAGTGACCCTCATTACCAACCCTGTGCTGCCGGGCTTTTCGCCGGATCCGTCCATGATCCGGGTGGACGAGTGGTTCTACCTGGCCAACAGCTCCTTCGAGTGGTATCCCATGGTGCCGATCCACCGGTCCCGGGACCTCGAAAACTGGGAGTTCGCGGGTTCCTTCACCGGGCCCGAAGCGATGCTGGATATCCGGGGACTCCAGGACTCCGCAGGCGTCTGGGCTCCGTCCCTGAGCTGGTCTGACGGTCGTTTTTGGCTTGTGTTCACGGTGGTCCGCGGTTTCGGCGGTCCCCACAAGGATATGGACACCTACATCTCCCGGGCCGCGGACGTGGCCGGGCCGTGGTCCGCGCCCGCCCGGGTGACCACCACAGGCTTCGATCCGTCCATCTTCCACCATGAGGGCCGCCACTGGCTGGTCAACATGGAGTGGGACCACCGGCCCACGGGCCGTGGAGGGTTCGCCGGCATCAATATCCAGGAACTCAACGCCTCGGGCACAGCTACCATGGGACAGCCCCGGATTATTCACCGCCGTGCCGAGCTCATCGAAGGCCCCAACCTCTACTCCTTCGACAACCGCTTCTACCTCATGCTGGCCGAAGGCGGAACGGGGCAGAACCACGGCATCGCGATGATGCGGTCAGACGATCTTTTCGGCCCTTACGAGCCGGATCCGCAGGGGCCGGTCCTCACCTCGCGTGACGACCCGACCCACCAGCTGCAGAAAGCCGGGCACGGCGAGATCGCCGTCGCCCGGGACGGCACGCTGTTCCTGGCCCATCTGGCGAGCCGCTGGGCCGAAAAAGAGGGCAGGCAGTACTCCATCCTCGGACGCGAAACCTGCATCCAGCGGCTGGGGTTCACTGACGACGGCTGGCTGCGGCTCGAACAGGAGGGGTGGCATCCATCCCTGACGGTCGAGGGCCCGGAAACCGCGTCCGACGGCGGCACCCCGGTCCCGGCACCAGCGGAGTCCGGGACCCGTGGGGAGAAGGCATTTGGCGGCTTCGCCCCCGGTGCGGCCGATGGGTCCGCACTGACTGTGGGATGGCCCTGGAGCACCCTGCGGCATCCTGCCGCCGCAGAGTGGGCCAGCCTGTCCGGCCGTCCCGGGTGGCTTCGCCTCCGGGGCCGGTACAGCACGGATTCGGTGCAGGAACAGTCGCTGGTCGCCCGGCGGCTGACCGGCAGCAGCCTCCGGGCGGGAGTCACTCTCGAGGCGCGACCGTCGAATTTCACCCAAAGTGCCGGGCTGATCTTTTACTACAACACCTCAAGCTACTTCTATCTCCGTACCACTGTGCGGGAAGCCAGGGCAGAGCTGCTTCCCGGCGACGGCCCGACGGAACAGATCCTCGAGGTTTTCGAAAGAGACCCCTTTAAGGGCCTGTGCTCCTACGGCGCAGCCGTCGTGGAGGCGGGCGTTGCCGTCTGTCTGGAGGGCGTGCTGGACGCAAACGGCCTGCAGTTTTTCTGGAGCCAGGGCAGCAGCCCGCTCCAGCCGATCGGGCCGGAACTCGATGCCCTCCAGCTGTCCGATGACCATGGCGGTGCCTTGCGGTTCACCGGAGCCTTCGTCGGGGTCGCGGCGCAGGATCTGCGGGACCGGGTGTTCACGGCAGACTTCACCGACTTCCGGCTCGGACCCGTCCGGGAACCGGTCCTGGAACACCGCGGCCGGTGAGCCGCGATCCGGTACGGCCCGCGGAGCAGAAGGTGCCGGTGCTCCAGGATGTGGCAATGGCTGCCGACGTGTCCGTGCCCACGGTCTCGCGGGTACTGACGAGCAGCAAGTATGTCGCTCCTGAACTCCGCGATCGGGTGCTGAGGGCGGTCAGCGATTTGGGCTATCGCCCGAACGGGGCCGCCCGGGCGACGCGGTCCGGAAAGCGTTCCATGGTGGCGGTTCTCACCGGCGGGACGTCCAACTACGGATATGCCAAGACCATCGAAGGTATCGAGAAGGCCGCGCGGCAATCCGGCATGTCCGTCATCATCGCCGTGGTGGAATCCGATGCGGAAAACGCTGTCAATGCCGCGATCGACCTTGTCCTCTCACAGCCCGTGGCCGGCGTCATCATTCTCGAGTTTGACCGGCCCGGCCTGGCTGCGGTCAAGGCTTTCCCCAAACTCATCCCGTTCGTTGTTGCCGGCGGTGGGACGCATCGGCCCGCAGGCACCACGGCCGCCCTGCTGGACGAACGGGGGGCAGGAATGGACGCCACCGGATACCTGCTTTCCCTTGGGCACCGCACCGTTCACCACGTTGCGGTGCCCGCCATGGGGAAGCAGTCAGGCAGGACCGCGGGATGGAAGGCGGCCCTGACGGCCGCCGGGGCGAGCATTCCGCCGGTGCTGCACGCCACCTGGGAACCTGCCAGCGGTTACCGCATGGGCCAGGAGCTCGCTGCCCTCAGCGGCGTCACGGCCGTGTTCTGCGGAAACGACGACGTTGCCATCGGCGTCATGAAGGCGCTCGTGGACAGCGGCAAGCGGATCCCGGAGGATGTATCAGTGGTGGGCTTCGATGACCAGCCCCACGTGGCCATGTGGCGCCCGGCCCTGACAACCGTCAGGCAGGATTTCCAGGACCTCGGCTCGCGTTCTTTTGCGCTTCTGGAATCCATCGTTGACAGGGGCAGGTCGCTTCCCCCATCCACGATCAAGCCGGAACTTGTCATCCGCGATTCCACAGCCGGCGTTCGCCGGACCACGGTCCGGTCCGCCTCCGGTGGCCCGGCGTTTAAGCCCGGAGGTGCCGGGCAATTAAGCCGGGCACTTAAGTAATGAAGGTGACCACGGGCCGCGAACCCTCTAAGATTGACGCCTAATGGCAGCTCTTACCGAAACATCAGATCCGTTGAAGTCCCCCTCGCCGCGCGGGCCGGTCTTTGTCGACGCGTCCGGCCGGCGTCTGCGGCGGGTTAAAGTCATTGGCCTGGGCGCCCTCGGGCTCGTGGCGGGGTATGTCGTTCTGCTGCTGGTTTCGTTCATCGGCGGGTCCAACATCGCCGCGCCCTACCTGCCTCTGCCGGTACCGGCCGCCGCGCCGGCCCGCGATCTTCCGTCGGGACCCGCTCCAGAAGGGGGCGTACACCCGACAAGCGAAGAGCAGGCGGCTGGCCCTGCGCCCGCGGCTTTCGGGGCTACCGTAACCGGGCCTTCGGCCGCTCCCGCGGCACCACCGGCTACCGCTGCCGGCGTGCAGCCTGCCGCGCCCGCTGCCGCCTCCACGCCAACCACGGAACCGACGAATCCGGGCAAGAGCGCGACAGCACCCGGCCAGACCACGCGGCCGTCCACGCCGACCCACCCGTGACTGCCCGCCAATTGGGCAATCGCGAACCGGGCAACCGCGCCGCTCCGGTCAGCGTCAGGGCACATTGGTTCATTCTCCTGGCCGTCCTGTTTGCGCTTGGTGTAGCGCTCACCGTGCAGGGGTACATGCATCACCTCGCTGGTATCGGCGATGATTCCGTGCCGGCGAGCGGAGCAGCCGGTTCTGTCCCGAAAGCCGTCTCCCAGGGCGGGCCGGTGATCGACTCCCGCAACGGGGCTGTCCGCACTGTACAGCCACCGGACCGTACGGTGGCCTTGACGTTCGATGACGGCCCGGACGCGCTGTGGACGCCCAGGATCCTTGACGTCCTCCAGAAACATCACGTCCACGCGACCTTCTTCGTCGTCGGTTCGGCAGCGATCGACAACCCGGATATCGTGCGTCGCATCATCGCAGACGGTCACGAAATTGGCGTGCACACGCTCACCCATACCGACCTCGGCACGGCGCCGGCGTGGCGACGCCAGCTTGAAGTCCAGGGTGCCCAGGACGCCATCGTCGGCATCACGGGCCACGCGGCGTCCCTGCTGCGTCCGCCGTACAGCTCCGAAAACGATGCGGTCACCGACGGCACCTGGTCCGCGATGGAAGCGTCCGCGGACGAGGGGTACCTCACAGTGCTGAGCACCATCGACAGCGAGGACTGGCGAAGGCCAGGCGTGGCGACGATCGAGCAGAATCTGACTCCGTCCGGTCCTCAGGGACAGGTGCTCCTGATGCACGACGGCGGCGGGGACCGGGAACAGACCATCGCCGCGCTCGACTCAGCGCTAACGCGGTTCACTGACCAGGGCTATCGCGTCACTTCAGTCGGCGACGCCGTCGGCATCGACAGCATGCGGCAGGCATCCGTCGGGGAACAGGTCAGCGGACTGGCGTTCGTGTGGGGAGTCCGGCTCAGCGATTTCGTCGTCACCGCCATCTCGTGGTCGCTTCTTGCGGCAGGCGTCGTGACCCTCGTCCGGGCCGTCCTCGCGGTGGGATTCGCCGCGCGACACAATCGGGCGGCACGCCGCTCCCGGGCGGCCAGCCGCGGCCGGCGCCGGGTGGACGTGCCCGTCCGCCCTGCAATCACGGAGCCGGTCAGCGTAATTGTCCCCGCGTACAACGAGGCCGCCGGCATCGAGGCTTCCATCCGTTCCCTCGTGGGCTCGGACCATCCCGTCGAGATCATCGTGGTCGACGACGGGTCGACGGACGGGACGGCAGACATCGCAGGGGCGCTCGGCCTCCCGGGCGTCACCGTGATCCGGAAGGAAAACGGAGGCAAGCCGTCTGCCCTGAACGCCGGCCTGCGTGCCGCCTCCCACGACATTGTGGTGATGGTCGACGGCGACACCGTCTTCGAAGAGGACACGGTCCGTGCCCTCATCCAGCCGTTCGCAGACCCCGTGGTGGGTGCGGTGTCAGGAAACACCAAGGTCGCCAACCGCGGTGGCATCCTCGGTGCCTGGCAGCATATCGAGTATGTCGTCGGCTTCAATCTGGACCGTCGTCTCTTCGACGTCGCGGAATGCATGCCGACAGTCCCCGGGGCCATCGGTGCCTTCCGGCGCGACGCCCTGCTGCGCGTCGGCGGAGTCAGCGACGATACGCTCGCCGAGGACACGGACCTGACCATGGCGCTGTGCCGGGATGGCTGGCGCGTGGTCTACCAGGATGACGCGAGGGCCTGGACCGAGGCACCGGCGAGCCTCAGCGCTTTGTGGCGGCAGCGCTACCGGTGGTGCTATGGCACGTTGCAGGCCATGTGGAAGCACCGCGGCGCAGTGGTGCAGCGCGGGGCTGCCGGGAAGCTCGGCCGACGCGGGCTCGGCTACCTATTCGTTCTGCAGGTGCTGCTGCCTCTGTTCGCGCCGGTGGTCGATGTCTTTGCCGTCTATGGTCTGATCTTCCTTGATCCCCTGCGGATCGCAGCGCTCTGGCTCGCCTTCCTTCTTGTTCAGTTCCTCATGGCCGCCTACGCGTTCCGGCTCGACAAGGAATCGCTTCGCCCGCTGTGGACGCTTCCGCTTCAGCAATTCGTCTATCGGCAACTCATGTACCTCGTTGTCATCCATTCGCTGGTCACAGCCCTGGCCGGCATGCACCTGCGGTGGCACCGAATGGAGAGGTACGGCAGTCTGCGCGTCCCGGCGGCAGCCCAGGCCAAAGAGTAGGGCCAAAAGCTGGGCGTCATCAGGACCGGACGTTCAGCGCGGGCTGTTCGTCACCGTGACTTTCCTGGGTGCCTGGAACGACAGGAGGCGGATCCATTCGGGGCCGCGGTCCCGCAGCCGGATGCGGGGGAGTGCTGCGGCGGCTTCCTGGACAAGGACGGCAGCCTCCAGTTCCGCAAGTTTGGCACCGAGGCAGCGGTGAATGCCGGAGCCGAAAACCATGCCGGTGGGCGGGGGCTGGTTGGGCGGGCTCTGGTTGGGCGGGGCCGGCTGCCCGGCAGGGGAAGGACTCCTGGCTTCCGCCGGTGACGTGATGCGGTTGCCGCTCAGTTCGAGGAGGATTTCGGCGCCGGCAGGGACCGGATCGCCAGCGAGGTTGGTGTTGTGGGCTGCTGTCCGGCGCCAGGTGGGGACTGATGATTCGGTGGCGAGTACGTGCCGGACCATTGACCTCGACCCCGCGTCGGAGGCTGCGTCCGCCCAGCTGACCGGCCCGGCCCCCTCCAGGAGCCGGAACAGGGCGGTGCTGATCAGCTGGGTGGTTGTTTCCTGCCCGGCGATCAGCAGGAAGTAGCCCAGGGAGCACATTTCACGGGTGGACAGGCCGTGTTCGGCGAGGGATCTGAAAAGGTTGCGCCCGGGGGCCTTCGTGGATTCTGCGACGAGTTTCCGCAGCCAGACGTAGAACCCGGCGGCGCTGTGGGCCAGTTCCAGTTGCCGGTCCTCGTCGGGCCAGCCCCAGAACAGCTCCATGGATTCCAGGCCCCACCGTTTGAGGTCAGCAAGGTCCCGGACGGGCAGTCCAAGGAGTTCGAGCATGACGACTGCCGGGGGAAACGCCGCCACCGCCTGCACCAGGTCCACGTGCCCGGAAGCGTCGAGCCGGTCCGTGGCGTCCCGTGCTGCTTCCCTGGCAAGTTCGCGGATCCGCGGCTCCGTTGCTGCGACTGTGGCAGGGGTGAAGAAGCCCGCCACCACCTTCCGGATGCCAGCGTGGGTGTCCGTGCCGTTGCTGGCCAGGACGGGAGGCAGGGAAAAGCCCACGCTCTGGAGCACGCGCAGGGCGGCCCCTTCCAGGGGGGTCACCGCCACCAGGGCATTCGCGGGGCTGAAATCGGCAGCCCGGTGCAGGACTTCTCGGACCATATCCGGGTCGCGCACCACGAGGTAAGGGCAGCGGCCCCCGTCCCGGACTTCCGCCTCCGCCGGATTTTCCGCTGGCTTCCCGGTGGATCCCGCGGTCGAAATCGCCGGGTTCATGCCGGGAGGCCGTTCAGCCAGGCGGGTGCTCCGGCGCGGAAGCCGGCGGGCGGCAGTTCCGAGGCCTGTTCTGGAATCGCGCCGAGAAAGGGCACCCGCAGCGATCCAAGCACCTGCCGGTTGCTGTGGTGAACGAAATCCGGGTTGCCCGGCCAGCTTCCGAGCACCACTCCCATGACCGGGAGCTCCCGGGCTTCCAGTGCTTCGAGGGTCAGGGCGGTGTGGTTCAGGGTGCCAAGCCCCGGCCGTGCGACCAGGACGAATGCCCCGGCCAGGAGCACTCCAAGGTCCGCCAACGTGCCGCCGTCGACATCCAGCTCCACCAGCAGACCGCCCGCGCCCTCAACCAGGACGTGGTCGTGCGACGCGGCGAGTGCGCGCACCCTCCCGGCGTGCGCAGCCACACCGGGGAGCGGGGCTCCGTCGACGGCGGCCGCGGCGACAGGTGCCAGTGGCTCCTGCAGGACAGCTCCGGTTTCGGCTGTCGCGGCGCCTGTGAGCCGGACGATTTCGGCCGCGTCGGAGTCCCCGTCGGCAGCACCTGTTTGGCACGGTTTATACACTGCAACGGTGCGCCCCGTTCCGTGCAGGACGGCGGCGAGGGCCGCCGTCGTGATGGTTTTGCCGACGCCGGTGTCCGTTCCGGTAACCAGGATGATGCCGGGCAGGTTCATGGATGCTCCTCCAAAATGCGGCGCAGCGCTGCGCAGCTGTCTTCGATTTCCTGGGGTGTAAGGGTGGCGCGGGCGGTGAGCCGCAGCCGCGAAATCCCGTCCGGAACGGACGGCGGGCGGAAACAGCCGATCCGGACGCCAGCCGTGCGCGCGGCCCCGGCG
>DATCNU010000168.1:0-127868 GCA_036565085.1 Arthrobacter sp.
AACTAACATGGCAAAGCTCATTCTGACCCACGAAGTAACCGGTCTCGGTGCTGCTGGCGACGTTGTCGAGGTCAAGGACGGTTACGCACGTAACTACCTGCTGCCCCGCAACTTCGCCCTGACCTGGTCGAAGGGTGGCGAGAAGCAGGTTGAGTCCATCAAGGCTGCCCGCGCTGCCCGCGAGCACGCTTCCCTGGAAGACGCTCAGAAGCAGGCCGCTGCACTCTCCGCCAAGCCGGTCAAACTCGTTGTCAAGGCTGGCGAGACCGGACGCCTGTTCGGCACCGTCAAGCAGGGCGACGTAGCCGACGCTGTTGAGGCCGCCGGCCTTGGCCGCATCGACAAGCGCAAGGTTGAACTGCCGACGCACATCAAGTCTGTCGGTTCCTACCAGGCAAACGTCCGTCTGCACGACGACGTTGCCGCTGTGATCGAGCTCGATGTAGTCGCAGGCAAGTAGCGCTCCGGGCTTTTGGGCCCAGAGCAATCTGCAGTGCTGAACTGCTGAAGGCCTCCGCTTTCGGATCCTCCGGGAACCGAAAGCGGAGGCCTTCGCCGTTCACAGGCCAACGCGGGGCCCGGCATCCCGGCCCTGGTGCGGTTCGCATATCCCGGCGGGTGGCCGCCCAGGCGGTGATAGCCTGTAGCAGCGACTTTGAATGCAGCGGCGACTCTGAATGGCGCTCCGGCCCGCCGGCGGCGTCCGTTCGCCCAGGTGGACGAGTTCACCGCCGAACCGTACCGGGGAAACCCGCTGGCGGTGGTCGCGGACGCCGAAGGCCTGACCGCATCGCAGATGCAGCAATTCGCCAACTGGACCAACCTGTCGGAAACTGGGTTCCTGCTGCCGCCCACCCATCCTGACGCCGATTATCGGGTCCGCATCTTCACCGGCCATGAGGAATTCCCCTTTGCCGGACACCCCACCCTGGGATCCGCACACGCGTGGCTGGAGTCCGGTGGCATGCCGAAAAAGGACGGCGTGCTTGTCCAGGAATGCGGCGCCGGGCTGATCCGCGTCAGGCGCGACGCCGGCAGGCTGGCATTCGCAGCTCCTCCCCTCACGCGTTCCGGAGAGGTGGACGATGAGGATGTTGCCAGGATCGCTGCGGGGCTCCGCCTGCCCCGCCCGGCGCTTTTGGACGCCTCCTGGCTGGTCAATGGTCCCGACTGGATTGGTGTACTGCTGGAATCCGCGCAGCAGGTGCTGGACATCAGGCCTGACTACCCGGCGATGGACGGGCTGAAGGTAGGCGTCATCGGCCCGCACCCTGCCTACGCCGGCGCGGACTTCGAGGTGCGGACTTTCATCCCGGGCGATGCTGCCGCCGAAGACCCCGTGACGGGCAGCTTCAACGCCGGCGCAGCACAGTGGCTGATCGGCAGTGGGCGCGCACCGGCCTCGTACACCGCCGCGCAGGGCACCGTGCTGGGGCGCGCCGGCAGAGTCCACGTGGATGCGGTGGACGGCGACGTTTGGGTGGGCGGAAGCTCCGTGACCTGCATCAGCGGGACGGCTGTGCTCTAGCCGCGTGTCCGGCCCCGGATAGCGGGAATAAACGCGCAGGGTCCACGGTTAGCCGGATACATGCAAACGCATGTATCCTAGTTTTCTCACCGACCCTCAGGAGTATTCCGTGGAATCCCGCCGCATCACCGTCCTTTCAGCCGGCCTGGGTGTCCCGTCGTCGAGCAGGCTGCTTGCCGACCAGCTCGCCGCCGCCGCAGAGCGCCAGCTCTCCGCGTCCGGTTACCAGGTTGCCGTGGATGTTGTTGAACTCCGCGACCTGGCCGTGGACATCGCCAACAACTTTGTCACCGGCTATGCAGGGCCGCGCCTGGCGGAGGTCATTGCCGGCGTCGAAGCCTCGGACGGCCTCATTGCGGTGAGTCCCGTGTTCAGCGCCTCCTACAGCGGTCTGTTCAAGTCCTTTATCGACGTCCTGGACCCGAAGTCACTGGACGGGAAAGCAGTCCTGCTGGGAGCCACAGGCGGAACCGACCGGCACCAGATGGTGCTGGATTACGCCATGCGCCCGCTGTTCAACTACCTGCGGACCCGCACAGCCCCGACGGGCGTTTTTGCCGGTCCGCAGGACTGGGGAAACACGGACGACGGCGGCTCGCCCCTTTCGGTGCGAATCGACCGCGCGGCGGCTGAGTTCGCCGCTCTGCTTAAGGGAAGCCAGCCCCGGCCGCAGCCGGCGGCGTCCCAATCCCTGCCGTTTGAGCAGTTGCTGGCCGGGATTTCGGGCGGCCGCTGAGCAGGCCCTTCACCAAACGGGAAACCGGGCGGCCGAACTTCCAGCGGCCCAAACCCGGACCGGGCAGCATCGCCCAAGGCCGGGGGCGGAGGTGCTGACGGTCAGCGGAGTCAGGCAGCGGAGTCAGGCGGCGGGATCAGCTATGGGGTTCAGTCGTCCAGGAGGGCTATGAACTCACGCGCCTGCTTCAGCGAGATATCTGAATGCCGGATGAGGGCGTTGGCCGCGCCTTCGCGATCCCCGCTGCGGGCGAGGGTGCGGATCCGTCCGTAGATCTCGTCGTTGAGCATGTTGCTGCTGACTTCGCGCGTGACGTCGCCTTTACTGGCGATGGCGCGGTACCGGTAGGGAAAACGCTGCGGTGCATCGTCGTCGGGATCCGCCGCCACAGGTTCGGCTGTGGGGCTCCGGTAGGGCTGCGGGTGGGCCGCCAGTGCGCCCACGGCATCCCGGGCTGCCCGCAGGCCCTCCCCGGTCGCCTCGTAGTACAGCTTGATGGCCGCCATGGCCTGCCCCTGGGCAATGAGCGCGTAGAGCCGCCGGTGCTGTTCCTCGGTGAGCCTTGCGGAGGCTGAACGGGCAAGCTCCACGGGGTCGACGGCGGGACTGCCGGCGCGGCTTCCTGCCGCCACCCGCCGACTGATGGCCCTGGCCGCCAGGGCCACAGCAACGGCGACAACAACGAGGATGAGGGCTGGGATCACGAGGGATTGCATGTCTAAAGCCGATCTACATACTTTTTGGCGGTAGCCAGGTCTGCGTGCGTTGCCTGGCGGAGGAGTTTGATGGCCTGGATCTTTTGTCCGTTGCTGGCCATCGACTGCAGTTGCTTGGAGAGTTGGGGGTCCAGGCGGCCGCCCGGAAGTGACAGGTGGCCGTGCTGTCCTGCCTGCATCTGGAGGGCTGCGCGGGCGTGGTCCTCCTGCTGCGACTGCTGCTGCTCATTCTGGCTCGGGCGCGTGTTGGCGTCCAGCCGCGCCCGCGCAGCCGTTGCTGCCCGGACCTGGGCCGCATAATGCTCGGCAGAACGCACTGCGAGGTCCTGCTGGTAACGCTCCGCGTCGGACACACCGGAATCGCGGGGACGCAGGGCTGTTGCGAATCCCCAGAGCACTGCCGCAAGAATGAACGCAGGCAGTAACACCATCAGTATTTCGCCCATAACAAGAGCTTAGGGCAGATCGCTGTTCCCGACAGCATATTCCTCGGGTCGCATACAGCCCGCGTACAGCCAGCAGCCTGCGGCCGCCAGTTTCGGCCTGTCCTCTATGTGATCGATCACAAATAGGGCATAGATGCGGCGTTTGGCATCGAGAAGATGCCCGGTATCAACAGGCGCGGCCTGCAAGCTGTGGATGAAGGTTCGTCAAAAGAATATTTAGTCCACACTCTGGTTTGAGCGTTTCCGCAGGTCAGGGCGGTGTGGGACGAGAAAGTTTTTTTGTATCCACAGGTTCGCCCACAGGCTGTGCACAAGCTATGCCACTTAGTGCACAGGTTATCCACAAGGGCGGATGGAAGCGGGCTTTGCGGCTGGGGCAAGGGGGGCTAGCGTAGCGGGATACCTGTTTTGGGGTGCAGAAAGGCTGTCCCGGATCTGCGGCACTGCGGTCGGTCCCTTGGATCGGACCGTGGCGCTGCCGCCTGTGGATAACCTGTGGATTGTGGGGATAAGTCTTCGGACAAACCGCCAAAAGGGTCCGGCCCGGCGGCTCGGCCGGAATTGTCGGTGCCCACGGGTACACCTGAGGAGTGCGGCCCTGGGGGTGTCACGCGTTTTCGAACGCAGTTTCACGGTTACCCAGTTCTGCATTCCGGCAGGAAAGATGGCTTACGCGCCGCGGCAGTTTGATATCGCCGCAGCACACAACAGAGGACGGCAGCTTTGTCAGTAACGCACCTGGACCCGATCGAGGGAACCCGCGGATCCGAAGGCAGCCGGAAGCCCCCACAGGACATTCCCGCTGAACAGTCGGTGCTGGGCGGCATGATGCTCTCCAAAGATGCCATCGCCGACGTCGTGGAGATCCTCCGTGGCCAGGACTTCTACCGCCCTGCCCACGAGACGATCTATGAAGCCATCATCGACCTCTATGGCCGCGGTGAGCCTGCCGACGCCGTTACGGTCTCCGACGAGCTGACCAAGCGGGCCGAGATCAACAGGATCGGCGGTCCAGCGTATCTGCACGAGCTCATCCAGACGGTCCCCACGGCGGCCAACGCCGGATACTACGCCGAGATCGTCGCGGAACGCGCCGTGCTGCGCCGGCTGGTCAACGCCGGCACGAAGATCGTCCAGTTGGGCTACGGGTCCGACGGTGAAGTGGAGGACCTGGTCAACCAGGCCCAGGCCGAGGTGTACGCCGTTGCCGAGCGGCGGACGGCCGAGGACTATGTGGTCCTCAAGGACGTCATGGAGTCCACTGTGGACGAGATTGAAGCGTCCGGCCACCGCGGAGAGGGCATGACCGGTGTCCCCACGGGGTTCTACGAACTGGATGAGCTGACCCATGGCCTGCACCCCGGCCAAATGATCGTTATAGCCGCCAGGCCGGCCGTGGGTAAGTCCACGTTCGCCCTCGACTTCGCCCGGTCCGCAGCCATCAAGAACAACCTCGCCACGGTCATGTTCTCACTGGAAATGGGACGGAACGAGATCGCGATGCGCCTCCTCTCCGCAGAGGCAACCATCGGCCTCCAGGACCTTCGTAAGGGCACCATCAAGGACGAGCAGTGGTCCAAGATCGCCACCACGATGGGCCGGATGAATGACGCGCCGCTGTTCATCGATGACAGCCCCAACATGTCTCTGATGGAGATCAGGGCCAAGTGCCGCCGTCTCAAACAGCAGCATGACCTGAAACTCGTGATCCTTGACTACCTGCAGCTCATGAGCTCAGGCAAGAAGGTGGAATCCCGCCAGCAGGAAGTGTCCGAGTTCTCCCGCGCCCTGAAGCTGCTAGCCAAGGAGCTTCAGGTCCCGGTGATTGCCCTGTCCCAGCTGAACCGTGGCTCGGAACAGCGCCAGGACAAGCGGCCCATGGTCTCTGACCTTCGTGAATCCGGCTCCATCGAGCAGGACGCCGACATGGTGATCCTGCTCCACCGCGAGGACGTCTACGACAAGGAATCTCCGCGCGCAGGCGAGGCGGACATCCTGATCGCCAAGCACCGCAACGGTCCCACCAAGGACATCGTGGTGGCTTTCCAGGGCCACTACTCACGTTTCGCCAACATGGCGGCCGACGCCGGTGGCGGCTTCTAGCTCGCAGCCCTGACGCGTGCCGTTCAGCGCGGCGGTCAGCCCTGGACCAGGAGGTGGTTGGGCAGCCGGTTCCCCGGCGCGGTGCCACGGATTTCCAGCAGTTCGCGGGCGTGGGCGTGCAGCCTCTTGTCCTCTTCCGAAACGGGAACCCACCGCGGGACAGGCACCGCGGTACCTTCGGCGTCGCGCGCCACCATGACGGTGAGGCAGTACGTGGTGAGGTTCAACCCGCCGCCCTTGGGGTCCCCTGAGCGGACGTGGACGGCCACGTGCATGCCTTTGGTCCCGGTGTAGACGAGCCGGGCTTCGACTTCCACCAGGTGGCCGATCAGCAGCGGGCGGTAAAAGCGGACGCCTCCGGAGAACACTGCCACCGTGTCCTTTCCGCAGTACCGGGTGGCACAGACGTACGCAGCTTCGTCGATCCACTTCATGACGATGCCGCCGTGTACCTTGCCTCCCCAGTTCACATCGGTGGGGGCGGCCATGAACCGCAGCGTGACGCGTTCTGCGGTGCCGGCGTCGGTATACTCCTGGCTGTTCATCGCCTGGACGATCTGTTCCCGGACCTTGATCCGCGCCAGGGCATGCCCGCGCTCTTCGGTTTCCCCTGCAGTGACCGGTTCGAACTGCCTGACAGGTGTCGGCTTCCCGTCGTCGCCCACGGCCACAAAAATCACCATGCACTGGCTTCGCATGGTTGCCGGTCCGCCTTTGGGGTCGCCCGAGGAGACCACTGTGCGGATATGCATGGACGAGCGGCCCGTGTACACGATGGTGGCTTCCACCTCAACCATGTCACCACTGTTGACCGGGTCGGCGAAGTGGATGTTTCCCACGTAAGCGGTGACGCAGTAGGACTTGGCCCAGCCCACCGCCGCAGCGTAGGCGGCCTTGTCCACCCACTCCAGCACAGTTCCGGCGTCCACCGAACCGCTGTGGCCCACATCCATGGGGGCGGCCAGGAAGCGCAGCGTTACGGAATTGGCGGCAGTCTCAGTCATGCTGCGATCTTACTGATTCCGGAGGTTACCGGGCGGTCGCTTCCCTGGTCCACACGGATACAGGAGGGCGGCAGAAGCAGAAACGCCGACGGCGGATGGCTGCGGCCAGTGTCCTTTCCCATGGGCCGGCGGGCAAGCGGCTGCGGGCTCCCGCTAGGCTGGCAGCGTGCCTCATCAACCCGCCCCTGCCGCCGTGGAAGTGACAGCCGGCCACGCCCGGGAGATTCTTCGGCTCGCCGTTCCGGCCTTCGGTGCGCTGATGGCCGAACCGCTTTTCCTGCTGGCGGATTCCGCCATCGTGGGCCATCTCGGCGTCGCCCAACTGGCAGGCGTCGGACTCGCCTCGGCAGTTGTCCAGACCGCCGTCGGACTCATGGTCTTCCTCGCGTACTCCACGACGCCCGCGGTTGCGCGGGCCATCGGCGACGGGCAATTGGCGAAGGCGCTCGCCGCAGGGCGCGACGGCGTGTGGCTGGCACTGCTGCTGGGCACCGTCCTCGCGGCGGCTGGCTGGCTGGCGGCTGAGCCATTGGTAGGCCTGATGGGGGCCGGGGGCGGAGTGCGGACCTTTGCCGTCGACTACCTCCGGTGGTCCATGCCCGGGCTCGTGGCCATGCTGCTCATTTTCGCCGGAACCGGCGTGCTCCGGGGTCTGCAGGACACACGGACACCGCTGGTGGTCGCAACTGCCGGGTTTTCCCTGAATATCGTCCTCAACCTGTGGCTGGTCTATGGGCTGGGCTGGTCCGTGACAGGCTCCGCTGCGGGTACCAGCATCGCCCAATGGGCCATGGCAGCCGTCTATCTGGTGATCGTCCGGCGCAACGCAGCCGGGAACGGTGTCAGCCTGCTGCCGGACTGGCGCGGCATCCGCGCCATGACGCGCGTCGGATCATGGCTGATGCTGCGCACCCTCAGCCTCCGGATCGCCATCCTGGCCACCGTCCTGGTGGTCACAGCCCAGGGTGCAGTGAACCTGGCGGCCCACCAGTTGGCAATGACCATCTTTTCTTTCCTTGCATTTGCCCTCGATGCGCTCGCAATCGCCGCCCAGGCACTGATCGGAAAGGAACTGGGGGCATCCAACCCCGCCAGGGCGCGCCTGCTGACCCGGACCATGATCCGCTGGGGCGCCGGCTTCGGGGTGGTCACCGGCATGCTGCTGGCCGTGGCCGCGCCCTGGGCGGGCGCCCTGTTCACATCAGATCCAGACGTTCATTCCGTCCTCACCTCCGCCCTGTGGGTGCTGGCGGCGGGCCAGCCCATCGCCGGATACGTTTTTGTCCTCGACGGCGTGCTGATCGGGGCAGGCGACGCCCGGTACCTGGCACTGGCGGGGATGGTAAACCTTGCCGTCTATGTTCCGATGCTCCTGGCTGTCAGCGGCTCGGGTGCCTCCGGGGCGGCGGGCCTTGCCTGGCTGTGGGCGGCGTTCGGGCTGGGCTACATGGCCGCCCGCGCGGTGACCCTCGGCGTCCGTGCCGGGACTGACCGCTGGATGGTGCTCGGTTCGCGGTAGCATCGGCGCCGACTAAACTGGACCGGTGACCCAACCGTTGACGCCCGCAGGAACTGCCCCGACTGCCGCCCCCCGGACTGACCTGTGGAAGCCGGTGCTGCTCAGGGCGCTGGCCGCCCTGGTGTTTGGGGCGCTGACAGTATTCTGGGCTTCGCCATCGTTGGACGTCATGGGCTGGTCCGGGGGAAGTTATGTGCTGGCCACCGGCCTGCTGCTGATCTCGGGCATCCCGAAAGCGGGATACCGCCATGACGCCATGCCGGGCAGGGTCCTGTCCGCCGCCGGCTCGGCGCTGGCCGGCGCCGGCGTGGCCCTGGTCCTGCTGCACGGCGACCTGCTCTTCGGTGTCGTCGCGGCCTTTGGACTTGGCCTGGCAGGCGCCGCGGAGCTTTATTGCGGCGTCCGGTACCGCGGCCGCCATGTCCTGGCCCGGGACTGGCTGGCCTCCGGAATCATCGGTATCGGTACCGCGGCAGCCCTCCCCTTTTTCATCAGCCTCGGTGCGCATGCGCTCCTGGGTGTTGCCGGTGGCGGCGCCATCATCTCCGGGGTGCTGTGGATGCTGTCCGGGCTGACGCTCCGGCACGATGCCCGGGCGGCGGCCGGGAGGCCGTAAACTAGGAAAGCCATGATTCTACTCAACGTAGAAGTTGGCTGTTCACCAGAGCCCACACAGTACGCGACATTTGAAACCAGGCAGACGGCCGCGGCATGCCTGCAGGAGAGGATCCACCTTGGCAGACCAGCAACCAGGAAAACCGCGCAAACTGCGGACCTCGGTGAAGGGGCCGCTGATGTTTTCTGCGTTCTGGGCCGTCCTCGCCTTCTTTGCAGTCCTGATCTTCGCGTCCGGCGGCAGTTCGCGCCCCCCGCGGTTTGACCTCGCCTTTACCGGCGCAGGGATTGCCTTCATTGTCACCCTGGTCATAGCTGCCATGCTCTCCATGAGCTACAAGGACAATGCAGAGCACCTCGGCAAGGGATCCGGCGTCAACCTGAGTTCGGCCCGCAGGCCGTCGCATGGATTTGGCGG
The DNA here is from genome assembly GCA_036565085.1 of Arthrobacter sp. Classification (GTDB taxonomy): domain Bacteria; phylum Actinomycetota; class Actinomycetes; order Actinomycetales; family Micrococcaceae; genus Arthrobacter. Next base: position 9,086 of record DATCNU010000168.1, read on the forward strand.
CCACGACAGCCACAGTAGCCAGGACAGCCACGGCCAGGCGCAGTCCGGAGGCTCTCCCGATTCCGACGGTTCCGACGCGCCAGGCCCCGCCGGCGCCGGCAACTCCTAGCCCACCGAGGCCTTCCGGGCGCGGTACGCAGCGACATGCATCCTGTTGGCGCAGTTGCCGGTATCGCAAAAGCGCTTGGAGCGGTTCCGGCTCAGGTCCAGCACTGCAGCATCGCAGTCATCCGCCTCGCACACGAGCATGCGGTCCATTTCCTTGCTTCGGATCACGTCCACCAGCGCCATCGCGGCCTCGGTGCTCATCCTGTCCGCCAACGGAGCTTCCCGCGTGGTGGCATGCAGGTGCCAGTCCCACTGATCGTGCTTCATGAGTTGGGGAAGGGCATGGCCTTCACGCAGCAGCCGGTTCACGGTTTCCACGGCCGTGTCCTCATCCGCAGTCCACAGCGCCGCCAGCTGGTTCCGGAGCTGGTGGATGCTGGCCAGTTCGGCGGTATCGCGCGTGCGGGAGCCGCTGAACCCTTCAGCCTCGAGAAACCGGTCCAGGTCAGCGATGGAGGCCAGTGATTCCCGTCCGTTCGCCGCGGTGTTGATCAGATTAACCACCGTGCGCAGCGCGATCTCAGTGTCAGGGGCAAAGAGCATCTTGACTCCTTACAGCGGGCGGGCGTACTGTCATGAGCATTACCCCACTTTACTCCTGACAGGAGACAACGGTGCCTGCTGCCAACCACCCGGCCGAGACCCGCCGGCGCTCCGCGGACGTGCGTGGATTCGTGGCCTCCGGACTGGGAACCGCGCTCTTCTCCTCCGCCGTCTTCGGCATCTCCGGCTCGTTCGCCAAAGCCCTGCTGGAAACCGGCTGGTCTCCCGGCGCCGCGGTGACGGCACGTCTCACCGGCGCTGCGTTGATTCTGGCGGTTCCGGCGTTTCCTGCCCTGCGCGGCCGTTGGCACCAGCTGAGGGACAACTGGGTCACCATTGTGCTCTTTGGCCTGATCGGCGTTGCCGCCTGCCAGCTCTTTTACTTCAATGCCGTGGCAAGGCTCTCCATAGGGGTGGCGCTTCTCCTGGAATATCTGGCCCCGGTCATCATTGTGCTGTGGCTATGGGCAGCCAGCCGCCGCCGGCCGCGGGCGCTGACCTTTGGCGGGACCCTGCTGTCCGTAGCCGGCCTGCTTCTGGTGCTGGACCTCACCGGAGCGGTGAAGATCGATGTTACCGGTGTGTTGTGGGGGGTGGCGGCCGCGGCCTGCCTGGCCATGTATTTCTTTATCACAGCACGGGAGAACGACTCCCTGCCTCCCATCGTCCTGGCCTCCGGCGGGCTGATGGTTGGCGCGGCGGTGATGTGGCTTGCTGCCGCCACGGGTCTGCTGCCCATGGCTTTCAGCACAACAGACACCAGGCTTGGACCCTGGATCACGCCGTGGTGGGTTTCGCTGGGGGGACTGGTGCTCCTGGCCACCGTGCTGGCCTACGTGTCCGGCATCATGGCCGCCCGGTCCCTGGGCTCCAAAGTGGCGTCGTTCGTCTCATTGACCGAGGTCCTGTTCGCCGTGATCTGGGCGTGGCTGCTTCTGGGGGAGCTTCCCGGGGCCATCCAGCTCCTGGGCGGACTGCTCATCATTGGCGGTGTCATCCTGGTCCGGCTCGATGAGCTGCGACGCCCGGCCGCGGCTACATCCACGGCGGGACAGGACGAAGCAGCCCGTGCAAAGGCATCCTCGCTGCTGGAGCACGCGAACGACGTCGAACCCGTACCGTGACAGCCTGGCTTCTCCCCAAAACCGCTTCCGGGCAGAACGCCAGCTGGTAAACGCCCGAGGGCCCGGACACTGTCCGGGCCCTCGGGCGTGGTGACGGTAAGGCGGTGGTGACTAGCCGCGCGAAGTCTGGTCCTGCTGGTCAGCGTTCTGCTTGGCCTTCTGGCTGGCTTCCTTCAGCGCGTCGGCGACCCTGGACAGCTGCGTCATGTGATTGCTGTCCCAGTCGGTGCGGAACTTGTCAGCGTCCGGTCCCTTCCAGTCAGTGCTGTGCAGCGCCTTGTTGAGTGCGGACTTCTGGTTCTCGATTTCAGACGCCCCGGCCTGAAGCTTGCTGCCGAGATCCTTCAGCTGCTGTACATCTGCGCCCCAAATAGCCATCAGTGTTCTCCTTCGTTTCTTGGATCCGATCCAGGTCGGCATCCCCAGCGGCCCCCGGCTAATCCGGAAGATCCATTGCCCAAAACCTATCCCGGCCCTAAAACACTGTCGATGGGCACCACTGCCCATGCAGTACTCCCCATGGGCATGGTCCCCGGCAGCTGCCGGCAGGGGTCGATCCAAGGCGTTCCAGAGCCTAGCATGTGAATATGTGCCGGAATATCCGAACCCTCCACAACTACGAACCGCATGCCACCTCGGACGAAGTGCACGCGGCCGCCCTGCAATACGTGCGCAAAATCAGCGGCAGCACCAGACCGTCCAAGGCCAACGAGGAAGCCTTCGAACAGGCCGTACACGAGATCGCCCACATTACGCAGCACCTCCTGGATTCGCTGGTCACCCATGCGCCGGCCAAGGACCGGGAGGAAGAGGCAGCCAAGGCAAAGACCCGCGCGGCCGTGCGCTTCGGCGCCGCCTGACTGGTGCCCCCCGACTGCGTGGCCCGACCGGAAGGCCGGTTACTTGCCGAAACTCCGCAGCCGCAGAGAGTTCGCCACTACCAGGACCGAGCTTGCCGCCATGGCGGCACCGGCAACCATCGGGTTCAAGAGTCCCAATGCAGCCACGGGAATGCCCACCGCGTTGTAGAAAAAGGCCCAGAACAGGTTGGTCTTGATGGTGGCGAGGGTCTTCCGGGAAAGCTCGATGGCCAAGGGCACCTGGCCGAGGTCATTGCCCATCACCGTGAGGTCGGCGGCTTCAATGGCCACATCCGTGCCCGACCCCATCGCAATGCCGAGGTCGGCCTGCGCCAGCGCGGCGGCGTCGTTCACGCCGTCGCCGGCCATGGCCACGGTGGCGCCACCGGCCTGAAGCGCCCGGACGGCTTCAACCTTGCCGGCCGGGCTGACCCCGGCGAAGACATCGTGGGGTGAAATGCCGACGACGGAGGCCACTTGCGCCGCTACGGCGGCGTTGTCCCCGGTCAGCAGAATGGGCCGGAGCCCCAGCCCCTTGAGCCGCGAAACGGCGGCAGCGGATCCGGCCTTGATGGAGTCCCGGAGTGTGATGATCCCTGCGGCCGCGCCGTCCAGGCCGACCCAGATAGCTGTGGCGCCTGTCCCTTCGGACGCGGCGAGTGCCTCGCGCTGATCGGCGGAGATCCGGACGCCATTCTCTTCCAGCCAGCCGGCGCGGCCTGCCGCAACAGCACGGCCCTCCACGGTTCCCGCGACGCCGCCGCCGGGAGCGGACCGGAAGTGTTCGACGGCGGGAAGGCGTCCGCCGCCGTCGTCCTGCCCTTGCTGCCAGGGCAGCGACGGTGCCGGCCCAGGCAGCGTTGACTGGCCTGTGTGCGCTGACAGGACGGTACCAGCGGCACCCGGGGCTTCTGCCAGGGCCGCGGCAGCGATGGCGTGCGCAATCGGATGCTCGGACGCCGCTTCCACGGCGCCGGCGAGCCGCAGCACCTCAAACCTGTCGAAGCCATCAAACGCGAAGGCGTCGTCCACGGCGAGCTTCCCGCTGGTCACGGTCCCGGTCTTGTCCAACAGGATCGTGTCCACTGTGCGGGTGTCCTCCAGGACCTGGGGGCCCTTGATCAGGATGCCCAGCTGGGCGCCGCGGCCGCTTCCGGTGAGCAGGCCAACCGGGGTGGCCAGCCCAAGCGCGCACGGGCAGGCAATGACCAGGACAGTGACAGCGGCGGTGAATGCGGCGCGCAGCTCTTCCGTACTGATGGCCGGCCCGGCGGCGAGGAGCCACAGGCCGAACGTGAGGACAGCGACAGCCAGTACCACCGGGACAAAAACCGCGCTGATGCGGTCGGCAAGGCGGGCGATGGGGGCTTTGCCGGTCTGCGCCTGCGCAACCAGGCGGGCCATCTGGGCCAGGGTCGTTTCGGAGCCCACCCTGGTGGCGCGGACCAGCAAGCGGCCCGAGGTATTGATGGTGGCACCGGTGACCCTGCTGTCCGGACCAACCTCCACGGGAAGGGACTCGCCGGTGACAAGGGAGGCATCGACGGCGGAGCTGCCCTCCACCACGATGCCGTCGGCCGCGATCTTCTCGCCGGGACGGACCACGACGACGTCGCCCACTCGTAGCTGTTCGGCCGAAACTTTGTGTTCGGCACCTCCGCGGAGGACGGTGGCGTCCTTTGCCCCGAGGTTGAGGAGCGCTCTGAGTGCGTCGCCCGCTTTTTTCTTCGCGCTGGCTTCCAGCAAGCGGCCCAGCAGCAGGAAAGTGGTGACTACAGCGGCCACCTCGAAGTACAGGCCGCCGGATTCCGGGCCTGCCATGCCCTGGTGTTCGGTCAGCCCGGGATCCACCAGCAGCTGGACCGCGGAGAAGAGGAAGGCCGCCACCACGCCCATGGACACCAGCGTGTCCATGGTGGACGCCAGGTGGCGTGCATTAACGGCCGCGGCGCGGTGGAAGGGCCAGGCCGCCCAGCTGACCACGGGCAGCGCCAGGGCGCCTGCCACCCAGCCCCATTGCGGGAACTGGAAGGCCGGCACCATTGAGATCAGGAACACGGGAACGGTCAGGATGGCGGCCACGACCAGACGGGGTCGCAGCTGTGCGGCCTTGTCCCCGTGCTCCCGGCGGTCCTGTCGGGTCCCCCGCCCTTGGCCGGCTCCAGTTGCGGAAATGACGCGCGCCGGGCGGACCCGCGCCCTGTAGCCGGCGGCGTTGACGGAATCGACGAGCTGCTGGTCTGTGATCCCTGCCGGGACGGTGACGTGTGCGGACTCCAGGGGGAGATTGACTGAGGCGACCACGCCGTCGAGTTTGCCGAGCTTCTTCTCCACGCGGTTCACGCAGGAGGCGCAGGTCATGCCCTCGATATCAAGGTCAACCTCCCGGCTTCCGGCCTGGTGGAGGAGATGCCCGCTGCTCATGGAGGTCCTGGCCATCGAAGGGTGTTCTCAGGCTTCGTTGGCAACAACCAGGTAGCCCGCCTCGGCAACGGCTTCGCCGATCTCTGAGGGTGAGAGTTCCTGGCTGGAGGTGATGGTGACGGTGGAGATGCCGCCGGCGTTGAGGTCGACATCGACGGACTCGACGCCGGCGAGGGACTCAAGCTCCTCGCTTACGGATGAAATGCAGTGTCCGCATGTCATGCCGGAAACGCTGACGGTGGTGGAGGTGGTGCTCATGGCTGGCTCCTTGGTGCCTGGCCGGCGGGTGGGCCGGTGGTTGGTGTTTTGTGCTGATGCGGTTTTTAGCGAAGCAGGCGGCCGATGGCGTCGGCAGCCTCCTTGACCTTGGCGTCGATCGCCTCCGCCCGCAGGGCAGGGTCCGGCTCGGAGGCGGCACCTACCACGCAGTGGCCGATGTGCTCTTCGACCAGCCCGAGGCTCACGGCGTGGAGGGCCTTAGTGACGGCGGAGACCTGGGTGAGGATGTCGATGCAGTACTGATCCTCATCCACCATCCGCGCTATGCCGCGTACCTGGCCTTCGATCCGCTTGAGCCGGCGCAGGTACGCCTCCTTGTTGGCGGTGTAGCCGTGTTCCTGTGAGGGATCAACGCCGTGGGCCGCCTCGGCGGCTTCCTGGGATGTTTCCATGATGCCAAACCTATACCCCAAGGGGGTATAGGTCAAATACCCCCTTGGGGTATAGGGCAATGCGCGCCGCCCTGAGCCTCGCAGGGATCCAGGGCTTGCCAGGGCATTAAAAAGCTCCGGAGTGCGTTATTGGGGGATACGCACTCCGGAGCAGTCTTTGGGCAGATGCCGTCTCCGTTCCTTGCGGTGGATCGGCCTGCTTGAATTAGCTTACGTGCCGCCGGGCCTGTCCGCCACCACCTCGAATAACTACTTTCGCTTTATTATTTCGTCCCTAGTCAGCGGCGTGCGGGCGGACTTTAGCGCTCACAAAGTGTCCTGGTGCGCGGGCATCGAGAACGGAACGAGAAGCACCGGCCTGCCCTGATGGTGGCTGAGCCACGATCCCACGGAGCCGTTGAGCGCTTCCGCAATCCGATGGGCCACGCCACGCTCTGACGTCCCCACGACGATCATGGGGGCGTTGCTTTCCGCGGCCAGCCGGGCGAGGGCGCGGGCAGGATCCCCCGCCAAAGTACGCAAGGTCCAGTCCACGGCCGCAGCCCCCGAAACATCCTTCATGGCGGCTTCGATGACTGCCTTGAGGTTTGTGGTTACGGCGCGGATATCCTCGTCGTCCTTGTCCGGGTGCAGTGACAGCCGGTGCGCCGACCGGGCGGGATCCCATTCCACCAGGTAACTGGCCTCGTCCACATAGGCGCACACGAGGGGGGCCGACAGTTTGGCCGCCAAGGTAAATGCCGTCTGGAGGACCTCCGGATGCTGTTTGGGCATGATCCCGACGAGGAGTGGCGGAGGGCCGCTGAATCTTTCTGGAGTCATAGCCCCATTCTCTGCCGCGGCGGTGCGGTTGAACAGGTGGCGGAGGGCTGCTAGGCAGCGGGGGAAGCAGAGACCACCACGTTCTTACCCCAGGGGTCGTCGGTATAGCAGCTGATGAGCACCAAGCGGTTGGGCACCATGTCCCAAATGGGGCTGTCCTTGAGCGTTGACTTCAGGTAAGTGGTCACGCTGTCGACGCGGTACCGGATGGTGCCGTTGGCCGTGTCGACGTCGAACTGATCGCCCACTCTGGCAGCGGAGCTGAGGTGGTTGAAGGGCGCATCCTGGCCTTCCCAGCTGTGGCCAATGATGTAGGTAGTGTTGTTCGAGCCGCTCCCGGGAATGCCGAACGGAGTCAGCCAGTAACCGTCCATGGTGGTGGGCGGCACGATCGTCCGGCTTGCCACCGCGGAACTGTCCGGTTCCAGCGGGTGAATTGCGGTGTCGATGGCTGCGGCGCCATATCGGATGCGTTGCGGCGCCGACGCCGCCGGAAGCAGGGGACCGGCCGGCGCCGTTTGCGCAGCGGCTGACACTGGTGCTGCGGGTACGGACGTCGGGACACGAGCAACCGGGCCTGGCGAACCTTTCGGGTCCGTTACGCCCGCGGAAAGCGGCCCGCTGATGTCCGATGTCGGCCCCGGCGAGTGGACGGAGCCGGGTCCGGCCGCCTCCCCGTGCTGGAGGAGCGGGGCACCAAACGTGAGCGAAAAGAATCCCAGGATCCCGCACAGGACGATAGCGAGATCTCCGCGGTTCCAGCCCCGCCGGCGTTTCTTGGCGGGGTACCGGTGCTTGGCCATGATGCTCCTCGTACTCTGAAGGTGGAAGCAGGGAGGGCGCCCGCGAGGCGGACGCCCTCCCTGTCCGTGAGCCGGACAGGCTGTCCCGGTGCTGCTGCCGGACCATTACGCGCTATTCAGTGATGCCTATTCAGTGCTGTACCTGCGGCGTGCTGCCACGGCCAGGCCTGCGGCCAGAAGCGCCCCCAGACCTGCCAGCCAGCCGGGCGCACCGCTGCCGGCGGTGGCTTCGACTGCGGTCTGGGCGTTGAAGCCCTGGTTGGTGCCCTGGCTGACAGGCGCGGCAGCCGCCACCGGTACCTGAGCGGCAGCGGCCTGTGGAACCGGAACCTGGGCGGCAGCGGCAACCTGGACAAGGGGTGTAACCACTGCCGGAGCTTCCCCGACCACCGCCGGCTGTTCCACCGTGACGGGCTGATCCACCACAGCCGGCGGGTCCACGACGGGCGGAACCACAACTGGTGGATCCACGACGGGCGGAACGACGACGGGGGGATCGACAACAGGCGGAACGACGACGGGAGGATCGACGACGACCGGTACGCAGTTGTTGTTGTAGGTCTCAATTCCGGTGGCGGTCCAGTTCAGGCCTGCCGGCAGCAGCGGACCGGGGGCGATGATGTCACCGGTGTCCCCGTCGTGGCCGTTCAACCCATTACCGTTGATCGGGACCAGGATGTACGGCTTGGCCGGGCTGCTGGTGGCGTGGCAGATGTACAGCGGGGTTGCGGCGAAAGCCGGTGCCGTGACAGTCAGCAGCCCCAGCCCGGCTACCCCCAAGGTTGCGATAGCTCGTTTCATGGTATTTCTCCCCAGTCCGATTGAAACGGACCATGCTGAGGAGGGAGTAACGGGTGACTCACATTGCCCCAGCAGCACGGCCAGCTTGCTTGTGTTTTCAGGCTAGGGCTGGCGCGGGAGACAGTCGCGAGTAGCAGGTACTCGACTTTTCCCGGCGTTGACCTGCGACGTTACCTGTTGCTACGCGGAAACGGGTGCGGACTACCTGGGTGGCCCGTCAGCGGTCCGGGAGCCGTCTGCCATCCGGGTGCGGAAAATTCCTGGCGCGGGCGGTGCCGCCGGCAAGTGGTTCAGATGACGGGGGAGCGGCGTTCTATCAGCACCGTGTCCCGCCATTTCCCGGCGGCGGGCCCGTGAGTCATCCTGGCGATTTTCACCCGTCGTCCGACGATGGTGAATCCGAGCCCCAGGTGGAGGTTCAGGCTCGCCTGGTTTTCCGGGAAGACGTTGGCCTGGATGGTCCAGATCCCGGCACTTTCCGTTGACTGCACCAACGCGGCGAGAAGGACCTTGCCTGCACCCCTGCCGCGCGCCGCAGCAGCGACATAAACGGAGTGTTCAACAACCCCTGCGTAGACCGTGCGCCCGGACACTGCCGAGACGGCAGCCCAGCCGACGATTTCCCCGGCGGGCGTTTCTGCCACGAGCCGGTGCCCCTTCAAGCGCGTGCTGTCGAAGCGGGGCCAGTCCGGGGCTTCCGATTCAAACGTCGCGTCTCCCGTGGCGATGCCTTCGGCGAAAATTCGCTGAGCCGCGGGCCAGTCCGATTCCTGCATCGGCCTGACGGAAATTCCCGCAGCCGAACCGGCTGTCACAGCGAAGCCAGGAGGCCGGCGACGTCGTCGAGGGCCTGAGGCACCAGGGAGTAGTAAGCCCAGGTGCCGCGCTTCTCACGCTTGAGCAGCCCGGCGTCGACCAGGATCCTGAGGTGGTGGGACACTGTGGGCTGGCCCAGGTCCAGTGGCTCAGTCAGGTCACAGACGCAGGACTCGCCCGACTCCGAGCCTTTGACGATGGACAGCAGCCGAAGCCGGTTGGGATCAGCAAGCGCCTTGAACAACTGGGCCCTCGCCTTCGCCTCTTCCTGGCCCAGCATCGGCACGCCCGATTGGACGCAGCAGGCATCTGTGTTGGCTGGTTCAAGGGCCGGGGCAGCGGTCATGTATCCATTATGCAATAGATTGACATTCATCGATATAGCTGGGGATACTATATCGACAGTCATCAATTCATTCGGCAGCACAGGAGACCCGTGAGTATCCAGACCAACCCGTCACGTGCAGTGGCGGGGGAAGCCGCCGTCGTTGGCAAGCTTTCCACCCTCGACCGCTTCCTGCCACTGTGGATCATCGCCGCGATGGCATTCGGACTGGCGCTGGGCAGCTTCATCCCGGGGCTGGACGCGGTACTGGGAGCGGTTAAGATCGGCGAGGTTTCCGTCCCGATCGCCATCGGCCTGCTGGTGATGATGTACCCGGTGCTGGCGAAGGTCCGTTATGACAAGGCGCACCGCGTTGTCGGTGACCGCAAGCTCATGATTGCCTCCCTGGCGATTAACTGGGTCCTGGCTCCGGCGTTCATGTTCGCGCTCGCCTGGATCTTCATTCCGGACCTGCCCGAGTACCGTACCGGGCTGATCATTGTCGGCCTTGCCCGGTGCATCGCCATGGTGATGATCTGGAACGATCTCGCCTGTGGTGACCGCGAAGCCGCAGCCGTCCTGGTGGCCATCAACTCCGTCTTCCAAGTGATCGCATTCGGCGCCCTGGGCTGGTTCTACCTGCAGTTCCTGCCGTCCTTGCTCGGCCTGCCCGCAACCAGCGCGGATTTCTCCTTCTGGGCCATCACCGGCTCAGTGCTGGTGTTCCTTGGCATGCCGCTGCTGGCCGGATTCCTCACCCGTAGCATCGGTGAAAAGGCCAGGGGCCGGGACTGGTACGAGGACACGTTCCTGCCGAAACTGGGCCCGTGGGCGCTGTACGGCCTGCTCTTCACCATCGCCCTGCTGTTCGCCCTGCAGGGGGGAACCATCACCTCCCGTCCGCTGGACGTCATCCGGATTGCCTGGCCGCTGCTGGTCTACTTCGTGGTGGTCTTCGTCGGCGGCATGCTGTTGGGAAAATGGCTCGAACTGGGTTACGCGAAAACCGCCACCCTCGCGTTCACGGCCGCAGGAAACAATTTTGAACTCGCCATCGCCGTGGCCATCGGCACCTTTGGCGTCACGTCAGGGCAGGCGCTGGCCGGCGTTGTCGGGCCCCTGATCGAGGTTCCGGTCCTGGTTGCCCTCGTGTACGCGGCACTGTGGGCCCGCAAGCGCTTCTTTCCCCCGCCCCTGCTTCCCTCCAACCGCCCGGTGCACGAAGGAGAAACCCGATGACCACCCCCGTAACCGCCAGGAAGCCGTCTGTCCTTTTCGTCTGCGTCCACAACGCCGGCCGCTCCCAGATGGCCGCCGCGTTCCTCACCACCCTGTCCAAAGGCGGGATCGAGGTCCGTTCCGCCGGTTCCCAGCCCGCCGAGACGATCAACCCGTCCGCCGTCGAAGCGATGGCCGAGGTGGGCATCGACATGTCCGCCGAAGTCCCCAAGGTCCTCACCACCGAAGCCGTCAGGGAGTCCGACGTCGTGATCACCATGGGCTGCGGCGACGAATGCCCGTACTTCCCGGGCAAGCGCTACGAGGACTGGGTCCTGGAGGACCCTGCCGGCAAAGGCGTCGAGTCCGTCCGCCCGATCCGCGACGAGATCAGGACCCGCATCGAGGGCCTGATCGAATCCCTCACGCCCGCCGCCCAATAGCCACCTTCCGAGCACCAGGAGACGTTCCGTGGACACTGTGAACCCTGTCAATACCAGACAGCTGATCATCATCGGGTCCGGCCCCGCCGGCTACACCGCTGCCATCTATGCCGCACGGGCAGGGCTGAAGCCGCTGGTTCTGGCGGGATCGGTGACCGCCGGCGGCGCCCTGATGAACACCACGGACGTGGAGAACTTTCCCGGTTTCCCTGCCGGCGTGCAGGGCCCGGAGCTTATGGACGGGCTCCAGCAGCAAGCCGAGAGGTTCGGCGCGGAGGTACTGTTCGACGACGTCACTGAAGTCACCCTGACCGGGCACCTCAAGCGCGTGGTCACTGGTGCCGGCGAAACACACCTGGCCACTGCCGTCATCCTCGCCACCGGCTCCGCCTACAAGGAGCTCGGTCTTCCCGAAGAAAAGAAGTTCAGCGGCCACGGCGTCTCCTGGTGCGCCACCTGCGACGGGTTCTTCTTCCGCGACCAGGACATCATCGTGGTCGGCGGGGGCGATTCGGCCATGGAGGAAGCCACCTTCCTGACCCGCTTCGGTAAGTCCGTGACCGTCGTCGTCCGGAAGGGAGAGCTGCGCGCCTCCCGGATCATGGCCCAGCGCGCCAAGGACAATCCCAAAATCAGCTTTGCCTGGCACTCCGCCGTCACCGCCATCCACGGCGACGGGAAGGTAGCCGGCGTGACGCTGAAGGACACCCGCACCGGCGAAACCCGCGAGCAGGCAGCCACCGGCATCTTCGTCGCCATTGGCCACGTCCCGCGCACGGAACTTGTTGCGGGGCAGGTGGAGCTGGACGCCGAAGGCTACATCAGGGTCGAATCGCCCACTACCGTCACCAACCTGACCGGGGTCTTCGCCTGCGGCGACGCCGTGGATCACCGCTACCGCCAGGCCATCACCGCGGCAGGCACCGGCTGCGCCGCCGCGCTGGACGCTGAACGTTACCTCGCCGCCCTGGAGGACGCGGACAGCATCGCCACGGCCCTGGTGGAAGAACCCACCCACTCCTGAGGGCGCTGCGGCGACGGCATCCACCCGCACCAACACACCGAATGCAAAAGGACACCATGGCTCCACAGAACGGCCTTCCCATTGCGGTCATCGGCGCTGGCCCCGTGGGCCTGGCCGCCGCCGCCCATCTCCTCGAACGCGGGCTCGAACCGCTGATCTTCGAAGCGGGTCACTCCGCCGGCGCCGCGATCTGGCAGTGGCGCCACGTCCGCCTGTTTTCACCCTGGCGTTTCAACGTCGACGCCGCCGCAGTCCGCCTGCTCCAGGATTCCGGCTGGGAAACGCCACGGCCCACCGCCCTGCCCTATGGTGGGGAACTGGTCGACAAATACCTTGCCCCGTTGGCCGCACACCCTGCCATCAAGTCCCGGCTCCGGACAGAGGCACGGGTCGTGGCTGTAACCCGTGCCGGCATGGACAAGACCCACACCCGGAACCGCGGGAACACACCCTTCGTCGTCCGGGTCCGGCACGGCCACGGCGGGACCCGTGACTACACGGTGGCTGCGGTCATCGACGCCTCCGGAACCTGGCACAACCGCAACCCGCTCGGCGCGGCTGGGCTGGCCGCCATCGGCGAAGACACCGCGGCGGACCGCATCTCCGCGCCCCTTCCGGACGTCGCAGGCCGGGACCGGGCCTCGTTCGCCGGACACCGTGTACTGGTGGTCGGCGGGGGCCACTCCGCCGCCAACACCCTGATCAGCCTCGCCGACCTGGCCAGGGAAGACCGGGATACCCGGATCCTGTGGGCAGTCCGGGGCGCCTCCGCCGAAAAGGTCTATGGTGGCGGCGACGCCGATGGGCTGCCCGCCCGCGGCCAGCTCGGTTCCCGCCTGCGCCGCCTCGTCGAGGCAGGAACCATCGAACTGCACACCGGCTTCGCCATCGCTTCCCTGAGAACGTTCGATTCCGGGGTCAACGTCGAAGCCGCTGACGGCCGCACGGTGGACGCCGACGTCGTGGTGCCCTGCACCGGCTTCCGCCCGGACCTGGACATCCTGCGTGAACTCCGGCTGGACCTGGACCCCGCCGTCGAAGCCCCCAGGGAGCTGGGCCCGCTGATCGACCCCGAATTCCATTCCTGCGGCACCGTGCCTCCGCACGGCGCCAGGCTGCTCGCGCACCCGGACGAGGGCTTCTACATCGTGGGCATGAAGTCCTACGGCCGGGCCCCGACCTTCCTCCTGGCCACAGGGTACGAGCAGGTCCGGTCCGTCGCCGCTGCCCTTGCCGGAGACCGCGAAGCATCAGACACGGTTCAGCTCGAACTCCCCCAGACCGGCGTCTGCTCCACCGACGGCGGCACCAGCTGCGACGTTCAGGCAGCCGCCATTGAAGCCGAATCCGCGTGCTGCGCGGCGCCCGAACCGGTCCTTGTCGGATTTCCCACCGTCGCCGGATTCCCCACAGTGCTGTCCAACGGACACGCCGGCTGAACTCTCCCCGCCACGCATAATGCAAGCCACATAATGAAGGCATGGATGTTGAACCCCCAGCCGTTCCAGAGGAGATCCTGGCAGGGTATGGCCGCTGCCTCCGGAATCTAGAGTCCTGGCTGGAGAGCGCGGCACCGGCCGATCTCCGCCGTCCAACCAACGGCACGCGCTGGACCAATGAACAGCTCCTCTTCCACATGGTGTTCGGATTCATGGTCGTCCGCGCCCTGCTTCCCCTGGTCCATGCCGTCAGCCGCCTGCCCCAGCCGTTGGCCAGGGGGTTCGCGGCCGTCCTGAACGCCGGCACGGCCCCGTTCGATCTCGTGAACTACTGGGGTTCCCGCGCGGCCAGTCTCGTCTACAACAAACGACGGATGGGCCGGAAACTGGAGAAAACCATCACGGTCCTCTCACGGCGGCTGCAGCGCGAAAGCTCCGGATCGCTCGCCCGGTCGATGCCGTTCCCCACCCGGTGGGACCCGTTCTTCACACCGACGATGACGGTCAAGGATGTCTACGCCTACCCGACGAAGCACTTCGACTTCCACGCATCGCAGCTGAGTTTCAGGCGCCCGGACGAACTCTGAGGATCAGTGTGGCCGTTCGTCGGCCAAGGCAACGGAGCGCCAGGCCAGGGGCATGCCGGCCTGCAGGGGAGACCTTGTACGCCGACTTGGCCACGCCTAACGTTGAGACATACGAAAGGTGCGTGAGGGCATGGAAATCTTCATGTGGTGGCTGGACCTGGATCTGGAAAGCAAGGAATGGCTGCGGGAAAACCTGCGCGCGGAAGAACTGCCGTTGTCAGTGATCCAGGGCATCGCCGAGGCCGGGGGACCCCATCCGGACACTCCGGCTGCGATCCTCACGGAAGCTGATTGGGATTTCATCGAGACACAGTCCGAATTTGTGGACTGACATGGGAGCAGGAACCCAGCCTGCAGTGCTCTGAAAACCGTTGCGGCCTTCAGGCCGGAGTGGTTGCATGGGGTGCATGGCAACCACTGAGAGTTTTGTTTTAGCGATCGGAACCAAAAAGGGCTTGTGGCTGGCCACCAGCCAGGACAGGCGGCAGTGGTCCTTTTCCGGTCCGCATTTCCTGATGAGCGAAATCCCCAGCATCGGGATAGATACGCGGGACGGCAGGACCAGGATTATGGTGGGCGTACGGTCCGAGCATTGGGGCCCCACCGTGGCGCACTCGGATGACCTCGGCGCCACGTGGACCGAGCCTGAACAGGGGGCCATCACGTTTCCGGAGGACACTGGCGCCGCGGTGGAGCGCATCTGGCAGATCTATCCGGACGCAGAGTCGCGGCCCGGTGTCGTGTGGGCGGGCGCCGAGCCCATCTCTGTTTGGAGGTCCACGGACGGCGGCGAGCACTTCGAGCTGAACCGGGGCCTGTGGGACCATCCCCACCGGAGCGAATGGGGTGCCGGCTACGGTGGCGCCGCAGCCCATTCAATCGTGGTGAATCCGGCCGGGGACAACGTTCACATCGCCATGAGCACCGGCGGGGTCTACCGCTCGCTCGACGCCGGGACGTCGTGGGAACCCAGGAACAAGGGAATCTCCGCCCGGTTCATGCCGGATCCGTACCCCGAATTCGGCCAGTGCGTGCATAAGATCGCGGCGGATGCCGCCGTCGAGGGACGCCTCTACGCACAGAACCACCATGGCGTCTATCGCACGGATGACAACGGAGAGAACTGGGAATCCATTGCCGAAGGGCTCCCGGCCGATTTCGGCTTCGTGATGCTGACGCACCCGCGGCGTGAAGGGACAGCGTGGGTTGTCCCGTTGAAGGCCGACGGCGAGCGTATCCCGCCGGACGGGAAGCTGGCAGTACACCGTACGGACGACGCCGGATCCTCGTGGAAGAGGCTGGATTCGGGGCTGCCCGAGCACGAGTACAACAGTGTGCTGCGCGATGCTGCCGCCGTCGATTCCGCCGAACCGGCGGGCGTCTACTTCGGCACCCGCGGCGGCACGGTTTACGCCAGCGCCGACGAAGGGGAGACCTTCACGGAGGTGGCGGCCCATCTGCCGGATGTCCTGTGCGTCCGTGCCGCCGTCATCTCCAGCGCGGTGATCTCCAACGATGGCCTTAACGCGGAGTCCGAAAAGTCCATGGTCCCGGAAGCGGCTGCCCCGCGTGCCTGACATCCACGTGGTGCTCCCCAGCGTCCTGCAGCCGCTGGCCGGCGGGCAGCCGGTGCTGACTGCGCCCGCCGGCGACGGTGTGCTGACCGTGGGGAGCCTGCTGGATTCGGTAACCAGGGATTACCCGGTGCTGGCCCGGCGGCTGCGCGATGAGACCGGGGCACTGCGCCGCTACGTGAATGTCTACGTGGACGGTGACGAGGTGCGTCGGCTCCGGGGGTTGGAAACCGAGGTGTCGGCCGGCCAGGAGGTGCTGGTCATCCAGTCGGTGGCCGGCGGCTAGAACGGGCGCAAACCGGGAGATCCACCGGACAGCGGGCAGTCCTTACTGACTGCGCCCGCCGTCGCGGGATGGTTCAGGCGACCCGCCACACGCTGCACTCGTCCGTATTGATCGCTTTGCGAAGGCCGGTGTGGCGGTCCATGATCCAGACGACGCCGATGCCGGGTGCTGTCTCCTGGACGCTGCCGCGGCGGATAACCACGTCGTCGTAGCTCGGACCAACGGAGAGGCGGGCTTCGATTTCGTCCCCGCGGTGGAGCTGGTCCAGGGCACGGACCCGTGTTACGTGGGCTTTGGCTTCCTTCAACATGGCTGGGCCTCCTGAGCTGGAGCTGGTGCCTGCTCTTGCGGGCACTTCCCAGTGTGGCCGCTCAATGTTGCGCCTTCGTTTCCTGAC
Source organism: Arthrobacter sp. (assembly GCA_036565085.1). Taxonomy (GTDB): domain Bacteria; phylum Actinomycetota; class Actinomycetes; order Actinomycetales; family Micrococcaceae; genus Arthrobacter. Next base: position 25,351 of record DATCNU010000168.1, read on the forward strand.
GGTTAGGGCCCGGTTAGTTTTCCGTGTCATCGCCAATGCGGCCCCGGACTTCCTGCCTGTCGCGCGTTAGTCCGGGCTGCGGTAGGCGGCAAGGAAGGCGGCGATGCGGCGCACGGCCTCCTCGATATCCAGCACTGAAGGGAGGATAACGAACCGGAAGTGGTCCGGCTTGGGCCAGTTGAATGCCGAACCGTGGGAGACGAGGATCTTTTCGTCCCGCAGCAAGTCCAGGACGAACTGCTCGTCGCTCAGGATCGGGTAGAGCTCGGGATCGAGCCGCGGGAAAAGGTACATGGCTCCCGCCGCGGGAACGCACGTGACGCCCGGGATGGAAGTGAGGAGCGTGAATGCAAGGTCGCGCTGCTCGCGGAGCCTGCCGCCCGGCCTGACCAGCGCGTCGATGCTTTGGTAGCCACCCAGGCAGGTTTGGATGGCGTGCTGGGCCGGGACGTTCGGGCAAAGGCGCAGGGATGCGAGCAGCTCCAGTCCCTCGCGGTAGTCCAGCGTTGCCGAGAGCGGACCGGTGACAGCCACCCAGCCGGCGCGGTACCCGGGCATGCGGTAGGCCTTCGAGAGTCCGCTGAACGTCAGGCAGCAGACGTCCTCGGCCACCGAGGCCGTATGGATGTGCTCGGCGTCTTCGTAGAGGACTTTCTCGTAGATCTCATCAGAGAACAGGACGAGGTGGTGCTTGCGGGCCAGGGCGGCGAACTGCTCCAGAACATACCGGGGGTACACGGCTCCCGTGGGGTTGTTCGGGTTAATGATCACGATCCCTTTAGTGCGCTTGGTGATCTTTGCCTCGACATCGGCCATGTCCGGCCACCAGTTCTCGGTTTCGTCGCAGAGATAATGCACAGGCTGGCCGCCAGTCAGGGTAACAGCGGCAGTCCACAGGGGGTAGTCCGGTGCGGGGATGAGGATTTCATCACCATTCTCCATAAACGCCTGGAGGCACATGGAGATGAGTTCGCTCACGCCGTTGCCGATGAAGATGTCCTCGACGCCGATCTGCAGAAGGCCGCGGGTCTGGTAGTACTGCGAAATGGCTGTCCGGGCCGAGAAGATGCCTTTGGAGTCGCTGTACCCCTGGGCCCCCCGCAGGTGGTGGATCATGTCCACCACCACGGATTCGGGGGCTTCCATACCGAAAGGGGCGGTATCTCCCAGATTCATCTTGAGGATCCGGTGTCCTTCGGCCTCCATCTTCTTTGCGGCCTGGAGGATTGGCCCCCGGAGTTCGTAACGGACGTTCTGGAGTTTGCTGGAGTGCTGCATGGCGCGCATGGTTGATCTTTTCACAGCGTTGCGCGGATTGGTGCCGGATGGCCACCTCTGGCCACCGGTCGCCGTCAGTCGTCCTGCACTGCAGCCCGGAAAGCGAAGGCGGCATTGCTCCAGACCACAAAGAGCAGCGGCGCCGGAGCCAGGGCCACGCCGATGACCGGCTGGACCAGGACCGCTGCCAGGATGATACCGAGCAGCACCAGGGCCGCGAGGCTCAGGTACCAGCGCTGGACGGCCAGGTACAGAGACGCTTTCAGGAGGGCCCGGGTCCCGGCCTCCGGCAGCAGGACGGTTCCGGCGAGAACGGTTACGGCAACGCAGACGACGGCGGTAAGGGCCACCGCGATCAGCGGCACCAGCACCGCGGCTGCCGGCATCACCTGGACGATGGCCAGGTCCACGCCGAGGAAGCCGGCCGCCGCCGTGGCCGCCAGCCCGGCAGGCGCCGCCCGGCGGAAGGAGCTCCGGTAGCCGCGCAGGAAAGAGACGACGGGCCTGACGGCCGGGCCGTCGGCGACGCTCAGCGACTGGAAGGCGGCGAAAGCTGCTGTCAGTGACGGTGCCACCGTGAACGACAGCAGCAGGAAGAACGGCCAGGCGGCAACCGGGTCGGCCACCAGGGCCAGGCACAGCATCAGGGGAGCGTTGGCCGCTGCGAGCAGGAAATTGACGGCGAGGAAGGTGTAGACGAAGCCGAAGGCGCTTCCGAAAGTCTCAAAGCCCGGGCCCTGCCATCTGCGCCGCAGCGGCTGCATTGTGTGCTGGCGCACGGTGCTCACCCCTTCATTCCGCTCGTCGCTATGCCCTGGATGAAGTAGCGCTGCCCGATCAGGAAGATGATCAGGATGGGCACCACGGAGATGACGGAACCGGTCATGATCATCGCGAACTCGGCGTCGAACTGGCCCACGAAGGACCGCAGTCCCAGCTGGACCGTCCACAGCCTGTTGCTCGTGAGGTAGATGAACGGACCCATGTAGTCGTTCCAGGTGTTCACGAACGTCAGCAGGGCGAGGCTTGCCAGCGCCGGTTTGGACAGGGGCAGGATGACCCGTGCCCAGATGCCGTACTCGCTGAGCCCGTCGATGCGCGCGGCTTCGCACAGCTCATCCGGGATGGTCATGTAGTACTGGCGCATCAGGAAGACCCCGAAGGCGCCAAAGGCCTGCAGCAGGATCAGGGCGTTGAAGCTGTTGGTCAGTCCCAGCTGCTGCATCATGATGTACTGCGGCACCATGTACGCCTGCCAGGGCACGGCGATGGTGGCGATGTAACCCAGGAACAGCACGTCCCGGCCCGGGAACCTGATCTTCGAGAAGCCGTAGGCGGCCAACGAACCTGTCAGGACCTGAAGGAACGTGATGATCACCGAGAGGTACAGGGTGTTCTGCAGGTACCCCATCATGGGGATGCGGGTCCAGATGTCCGAATAGTTGGTCCAGACGAATTCCTTGGGAATCCACTGGATGGGCACCGTGAACACCTGGTTGTTCTCCTTCAGCGAGGAGGACAGCATCCACAGGAACGGCACCAGGAGTGCCGCCACCAGCACCACCAGCACCGCGTAGATGATCGTGTTGACGGTGCGCGTCTTCCGGGCCCGCGGGCTCCGGCGTTCAATCAGGCCCCGGTCGGCGCCAAGGCTGCCGGGGGGAGTGCCCCCGAGGCCCACCTCGGCGTTAAGGTCTTCGGTCAGGTGGGTCATCAGCGTTCCCTCCGCTGCTGGAGCTTGAATTGCAGGACTGTCACCGTGAGGACGATCAGGAACAGGACCAGCGAGATGGCCGATGAGTACCCGAACTTTCCTTCGCCGATTCCCTCCTGGTAGATCAGCTGTGAAAGCACCGTGGTGGCCCTGCCCGGGCCGCCGTTGGTCATGACGACAATGAGGTCGAAGACCTTGAAGCTGGAGACGGTGAGCATCACCACCACAAAGAAGGTCGTGGGCCGCAGCGACGGCAGCGTGACGTTCCGGAACCGCTGCCAGGCGCTGGCCCCGTCCACTTCCGCGGCCTCATACAGCTCAGAGGGGATGGCTTGCAGGCCGGCCAGGTACAGGATCATGTAGTAGCCCATGTCCCGCCAGACGCTGGTGAGGATCACCGCCGGCATGGCCCAGTCCGAGCTGGAGGTCCAGCCGGGAGGGTTGGCAACACCGACAAACTGGAGGAACTGGTTGATGGGTCCGCTGTCCGGGCTGAAGAGCATGTTCCAGACGACGGCCACCGCCACCAGGGAGGTGATGTAGGGAAAGAAGATGGCCACCCGGAAGAACCCGATGCCCTTGAGTTTACGGTTCAGCAGCATCGCCAGGACAAGGGCCAGTGCCAGGGTCAAGGGCACATGGCCAAGCGCGTAGAGCAGGGTATTGCGCAGCGCGACCCAGAAGGTATCGCTGCCCAGCATCCGTTCGAAGTTGGCCAGGCCAACCCACTTGGGGGCGCTGAAGGATGTCCACTCCATGAAGGCCAGCGCAAACGCCGCCAGGACGGGTACCAGCGTGAAGGCCAGGAAGCCCAGGAAGTTCGGCAGGATGAAGGTCCAGCCGATCAGCGTGTTCCGTCGCGCCTGCCTGCGGTTGCCCCGGTTGAGGATGTCCTGCTTCCCCTGGATGGACTTGTCCTGCTGGAGATTGCCCGCGGGGGCCGGATGGATAGTGTCTGTAGTCATTACTTGAGGACTTCGTCTTTGACGCGCTTACCCATTTCTGCGATGCCGTCATCGACGGAGCGCTCGCCAGCCATGATCAGCTCGTGTTCCTGCGTAAGGATCTTGTCCGTGGCCGCCGATTTGTCACTGACGGGCATTTCCAGGACGGTCTTGTCAGGGGAGAAGGCTGCCCTGGAGAGCCCGTCCGTGGGCAGACCCGGGAGCTTGAAGTACTCAGCGGTCACCTCGTCGGTTTGCAGGGCCGGAACGACACCGATCCTGGCGATGGCCTTGGCGCCCTCTGCACCCGCCGCCCATGCAATGAACTTCCTGGCTTCGTCCGAGTGCTTGGCGTTCTTGTTCACCGCGAAGGCCGTGGGGGAGCCGAAAGTGGTGGTGCCGCCGCCGGCGGACTTCTGCGGCAGCTGGGCAAGCCCCCAGTTCACGGCGGTCTTGCCGGCCTGCTTGGCGGCCACGATCCCGGAGATGTACCAGGAGCCCATGGGCATCATGGCGGTCTGCGCGGTCTCGAACATGGTCCGGTAGCTGGTTTTCTGGCTCTTGGCGGTGCCGAAGTCCATCATGGCACCGCTCTTTTGCAGGTCGAGGGTCATGTCGTACTGGTCCTTGGCGAAGCTGTAGTCCCCGCCGATCAGGTTGCCGCCGTTCTGGGCAGCGGCGATGGCCTGCACCGTTGACCGCCAGTAGTGCTGGTACGTGCCGTACACCTTTTTGCCGTCGGCGGACGTTCCGGCGAGTTTCTTGGAGAGCTCCGCGTATTTGTCCCAGGTGATGTTGCTGGGTTCTTCCAGCCCTGCTGCCTTGAAGAGGTCCTTGTTGTAATAGAGCAGCCAGAAATCCTGGCGGTATGGGGCGGCGAAATACTTTCCGTCCAGGTTGAAGGCGTCCAGGCCAGCGAGTTTGGCCTTGTCCAGCGAGTCCACCACGCCGTTGATCTCCTGCAGCTGGCCATTGCTGGCGTAGCGGGAGTAGTCGATGACGTTTTTCATGGTGAGCACGTCGGTGGTGTCACCGCCGGCCAGCATGGTGGTTACCTTCTGGGGGTAGTCGTCGGCGAGGATGTCCACCGGTTCAATGGTCACGTCCGGGTGAGTCGCCTCGTAGCCGTCGAACAGCGCCTTGAACTCGGGCGTCCCTTCGTAGTTCCAGACGGAAACACTGAGCGTGGTCTTGCCGCCGGCGTCCGGGGTTTCGGCCGGACCGGCCGCGCCCGCACAGGCGGTCAGGCCGAGGCTGGCAGTTGCGGCGAGGGCAATCGCCGCGAGAGTAGTGCGCTTCATTGCGGTTCTCCTTATTTTCGGGGTTTCTTTCCTGCTGATCAGGCAATGAGGTCCAGATGTTCGGGGAGGACCTCGGCTGTGAGGCCCTTGCCTGCGAGGTAGAGCTCAAGTTCGCTGATGGCCACGTCCGACATGCGCCGGGTTTCGGTACCCAGGGACCCGGCGATGTGCGGAGTGATCACGACGTTGGGCAGGTCATAGAGCACGGATCCGGCCGGCAGCGGTTCCGGTTCCGTGACGTCGAGGATCGCGTGGATCCGGCCGCCGGCGCAGGCGGACTCCAGGGCCCGGGTGTCCACCAGGGATCCGCGGGCCGTGTTGATGAGGGTGGCATGGTCCTTCATGGCTTCGAGTTGGGCCGCGCCGATCATGTGGCGGGTTTCGGGCAGGGCGGGGGCGTGGATGGTGACGACGTCGGAAGCCGCAATCAACTCCTCGAGCGTCACCAGGCGGGCCCCGGCATCTGCCACCGCGGCAGGATCCGCGTACGGATCGGCAACCAGGCATGTGACGTCCTGGAGTTGCCGGACGAGTTGGACCACGCGCCTCCCGACCCGGGAGAACCCGACGACGCCGATGGTGCGGCCCATGTTGCCCAGCTCGCCGCGGGCAGTTGAATACGACCAGTCCTCACGGGAAATCCGGGCGTCGTTCGCCAGGACCTGTGCCTTCTTGCCGGCCAGGACGATGGAAGCGAACGTGAACTCGGCCACCGGTATGGCATTGGCTTCCGCCCCGGTGGTCACCAGGATCCCGCGCTGCCACAGTTCGTCCGTCACGAAGGAGCGCACCGTACCGGCGCAGTGGAACACTGCGCGCAGCCGGGGCAGCCGGTCCAAAGCCTGGCGGTCCAGCCGAGGCACCCCCCAGCTGGTCAGCAGGACCTCCACCTCCGGCAGCAGCGAAGCCACGCGGGGGTCGGACAGGGAATCGGTCCAAGCAGGGCTGCCGAGTTCCACGAGGCCGGCGAGCCGTCCCAGCCGGGCGGCATCGAACTGGTCCTGCATGGTGGAGCGGTTCATCAGCAGGAGCGCTTGGGGTTTGCGCGGCATACCTGGGCCGTCCTTCCTGAAATCGTCCGGACCGGAGTGCCGGGCCGTTTCATGTGTTGCATCACATCCAGAAAGGAGTACATACTCATACTCACAAGAAATCAATCAGATCAACCACACTCGATCTAAAGCGTTCAGATTCGAACATTGAGAGCGGGCAGCCCAAAGATCGTTTGAGAGAAGGCGGAGCATCATGCCAACCCAGCTGAACGTGGTGCCGGAGACCGTCCGCACGCCCCGCGGAACGTTCCAGGGCCCGCTCTCAGCGGCGTGGCGGGGCGAGGCCCGGATGGAGGCGCTGCTGCTCACCCTGGCGGGGAGCCGAAAGCGCCTGAAACTCCACCCGGCGGCGGCGCACGCCGCGTGGTCCGCCGTCGGAACGTCTCCGGTGGCTGCCCTTGCGCGGGAGGCGGAAGCGGAACGCGGCGAACCGTGGCCGCAGCCACTGGTGTCCCATTACGCCCGCTACTTCCGCGACGGAAACCGCACGGCCTACGAAGGCCTGGTGGCAGCCCGGCAGCAGCGGCTGAGCAGGGCCGTGGTCATGGCCTGCCTGTCCCAGGCCGGGACCCCCGGCGGGGCGCCGGACTTCGGCGGGCGGCCGGAATGGCTGGACGAGGTCATCGACGGCGCCTACCTGCTGTGCGAGCAAAGCTCCTGGTGCTGGGCCGCCCATGAGGACGCCCACACGCGCAGGGGGGACGTGGTCCCGGACCGGTCAGCCCCTTACCTGGATCTCGGTGCAGGCGAAGTGGGGGCCCAGCTGGCCTGGCTCGACCTGGTCCTCGCAGAGCAGCTGGACCGGCGGGCACCCGGCCTCCGCCGGAGGATCCGGGAGGAGGTTCTGGACCGTGTGGTCCGCCCCTTCCGTGACCGCGATGACTGGCACTGGCTGGGGCTGGACGGCGACGTCCACAACTGGAACCCCTGGATCCACTCAAACGTCATCGCCGCCGCTCTTGTCCTGGTGGATGATCCCGGGCTCCAGGCCGAGACGGTGGCCCTGGCCATTGAAGGGCTGGATCGCTTCTTCGCCTCAGTCCCGTCGGACGGCGCCATCGACGAGGGCTTTACCTATTGGTGGAACGGGGCCGCACGGGCCCTTGAGGCCTTGGCCCTGCTGGAGGAGGCCACGGCGGGAACGCTCAACCCAGACATTCCGGTGGTTCACGAACTCCTGGCCTTCCCGCACCGCATGCACCTGGGCCACCGGTGGTATCTGAACGTCGCCGACGGACCGGCCCGTGCGTGGAGCGGCCTCCCCTGGGACCTGGTCCGGCGGTGGGGTGAGCGGCTGGGCGACCGGGACGCCGTGCGGCACGCGAGGGCATTCCAGGCAACTGCGCCCAGAGTCGACGCCGGGCTGGGCCGGACGCTGCGTGCGCTCCTGGACGGACCCGGACTTCAGGGGCAGCAGAATGCGGCGGCTTCCGCGCCGCCGCTGACAGGCTTCAGCTACCTGGAATCGGTGCAGGTCATGCTGGTCCGGGAAAATCCGGGCCGGACGGACGGCCTGGCCCTGGCTGCCAAGGGCGGACACAATGGCGAACACCACAACCACCGCGACGTCGGCTCGGTGGTGGTGGCTGTGGACGGCGTCCCGCTGCTGGCCGACGCCGGCCAGCCCACGTACACGGCCCGGACGTTCGGCCCGGAAAGGTACGGAATCAGGGCAATGCAGAGCGGATGGCACAGCGTTCCCGCACCCTATGGACTGGAACAGGGCACCGGACCGGAGTTCGCTGCGTCCGTGGAGCACATTCCTGCCCCTGAGGATCCCCGGCTGGTCCTTGGACTGGGCCGGGCCTACGGCCTCGGCCCGGCCGCATGCTGGACCCGGTCCGCCTCGCTGGAAAAGGCCGCCCAGCTGGAAAAGGCCGCCCAGCTGGAAAGGGCCGCGCAGCCCGTTGCCGGGCACCCCACGGGAGCGTCGCGAGTGGTGATCGAAGACCGATGGAACCTTCCTTTGACAAATGAACCTTCGACAAATGAAGCCACAGACGGGGACAGAACGGAGGACGGGACCGGGGGCGGGAAGGGTCAAGACAGGACGCCCGACGTCGACATCCACTACCTGCTGTCCGGCACCGTGGAGGTGGGACCGGAAGGAACTGCCGCCGTCCGTCCGGAAGGCATCCCCGATGCAGCCGGGGGCCGCGGAGCCTTGCTGCGCTGGGACCCGTCCGCCGCCGTCGTGCACGTGGACGAATGGCTCCTGGACGATCCGCTCCTGGCAGAGGTGTGGGGCCGTAAACTGACCAGGCTCCGGTTCCAGATGCCCCGGAAAATGCGCGGCGCGGGCGTGTTCACGCTGACAGTGGAGGCAGACAATGAGTCCTGAGCAGACCCCGGAACCGGCAGCCAGGTCCCTCTTTTCGCTGCAGCGCCGCGAGCGGCTGATGGAGGAGCTGCGCGCCCACGGTTCCGTGACCGTCCGCGCGCTGGCGGCCGAGCTTGGCGTCAGTGAGCTGACCATCCGCCGGGACGTCAATATCCTGGCGGACGAGGGCCTGGTATCCCGCGTGCATGGAGGTGCCACGCTGCCCAGTCCGCTGGACCGCTCGGCGTCCTTGGCCCGGCACCAGGCGAACCGGTACTCGATCGGCATGGTGGTCCCGTCGCTGGACTACTACTGGCCGCAGGTGATCAGCGGTGCCCGGGCCGAGGCTGAGGAGCAGCAGGCCAGGATCGTGGTCCGCGGCTCGGCCTACGACGCCGCTGACAACCGGCGGCAGGTCCAGGCGCTGTTGGACACCCAGAACATCGACGGTCTCATCGTTGCACCGGACATGACGGGGGAAGCCGGCCATGAACTCCTGCGTTGGCTCAACGCGCTCCCCATCCCGGTGATCCTGGCGGAGCGGCGGTCGCCTGCCGAAATTCCTGCCCACCGGCTGGAGTGGGTGGCGACCGACCACGCCTTCGGGGCCGGAATGGCCACACGCCACCTGTGGCAGGAAGGGCACCGCAAGATCGGCTGCCTCACGGATTCGTCCAGCCCCACAAGCTCGCACGTGGTCCGCGGCTGGCGCCAGGCCATCGCCGCCTTGCGGATCCCGTTGGAGGAGCCCGTCACCGAGGATTCGGCCAAGGTTCCCGCGGGGGAGCGTTCCGCACACTTCGACCGCGTCCTGGAACTGTGCCGGCGAACGGGGACCACAGCAATGCTGGTGCATTCCGATACCCAGGCCGTGGCCTTCGTCCAGCACTGTGTGGACCGCGGCGTGGACGTCCCCGGCAGTATGGCCATCGTGGGGTACGACGACGAAGTGGCCTATCTTGCCGAACCCGCCATCTCCGCCGTCCGGCCGCCCAAGCAGTATGTGGGAAGGGTTGCGGTGCAGCTGGTGACAGCCCGGCTCGCGGAGGGCCGCAAGCGCCCCGTGCACCGGATCCAACTGAATCCGGACCTCATCGTCCGGGAGTCCTCCGTGGGCGGCCCGCGGCCCGAGGCCGAGGCCTCCCTGGCGCCCACCACCTGATCTCCGCAACCTGACCCGAAACCCCTAGGACCCGCGTTGATGACTGTGCCGCCGCTGAACCTGCCTGCCGAAGACCGCGGGCTTTCGCCCCACACCGGCCTCACCCGGGAACACTGGTGCCGCTACGCCGACCACCTGCTGCGCTCAGCCCACCGTTACGCCTCCCCGGACCACGCCAATGTCCATCTGCCCGGAGCAAGCAGCGCATATGGGTCCCGGAGCGATTCCCTGGAGGCCTTCGCGCGCACCTTCCTCATGGCGTCGTTCCGGATGGCCGGAGACCCGGCCGCCACGGGGTGGCTCGCCGAGTGGTACGCCCAGGGCCTGGACGCCGGAACGGACCCGCGCTCACCGGACCGCTGGCCCACACCCGGGGAATTGGGGCAGGCCAAGGTGGAGGCTGCATCGCTGGCCGTTGGCCTGGCCCTGACGCGGGACCAGCTCTGGGACAAACTGCCTGAACGGGTGCAGGGCCAGCTCGTCGCCTGGTTCGAGACCGTGGTCGGGGAAGAGTATCCGCCCATCAACTGGGTGTGGTTCCAGATTGTGGTGGAGACCTTCCTGGCCAGTGTGGGCGGCAGGTCCTCGGCGGAGGACATCGATGCCGGGCTCGCAGTCCACGATTCCCTGTACCGCGGCCAGGGCTGGTTCGCCGACGGTCCGGAACGCGCCTTTGACCATTATGTGGGCTGGGCCTTCCACGTGTACCCGCAGCTGTGGGCCATGATGGCGCCCGGGGATCCACGGGTAGGGGCCCGCGGGAGCCTTGACGGTGACCGCCTGGCGGACTACCTTGACGACGCCGTGCACCTGGTGGGTGCCAACGGCTCGCCCCTCGTCCAGGGCCGCAGCCTGATCTACCGTTTCGCCGCCGCCGCACCGTTCTGGGTGGGGGAGCTTTCCGGGCATACCCGGCTCCGGCCGGGGACCAGCCGGCGGGCCGCCTCCGGGATGCTGGACTACTTTGCCCGCAACGGTGCCATCAACGGGCAGGGCCTACTGTCCATCGGCTGGCACGGGGAATTCAGCGCCATGAAGCAGTCCTACTCGGGTCCCGGTTCGCCCTACTGGGCCGCCAAGGGAATGCTGGGGCTGGCCCTGCCGGCCAACCACCGTGTGTGGACGGCCGTGGAGGAGCCGCTGCCGGTGGAACTCGGCGACACCCGCAGGCTCATCGCGGTGCCGGGCTGGCAGGTCAACGGCACGCAGGCGGATGGCATCGTGCGCGTCACCAACCACGGCACCGACCATGCCCGGAAGGGCGACCGGCTCGCGGACTCGGCGCTCTACGCACGGCTGGGATACTCCACCCACAGTTTCCCTGATCTTGCCTCCGAATCCCTGGACAACGCCGTCGTGCTGGTGGACCGTGCCGGCCGCTTCACCCACCGGACCGGCTTTGAAACGCGCGGCCTCGAAGCATCCGGCAGCACCCTGAAGGGATCCTCCGGCGGCCCCGTGAACTGGATCACCGTCCCGGCGGCCAGCGGTCCCGACCATGGCAGCGGCGCGGCCGGCGCCTCGACGCAGGGCCCGGACGTCACTGTCACATCTTTTACGCACGGGGCGGTGGAGGTCCGCCTGGTCCGGCTTTCCGGCACGGCTGACTGTCCGCCAGCCAGACTGCGGATCGGCGGCTGGCCGCTGGATCCGGCGTCGGACCTGATCAGTGTGGTGGTGCCACTGGAGGGTGTGGGGGAAGCGCTCGACGACGCCGGGAGCTTCACCCGGGCAGAGGCCCGGCCGATGGGCAGCGGCATGGCAGTCCCCTGGGTGGGGACATCCGGCCCGGCGGCGGACGGCCTCTACGTGGCCGTGGTGGGGTTCGGCGGCGCCGGCGTCAGGGATGCCGTCAGAAGAGTCCGGCTGGTATCGGACCCAGGCGGGAGTTCTTGTCCAGCTAACGGCCGCTTAGACGCCCTTTGGCCGCGTTACCTGGACGAAAACCCGCGGGAAACGAGCTAAGCCTCACGATGCAGGCCGGCTTGTTCCACCAGTTCTGTCAGGTACGGCCGTTTGCCTTGGCGCAGCTTTATTCCTTCGGGCAGCCCCTGCACGGAGGGTACGGAATTGGCGATGTCAATGGTAATCCTGCCGCCGGCCAAGGGGGCGTTGCTGATGTGCAGGTCCCCGTAGGACTCCGGGAGCACGGGGTCCACCCACACGCCACCCAGGGAGGCGTGGGTGTCATAGCGCATCAGATTCGTCACCAGCCGGATGGGCGTGGCCGCTGCCCAGGCCTGGGGCGAGCAGGCAGTGGGATACGGCACCGGCTCGGCGATCTGGTCCCGGCTGAAGCCGCAGAACAGTTCGGGCAGCCGGCCGCCCGAGTACTCGGCTGCCTCCAGCAGCGCAGTGGAGATCCGTTGCGCCTCGGCGATGAAGCCGTACCGCAGCAGGCCGCTCGCGATGAGCGCATTGTCGTGCGGCCAGACCGAGCCGTTGTGGTAACTCGCCGGGTTGTAGGCGCCCATGTCGCTGGCGAGGGTCCGCACGCCCCAGCCGCTGAACATTTCCGGGGACATCAGGCGCTCGACCACCTGCGGCGCTTTGTCCTCATCGATGAGGCCATAGACGAGGCAGTGGCCCATATTGGAAGCGCACGCGTCCACCTGCCGCTTCCTGCCGTCCAGGGCGACCGCATAATACCCGCGGTCCGGCATCCAGAACTGCTCGTTGAACTGTTCTTTCAACTGAGCCGCCCGCTCAGCGTATTCAATGGCCAAACCTGTGTCGCCGGCGTCGTAAGCCATCCAGGCACGTGCCGTGTAGGCGGCGTAGACATAACCCTGGACCTCGCAGAGCGCGATGGGCCCTTCCGCCAGGGTGCCGTCGGCGAAGTTGATCCCGTCCCAGGAGTCCTTCCAGCCCTGGTTGAGCAGGCCCTGGGGGTTGAGGCGCTCATACTCGACAAACCCGTCCCCGTCCTTGTCCCCGTAATCACGGATCCACTCCAGCGCCCGGTCCGCGTGCGGCAGCAGCGCGGCAATGGTATCCGCGAAAAATCCGTAGCGGCTGACAGAGCCGAGCACCAGGACGAAAAGCGGCGTAGCGTCCACGCTGCCGTAGTAGACGGACTTGCCGCCCAAGGACAGCCCGCTGGAGACGTCGAGCCTGACTTCGTGCAGGATCTTGCCCGGTTCCTCCTCGCTCATCGGGTCAACGACGTTGCCCTGGCGGTCTGCCAGCGTCTGCAACGTGCCCAGGGCAAGGGAGGGGTCCACGGGCAGGGCCATTTCCGCGGCCAACAGAGAGTCGCGGCCGAACAGAGTCATGAACCAGGGCGCGCCCGCGGCCACCACCACCCTGTCGGGGTGGTTGGGATCCTCGATGCGGAGGGCGCCCAGATCGTCATAGCTGCGCCGCAGTGTCCGTTCAATGGAACTGTTTCCCATATGCAGCACCGGAATCTTGGCCACCCACTCCCGTCGGCGCACGTCCCGCGGGGACAATCCGTCTGCGTCAGTGTGAACGAACGACGGCGGGGGAGGACTGGTTGCGTCGCTGCTGGGCACCACGGTGAGAAGGGTGCTCCACTGGCTGTGCGGCGCGATGGACACCTGGTAGGTCAGGGCGTCGTGGGTGACGTCGGCTCCGGGTGCCTGGACCAGGATGCCTTTCCGGAGATCCTGCCAGGCTGCCCGGATGGTCAGTGAACCATCGTCCACGTCCCGCGTTTCCTCCCAGCGCCGCTGGATCCGTGCCTCCTTCACCTCGAAAAGATCCGCGAAATCGGCCTCCACCGTCAGGGTGATAAGGCAGTCTGCCGGCGCCAGGGAGTAATTGCGGACAGAGACCTGCTCCTGGATGCCGGCGCACACTTCACGCAACCGCTCCACGATCAGCGGGCTGTCCGCGTATCCGTCCGTCCGGGGGACCCGGCCCACAAACAGTGCCCGGTACGGTTCCTTGGTCTCCGCCGCCAGCGGCTCAAGCGGCATGCCGTTAATCGTGAGGCTCCAGCCGGAGAGGATCCGCGTGTCCTGAACAAAGACGCCGTGCGGATGCCCGGACTGGATATCCCCGTTCGGCAACGAAATACAGAAGGCCGATCCCTCCACCAACGTGACCGTCCCGGCACCCAGCGGCCCGGCAGCAGTGTCGGCATTCCATCCAGCCATCCCCGGCTCCTCCAACAAAAACTCTGACCTGGGCGCCCGGAGAGTTGCCGGGCTAAGCGCTGGCCGCCACTTTCATCGTTCCAAATCGACGCTACGCCGCTCCGCCCGGCGGCGCCAGAGCGGACCGTGCCCCGGGCAAGGCCGCTGTCCTCAACACCGTTTCGACGCGCGTGGTCGCGGTGGGGCGCTGGCTCACCTGCTCAGCGCTATCCCGCCAGCGGGTACAGCGCTGAATCCGCGGGCCGTGGCCACGCCGATGTAGCGGTGGCGGTTGCCGAAGAGTTCCGGCAACAGCACACACTGGGACCCTTATTGAAAACCCGGCGTGTTGCCATGACACGCCGGACTTTTCTATGTCCTGGCGCGCGAATCAGCGCTGGTTTGACGCTGTGCATCACGTCACACCAGACTATTGACAAGGGTTAGAATAAGCAATAGCGTAAGCCGGGCCGGCCCGTTCAACTCCTTGGGTCCAGCGTCCAACTTCGACGAAAAACGTCTCCGGCAATGACTGCCGGCCATTTGAAGGGAAAGCAATGAAGCTTCTGGAAACCAGCGTCTCCCGCCGCAACGTCCTGGCAGGACTTGGCGCCAGCGCCGTCGGAATCATCACCCTCACCGCTTGCGGCAGTTCCAGCAACAACGCCGCCGCCTCCGGTGCCAAGAACTTTGTGATGACCGTGTGGGGCGGCGATCCGGACAAGGCCGCGTACCAGGCACGGCTGGATCTGGCCAAGGCGAAATATCCGGACTACAACATCACCCTTCAGATCATTCCCAACAAGGACTACGCGCAGAAAGTCCAAACCATGATTTCGGGGGGCACGGGACCGGACATCATGCAGGTGGCTGAGGACGCCAACGCGTACAGCTCCAAGAACCAACTCCTGCCGCTGGACGATTACATCTCCAAAGCGTCGCTGGACATGTCCGGCACTTTCGGACCCGTGGCCGGAAACTGGAAGTACAAGGACAAGACCTACGCTGTCCCGGACCGCGCGGGAGCCATGATCCTCTATTACAACAAAGGCGAGTTCGACAAAAAGGGCCTCAAGGCCCCCACCGCCGACTGGACCTGGGACGATCTCCTCTCCACCGCCAAGGAGCTCACAGGCGGCGGCGCCTTCGGGTACGGCGGCACTGAATGGTGGCCCATCTGGATGTCCTTCGCCTACCAGAACGGCGGCCAGGTCATTGATGCGTCCAGCGGCAGGCCCTCCGTGAACACACCGGAAGTCATCGACGCGCTGCAGTTCTGCCAGGACCTGATTTTCAAGCACAAAGTGGTGCCGTCCAAAGTTGACTACGCCAACATGGGAGCAGGAGTGGGCGGCGACGCGGCCTTCGCATCCGGCAAGGTGATGATGAACAGCACGGGTTTCTGGAACATCGGAAGCCTGGCCAAGCAGGACAAGATCACCTGGGACGTCGCCCCCATCTGGCGCGGCAAGGAGAAGGCCATTTCCGCCTTCGGCTCCGGGCTGGCCGTGTCGCGCAGCAGCAAGAACCCGGCCGACGCCTTCAAAATCATCCAGTTCATGACCTCGGCCGAAGGCCAGCAGCCCATCCTCCAGCTGGGCCAGGACGTGCCCGCCCGCCAGGACCTGCAGAAAAGCCAGGACTTCCTCAAGCCGGCGTGGCTTAAGGGAAACGTGAACATGCAGGTGTTCCCGGACTCGACGCCGTCGATCTTCAAGCCGCCGTTCATCCCCGAGTGGAACGAAATGCAGAAGGCCATCACCGATGCCATGGCCGACTTCTGGCTCGGAAAGTCCGATGCGAAGGCCACCGCTGCGGACCTCCAGAAGCGCCTCGACTCGATCGTCAAGGCCTAGGAAGCCCGGGACCCGTCATGACAAGCGTTCAGCAGAAAGCCCCTGTTCCGGCCCGGCCGCCGGAACACAGGGAAATGGTGCCGGCGAACCCGCCCAAACTCAAGGCGAGGCCCAGCTCCATGCGCCGCAAGGAGGCCTGCTTCTTCTGGCTGTTTATCTCGCCGTGGGTTGTCGGGTTCGTGGTCTTCCTCCTGGGGCCGATGCTGGCCTCGGTCTACCTCTCGTTCACGGACTGGGATTCGTTCACGGATCCCAACTGGGTGGGCATTGCGAACTACGTCCGGCTGCTCACAGAGGATGACGTGTTCCATAAGTCCCTGTGGAACACGTTCTACTTCGCCTTCTTCTCGGTCCCGCTGGGGATGGCAATCGCGCTCTGGCTCGCCGCGCTGCTGAACAAGAAGATGAGGGCACGCAAAATCTTCCGTACCCTTGTGTATTTGCCGCACCTGGTACCCATCGTCGCGGTGGCCCTGATCTTCCAGATGATCCTGGCTCCGGACGCCGGCCCCCTTAACCGGGTCCTGGCGGTGTTCGGAATCGACGGCCCGGCCTGGCTTTTCGACTCCGAATGGGTCAAGCCAGCAATCATCCTGCTCTCGCTCTGGCAGGCAGGCGGCGCCACGGTCTTACTGCTGGCGGGCATGAAGGGCATCCCGCAGGAGTTCTATGAGGCCGCCGAGATCGACGGCGCCTCCTCGATGCGCCAGTTCTGGAGCATCACGTTCCCGCAGCTGACGCCCATCATTTTCTTCAACCTCATCATGGGCATCATCGGCGCTTTCCAGGTCTTCGCCCAGGTGTACATCCTCACGCAGGGCGGTCCGGACAACGCGAGCCAGATGGTGGTTCCGCTGCTCTTCAGCGAGGCCTTCAGGAACTACCACATGGGCTATGCCTCGGCGATTTCCTGGCTCCTGTTCCTCGTCGTTATGGCGATGACGGTCATTGCCTTCGTCACATCGCGCAAATGGGTCTTCTACGAAACCGAGGTCAAGAACTGATGGCCGAACTCAAGGTCCACAAGAGCACCGCGTTCACTTATGCAGGCCTGCTGATCGCATCCTCCGTCTTCTTCGCCCCGCTGGTCTTTGTCGTGTCCATCGCGCTGAGCAGTGACCAGACTGTCAGCACGGGAAGCTTTTCGCTGATTCCCTCCGAATTCCGCTGGGAGAATTTCGTACGCATCTTCCAAACGCAGCAGCCTGTGGGGAACTTCGTCCTGAACTCGGTCATCATTTCGGTGCTGTCGGCTGTGGGGCAGGTGTTTTCCTCGGCCCTGGTGGGCTACGCCTTCGCCCGCCTGCGGGCCAGAGGCAAGAACATCACCTTCATGATCGTGCTGGCCACCATGATGATCCCGGCCCAGATCACCATGATTCCGCAGTTCATTCTGTTTAAGGAGCTCGGCTGGATCAACACTTTCCTGCCGCTGATCATCCCCAACTTCTTCGGCAACGCGTACAACATCTTCCTGATCCGGCAGTTCGTGACCCGGCTGCCGCTCGAAATGGACGAGGCCGCGATGGTTGACGGGCTGGGCTACTTCGGGATCTTCCGGAGGATCGTCCTGCCCATGATGACGCCGGTGCTGATCGCCATTGCCATCTTCACCCTCACCTGGACCTGGGGCGATTTCATGGGTCCCCTGATCTACCTCAATGAGGACACCAAGATGCCGCTGGCGCTTGGCGTGCAGCTGCTCACCAGCACCAGCCAGGAGCTGCAGACGCCGCCGTGGAACCTCGTGATGGTGGGCACCGTGTTCCTGTCGCTGCCGATGATCATCATTTACTACTTCGGCCAGAAGTATATGTACGAAATGAACCTCTCCACAGGCAGCGCGGGTGTGAAGTAACCATGAATTCCACATCCGGCGGTGCGGTTTCGCTCGACGGCGGCAGGCTGGTGATCGACGGCGAAGCCCGGCTCCTGCTGTGCTCCTCTGTGTTCTACTTCCGGCTTCCCCCGGAGCAGTGGCGGGACCGCCTGAAGCTGGTCCGCGAGTCGGGCTATCATGCCGTGGACGTCTATATCCCCTGGAACTTCCACGAGACGCAGCCCGGCGTCCACGACTTCTCAGGGCCCCGGGACGTTGCCCGCTTCCTGGACCTTGCCGCGGCCGAAGGCCTGTATGTCCTGGCACGACCGGGTCCGTACATTTGTTCGGAGGTGGACGGCGGCGGCCTGCCGGCCTGGCTGGGCCTGGACCCGGAGCTCAAGGTACGGCAGAACGAGCCGCGATACCTTGGGCAGGCGCTTGCCTGGTACCGGACCGTGCTGCCGATCCTCGCTGGCCGGCAGCACGGCCGCGGCGGGAGCATCATCCTGCTGCAGATCGAGAATGAGCTCGATTTTTTCGATTGCCTGGACCGGCGCGGCTACATGCAGGCCCTCGCCGACGCCGCGGCCCGGGCCGGCATCACTGTTCCGGTCATTGCCTGCGCCGGTCAGGGGGACCTGTCAGCGGCAACCGGCGAAGTGCCCGGTGTGGTTCCAGCGGCCAACTTCTATCCCGATGACGCGTCACCGGACATTGAGGCCGAGGTATTCGCGTACCAGGGCGAACTCGCGGCCCGGGGCTTCCCGCTGCTGGTGACCGAAACGAACAGGCTGCACCTTACGCTTCGACGCGAGCTCCTGGCCGGCGCCCGGCTCCTGGCGCCGTACCTGCAGAGTTCCGGCTGGAACTTCGGGCTGAATCCTTCCACGGGCAACTGGGGAGACCCCGGAAACTTCATGACCCACAGCTACGACTTCGGTGGCTACGTGTCTCCCGACGGCGCCCGGCGCCCCGAGTACTTTGAAGGCCGCAGGCTCGCCGGGGTCATCGATGCCCTCGGGACCCGGCTGGCATCGGCCCTTCCAGTGCTGGACGCGCCGCTGGAACTGGTGCCCGGTTTTGCCACTTCCACGGTCCGTCCCGCGCTTGCCTTGTCCGGGGGCGGCTACCTGGCCGGCCTGCCCAACCTTGGCGGGCAAGCCGGGACGCTCCAGCTCAAGACAGACGGCGGGGCCGTTGCCGCCGTCGAGGTCCCGCCTGGCAGGTGCCCGCTGTTGGCGGTGGCCGTGCCGCTGCACGAGTGGGGGGTGCCGGCGGTCCTGGAGCTCGCGACGGCGGAACTGGTCGCCGTCACCCGTACGCTTTCGGCGCTCGAACTGACGTTCGCCGATACCGCGGACGCTGTGCTGATCATTGCCTCCGTTACGACGCCGGCCATCCCTTCGGGGCAGGCGGAATTTCGCGACAACCTTCTGGTCATCGCGCTCCCGGGAGGCTGCGGTGAGGCGGTGTTCGACGACGGCACCCGGCTTGCATGGTCGACCCGCGCTGCTGAAGAGGCTATGGCGGCAGGGCCCCCGGACCACCCGGGGGAAACCGGCGATGGCGCCCTCATGCTTTCCGGATTCGCCCCCGAAACGGCCGAACTTTTCGCGGAATTGCCGGCCACCCGGCACCCGGAGGCGCCACCCCTGGAAGCGCTTGGGGTGTACGCCGGCCGTGGCAGATACCGGGCCGCGGTGCCAGTCGGCTGCGAACAGCTCCTGGTCGACGGCGGTGCGGACATCCTGTCGCTGTCCTTCCGTCCAGCGGCCGGGGATTCAGTACCCCTCGGCACACTGACGCCGTTCGGGGCGGCCGCCATCGTCGGGCTCCCGGCCGGCGGCGGCGAACTCACCGCCGACGTCGAGATCTGGGGCCACTCCAACTTTGATGATGCCCGGCTTCCTGCCCTTGCCCTCGGCGCACTTCGCGGGACCGGAGCGGTTCTGGCGCTGACCGGCTCGGCGGATGTCTCCGGTCTCTGGCATGTGCATGGCGGCGGGCAGTGGGCGGATCCTGGCCGCGCCCTCCGCCCGTTCGGCGGCTGGAGCAGCACGCGGCTGGGCGCCGGCGTCGAATATCGAAAGACCCTCTCCGCACCTGCTCCGGGGGAGGTGTGCTATCTGCATTTTGCAGGCCTGACGTCACCCGTTGCGGTCGGCGTCGGGGCCCTTGCGCCGGCGATGGTTGTCCCGGAGAACCCCTACCTGCGGCTGCCACATGAGGGGGAGAGCTGGGACATCGCTGTGTCCTTTCCGCATGATCCGTCCCACGGCCCGGGCGCCGTCACGCTCCTCTCCGGCGTGCCGCTTCAGGGCTGGGCCGTTCAAGCCCTGCCCCAGGACAAACTCGATGCGCTTGCCCTGGCCGCGGGGGCTGCGGCGGTTCCTGCCGAAGTGCCCCTCCCGGTTCCCCTGGAGGTCCCCGCCGGGGAGGCATTCTGGCTGAATCCCGACTTCGCCGGCCTTGAGAGCGGCAGCGGCTACTTCCTCAGGGCCGCCGGGTCGGGGCTGAGGATCAGCGCCTGGCTGGACGGAACCAGGCTCGGCCGCATCATGCCCGGCCCCCGCAGCGACGCCGGGATTCCGCGGATGAGCGGCGGTGACCCGGGAGTGATCTGGCTCCCAGCGCCTATGATGAAACCGCAGGCCAGACTCACGCTTTTGCTGGAAAGCCGAGGGACGACCGCGGGCAGGCTTGAATCCCTGCTGTGCGAACGCGCGCACAGCTGACACTGATTGAACGTAGAAGCAGACCATGCCGAAGAGAACGTCCAAGGACATCCGCAACGAAAGCCGCTTCGCCCTCCTCCGCGGCCTCTATTCGCTCCGTACCGCTACCCGCCAGGAGCTGGCGGCCACAACAGGCCTGAGCTTCGCCACGATTTCGAACATTGTGGGGGAACTGATCGAGGTGGGCGTGCTGGTGGAAGCGGGCCGGGAAGATTCCGGCGGCGGACGGCCGGTCACCCGCCTGAAGATCTCGCCGGAACGCGGCGCGCTGGTCGGCGTCGACATCGCGGAAACGTACATCCACGTCGACATCTACGACCTCTCGCTGGGTGTGATCGGCTCGGCCGAAAGCGATCTGGCCATTGAGGAAAACGAACCCGCAGCCCTGGTCCGAAGGGTTGCCAGCATCCTCGACGAAGCGGCGGCTGACGCCGGGATCTCCCGGCACAGGCTCCTCCGCGCCGGCGTCAGCCTTCCCGGCCAGGTGGACCCGCAGCGCGGAGTCTCCGTCTTCGCGCCCAACTGGGACTGGCACGAGGTGCATATCCAGGCGCTCCTTTCGGAGGCGATCGGCCTTCCGGTGGACGTGGATAACCCGCTGCGGGCCATCGCCATCTCCGAGCTCTGGTTTGGTGCAGGCCGTCTGGTCAACAATGTGGCCACGGTCAACCTCGGCACCGGCGTGGGGGCCGGCCTGGCCATCGACGGGGAGCTGGTCCGGGGCGCGAGCAACACTGCCGGTGAATGGGGCCACACGACGCTGGTCTTCGGCGGCCGCCTGTGCCGCTGCGGCCGCCGCGGCTGCGTCGAAGCCTACCTCGGGGTGCCGGGGCTGCAGCAGACCATGGCCGAGATCAACGCCGGCCACGATCTCCTCACCAGTGACCGCCAGCGCGAGTTTGTTTCCGATGTGGCGAAGGGATTGGCCGACGGCGACACGGACTGCCTGGAACTCCTCGAAGTCACCGGGCGCTTTTTCGCGGCGGCCCTGGGCAACCTGATCAACTTCATCAATCCGGACCACGTGAGTATCCTCGGCTGGACGGCCGGGAGTATCGGTCCGGACCTGCTGCGGGTCACTGAAAAGTATCTGCCCCAGGAAGTACTCCCCGGCGCCGGCGGCGCCGTCCGCGTGGAGCTGTCCGCCGTCGTCGGAAACTCGGTGACCCTCGGCATGGCAACGCTCGCCCTGGAGGGTTTCCTCGAACAAGTGGGGGTGCCGAGCCGGGGGGCCGGCGCACGCAACGCGGCAAGCAAACGTGCTGGCCTGCCCGCGGGCTGACTGTTGCCGGCGGCCTCTTTCCCTTGGCAGTCGGACCGGTTATTCTAATGGTTGAAATAAGTCATGGACTATTCTCGGGAAGCAAAATGAATACCTTTGAGATCGGCAGCCAGGACTTCCTGCTGGGCGGTGAGCCGTTCCGGATTCTCTCCGGAGCCATCCACTATTTCCGGGTTCACCCGGACCTGTGGGCAGACCGGATCCGCAAAGCACGGCTGATGGGCCTGAACACGATCGAGACGTACGTCCCCTGGAATGAACACTGCCCGCACCCCGGCACGTATCTCAACGAAGGACAGCTGGACCTGGGCAGGTTCCTGGACCTTGTGGCGGCCGAAGGAATGCAGGCCATCGTGCGGCCCGGGCCCTTCATCTGTGCGGAATGGGATAACGGTGGATTGCCGGCGTGGCTTTTCAGCGATCCCAGCGTGGGAATCCGGACCAGCGAGCCGGGCTACCTCGCCGCCGTCGACAGTTTCTTCCGGGCGGTCCTGCCCGGAGTGGTGGAGCGGCAGGTCACCCGCGGCGGACCCGTCATCCTGCTGCAGATCGAGAACGAGTACGGTGCCTATGGCCGGGACAAGGTATATCTGCAGCACCTTGTGGACCTGGCGAAGCGCGAAGGTGTGGACGTTCCGCTCTTCACGTGCGACCAGCCGTTCGGCACAATGCTCGAGGACGGATCGCTTCCTGAACTCCACAAGACCGGGACCTTCGGTTCGCGGACGCCGGAGCGTCTGGCGTTCCTGCGCGAGCACCAACCCACCGGGCCGCTGATGTGCGCGGAGTTCTGGAACGGCTGGTTCGACAACTGGGGGACGCACCACCACACGACCGACGCCACGGCCTCCGCTGCCGAACTGGACGCCCTGCTGTCGGCCGGAGCGTCGGTGAACGTCTACATGTTCCACGGCGGCACCAACTTCGGATTCACCAACGGCGCCAACGACAAAGGGATCTACGAGCCCACCATCACCTCGTACGACTACGACGCGCCGCTGACGGAGGACGGCTTCCCCACGGAGAAGTACTTTGCCTTCCGGGACGTGATTGCCAAGTACTTTCCGGTGCCTGCGGAGATGCCCGACATGCGTCGGGAGGCTCCCGCGTCAACCGTGATGGTGACCACTGCAGTGGCGCTCCTGGATTGCCTCGATGCGCCCGGTACGCCCCGCCAGGTGTCGGGACCGGCCCCCACGACGGAAGACGCTGGGCACTACCGCGGCTTCACCCTTTACAGCACCAACCTGGCCGAAGGCGGCGTGCTGACCCTGGGTGAGGTGCGGGACCGTGCTCAGTTCTTCCTGGACCGCCGCCCGTTGGGCGTGCTCAGCCGGGAGTTGGGGGAACGGGCCATAGCAGTGCCTTCCGGCGGCCGCCTGGAGGTCCTGGTGGAAGACCAGGGCCGGGTCAACTATGGCCAGCGGATCGGTGAATTCAAGGGCCTGATGGCTCCCGTTAAGCTCGACGAAGTGGAAATCCTTGAGTGGGAAATCCGGCCTTTGGATTTCGGGGACCTTGGCCCGCTGCGCGCGGCCGGCAGCCCGGTTCGGGGCGGCGGTGGCCTGGCGGGACCCTCGGTTTCCTTCGCGGACTTTGAGGCGGATGGCCCGGGGGACCGTTACCTCCGGCTGGACGGCTGGACCAAGGGCAATGCGTTCGTCAACGGTTTCAACCTGGGCCGGTACTGGAGCCGGGGTCCGCAGAAGACCCTTTACGTTCCCGGCCCGCTGCTGCGGGCGGGAACCAATGAGCTGGCCATCCTGGAGCTGCAAGGCAGCACCACTCGTGCCGTTCAGTTCGTTCCGGTGCCGGACCTGGGCCCGGACGAGAAGTAGCCTGTCCGGTACAACAAGTCCGGGACAACACGGAGGGTGCACCCTCCGTGTTGTGCCGGACTCTATGTTTGGCTTGGGTCAGTCTTTCTTGAAGGCGTCCTTGACCTTCTCGCCCGCCTGCTTCAGATCACCCTTGGCCTGATCGGCCTGGCCTTCAGCCTTCAGGCGGTCATCGCCAGTGGCTTCGCCGGCCGCTTCCTTGCCCTTGCCGCCAGCCTTCTCTGCAGCGTTTTCGATCTTGTCGCCGAGTCCCATGGTGTTCCTCCTCTGGTTGCCAGCCGTCCGATCCGGCCGTGGGGACATCATAAGCATGCTTAGCAAAATTGCGCCACCTGCGATCCGGGGGGAGATGGCCAGGCAGCGCCCGGCTCACATCGTCCGCTCCTATGGTTCGGGTCGGAGCGCAAGGAACCGGCATTGCCCGCTCCTCCACTCCCTCACATCTCAGGGAGCCCGGCTATCGCCTCGACCTCGACGAGAGCACCCGGCCGTGCCGGGGTGACAGCAAGGACAGTGACGGCGGTGCGATGGTCCCCCCACACGGATCTGGTGGCGGCGTAGGCCAACCCCGGGTCGACTCCGGCGGCAAGATAGATGGTCAGCTTGGCAACATGCTCAGGGCCGGTGCCGGCCGCAGCGAGCACGGCAAGCACGTTGCGCATGGCCTGCTCCGTCTGGGCTTCGAGTCCTTCGAGCAGATTGCCACCGGCGTCTGTTCCATTCTGGCCGCCGACGTACAGCGTTGGCCCGGCAGGAAGGATCATGCCTTGGGCGAACGCCGGGCTGTAATGCGACTGTGGGGGGTCGACCGGGGTGGGGTGGGTGTCCATGAGCGTGTCCCTTCCTTCAGGTTCCCGATGAGTATTCCACTGGCCCCGGATGGTTTGCTACCCCGCGACCGGGGTGCCGAAGGTCCGGATCAGCGTCGCACGATTGATCAGTCGCGATAACGTCGATTATTCGTTAAGAATGGGTATGCATTCATTAGCCATATTCTTTTCACGTTAACGAATTTTGTTAGTGGCAACAATCAAGGTAATCAAAGAAAAATATTGGGGAATTCATGGGTAACTCTCAACTTCCGGCTGGCGGCGCAAACGTCCCAACCGAAACTTCAAATGACATACCACCGGGGCAACCTGCCCCCCGCCCCGTCGTCTTAGGGGCTTTGCAGCAGGCCTTCAAATCGTTCAGCTACATCACGCTGGCGCCTGGCGCCGCGCTTGCGGCTGCCACCTTCCTTGCGACCCTTTTCATCTCCGCCTCGCTGGTTGTCCTGGCTCTGGCCGGTGTTGCAGCCAGCAGCAATGGAAGCGCCGACCTGCCGAGCAACCCGATGATCCCGGCAGGCGTGAAGCAGTCCCCGTGGTCGATGGTGGCCCAACTGGCCGTTCAGCTTGTTGCAATGGGCTTCTTTGGCGCACCCGGGTTCACCGTGAAAGCCTCCATCCCATTCCTGGGCAACATTGACGGTTCCGGAGGAGGATTCGCGGTCCCCTTGATCCTGACTGCAATTTCGGCCGCTCTGCTGTTTTTCGGAGCCCGGCTGGCCGGAAACCGTGTGCCCGTCGCTAAAATGCCACGTCCCTGGATCTTTGCACTGGCAGCCGGGCTCACATTGACCATTCTCGTCAATGTGAGTGCTGCCATTTTCGCAATATCGTTTCCTGCCGTTCCCTCAATTCAAGCCTCGCCCGTCACATCCGCGACTTTCGGTTCGGTCTTCTTCGCGTTCCTGATTGGGGCCTACGCAGCCTACGCCGGCGTCGTTTCCCCGAATTCCCGGGAAGGCGCCAACACCGGACTGCGGGCGAATACAGTTGGCGTCCTGGAGGTCGTGGCTGTTCACCTCGGCATTTTCCTGGCAGTGGCGCTCCCGGCAGTCACCATCGTCATGGGAATCAAGTACGGCTGGCAGGCGACTTTGTCGGCACCGCTGTGGGCGCCAACCGCGGGCGTGTTCCTTGCGGGCCTGGGTCACCTGGGCGCGGCCGGACGGTCGTGGAGCATGACCTCATATGGGTCCGGCTCAGCGAATTCCGCCGGCTCGGAATATGCCTGGGCTTTTGGAGACGGGCTGTCGCAATTCAATATCCCAGGATGGACCGGCTGGGTACTCCTGCTGCTGACGCTCATAGCTGTCCTGGCCAGCTCAACCTTTTGGTACCTCCGCCGGCCCGCAGTCGGAACCCGGATGCTGGCACGGGCGGCGCTGCCGTTGGCGTTCCTTGTCGCCGGGATGCTGCTGACGTGGATCACGACGGTCTCCGCCTTTTTCCAGGCCGGTTCGCTGGTCAATGCCAGCGGGAGCGTTGCCCTTGCCTGGTGGACGCCCTTCATCATGCTGGTATGGGGGATCATGATCGAAGCTTCGACATACTTCGTAGCTCCCCTCCTTGTCCCCTACGTTCCCGCCGCGTTGGTCAAGCGGATCGTCCGCGCTGCTCCGGCAGTCTCCGGACCGCCCACAACGTCCGTCAGCCACCCCGCCTTTGCCCCGAGGGAGCCGCTGTCGCCGTCGAAACGCCGGAAGGTCAAGATTGTTCTCAGCACCGTCATGGCCGTGGCTGTCCTGGTTGCGGGCACTGCAATCACCCTCAATGTCATCAGGGGGACTCATGGGCCGGATGCGCCGGTACGGAGCTATCTGGAAGCTTTGACCAAGGGTGAAGCCGGAAAGGCAATGGGGATCGCCGACCCCGGGCTGCCGAACGACCAGAGGGCCCTCCTGACTGACGAGGCATACTCCAAGACGAACAAGCGCGTCGATGGATTCGACATCGTTTCCTCCAGCACTACCGAGGACCACGCAACTGTGGTCGCGGAACTGCGCCAGGACGGCCGGAAACAGCGCACGACATTCAGCCTGCGGAAAGACAATCCGGACCTCATGGACGACCACTGGCGCATGGAAACAGCACCGATGAGCCAGTTGTCCCTCAGGCTGGATACCTGGGTACCCGCCGTTATGGTCAATGGGCAGGAAGTCAAAACTGGAGCTGACCCCGGAAGTTACTCCACCCCGGAACTGACGATCCCTGCACTTCCAGGGGAATACGTCGTCGAACTGCCTGCATCGGAAAAGTACCTGGAGGCGGAGAAATCGACGGCCCTCGTGCAAATCGGCGGCTCACAGCAGAGCGGCGGGGCCTCCCTCTCCGTTCAGCCTTCCGCTGAACTGGTGAAGGAAGTCAACGCACAAGCGGATGCTTACCTGGCCCAATGCCTGAAATCCACCGAAGCATCTCCGGCAAATTGCCCCAACAGGATGTACGCCGGAAGCTACGCACGGAACTTCACCTGGGGACTGGATGCCAAGCCGACGTTCTCGCTGACCAAGGACGCCTATGCATCCAAGGGCAAGCTCGCTTGGCGCCTGAGAACCGAGACAGCAGGTAAAGCAACGGTCACCTATGAGACGAACAAGACGTACAGTTCCAGCAAACCGGACTGGCAGCCTGCGAAGGAGACGGACACGATCTCTTTCGCAGGCGCCGTGACGGTAGCGAATGGCAATTTGCAGGTGAAGTTCAGCGACTACTAAAGGCCCCACATGGGACGGACGTTTTCCCAAGCCTGTGAAAGGGGACCGGGCCGGTTTTCTTGCCGCCCGGTCCCCTTATCCTTTCGGGGGACTTTCCGGGAGGTAGCGTCCGGACCGGGCATGCCCCTCGGGTCGAAAACGGCAGCTGGACGTGCTCCGTGGCTACAGCCGGGCGGGGCAGAGCCTGTCGGCGAGGATCCTCAACTCGCGGGGGCGGAACGGCTTGACCAGATATGCTGACGCGCCGGCTGACATTCCGTCCATTTCATCACTAAGCCGGGCGCGGGCTGTGAGCATCAGGATCGGGGCCGCGGTCATGTCCCGAAGCCCTTGTGCAACGTGAAGCCCGTCGATGTCGGGAAGGCCCAGATCGAGGGTGATCAGTGCCGGGTTCAGCAATGCGGCAGATTCGAGGCCATCGGCACCCGTCCGGGCCACGTGCACTTCGAACCCGCCGTTGGACAGAACAAAGGAAACAAGGCTTGCAATGTCTTCGTCATCTTCGATGACGAGACAGATACCTCTGGACACCGGACCCCCCGAGATTCGTGCTCGTCCCCAGTCTAGCGGCGAAACCGGGGCTGCCGCAGGGGATTGCCGGCGCCGGCGCTGTTGGCTGCGTCACCGGCACAGTCCTTGCCCCCGCGTTCCATTCCTGTGCCGGAAGGTCTTGCGGGCAGCGGAAGAATAGCGTTCACTGGGCCTGCATGCCGCCGTGCCGAGTACCAGGAGGAACTGATGACCAGCCAGGAAACCCAGCCAGGAACCGCCCTCCGTCCGGGGGATGAGTGGTTCAAGAAGGCCGTGGTGTACCAGATCTATCCGCGCAGCTTCGCCGATTCCGACGGCGACGGCGTGGGCGACCTGCGCGGGATCATCGGGCGGCTGGATTACCTGGACAACCTGGGCGTGGATGTCGTCTGGCTGTCCCCGGTCTACCGTTCACCGCAGGACGATAACGGTTATGACATCAGCGACTACCAGGACATCGATCCGGTCTTCGGCGACCTTGCCATCCTCGACGAACTCCTCAACGGCCTTCACGCCCGCGGCATGAAGCTGGTGATGGACCTGGTGGTGAACCACACCTCGGACGAGCACCCGTGGTTCGTTGAGTCCCGGTCTTCCAAGGACAACCCGAAACGGGACTGGTA
The DNA here is from genome assembly GCA_036565085.1 of Arthrobacter sp. Lineage (GTDB taxonomy): Bacteria > Actinomycetota > Actinomycetes > Actinomycetales > Micrococcaceae > Arthrobacter. The sequence continues at coordinate 53,453 of DATCNU010000168.1, forward strand.
CTGGTGGCGGACGCCGCAGGACGGCAGGGAACCCGGGACGCCCGGCGCCGAGCCGAACAACTGGGGCTCTGCTTTCTCCGGCCCGGCCTGGGAGTACGACGCCGCAAGCGGAGAGTACTACCTGCACCTGTTCTCAAAGAAACAGCCTGACCTGAACTGGGAAAACCCGGAGGTAAGGGCCGCCGTTTACGACATGATGAACTGGTGGCTTGACCGTGGAGTGGACGGCTTCCGGATGGACGTCATCAACTTCATCTCCAAGGACCCCGCCCTGCCCGACGGCCCCAAATCCGACGGAATGCTCTTTGGGGACGGCAGCCCGTATTTCATCTGCGGCCCCAGGATCCACGAGTTCCTCCAGGAAATGCACCAGGAGGTCTTCGCCGGCAGGGACAAGGATCTGCTGACGGTCGGAGAAATGCCCGGAGTCACCGTGGAGGATGCACTGCTGTTCACCGATCCGGCACGCGGGGAAGTGGACATGGTGTTCCAGTTCGAGCACGTGGCCCTGGACCAGGAGGGCGGCAACAAATGGCGGCCCAAGAAGCTCCTGCTGACGGACCTGAAGAAGTCCCTGGGCCGCTGGCAGGATGCCCTGGGGGAGAAGGGCTGGAACAGCCTCTACTGGGGCAACCACGACCAGGCCCGGGCCGTCTCCCGCTTCGGCGACGACGGCCAGTACCGGGAGCTGTCCGCCAAGATGCTCGCCGCGGTCCTGCACCTGCACCGCGGCACGCCCTATGTCTACCAGGGCGAGGAACTGGGCATGACCAACATGGCCTTCGGTGCCATCAGCGACTACCGGGACATTGAGGTGCTCAACCATCACCGGGAAGCCACCACACACCTGGGCCACACCGACGCCGAAGTCCTGGCCGCCCTGGCACCGCTGAACCGCGACAACGCGCGCACCCCCGTGCAGTGGGACGCCTCGCGGAATGCTGGATTCACGACAGGTGCGCCGTGGATCGCCGTCAACCCGAACGCGAACACCATCAACGCCGCCGCCCAGGTGGACGATCCTGACTCCGTCTTCAACTTCTACCGCCAGGTCATAGCGCTGCGCCACACGGACCCGGTGGTGGCCTACGGAGATTTCACCATGCTCCTTCCCTGGGACGAGCACGTCTACGCGTTCCGCCGCTCGCTGCCGGGCGCCGAACTGCTGGTACTGGGCAACTTTTCGGGAATCCCCCAGAAGGCCGACGTCGGCGACCCCACCTGGTCCGAAGCCGCCTTGGTTTTGGGAAACTACCCTCCCGGCGCCGGACTGGCGCTCCGTCCATGGGAAGTGAAGGTGCTCCGCCGGGAGGCCGGTTAGGATACCAACCTGCCGTTTCTGGGGTCAGCCCTCCTGTCAGATAAGTTGGAGGCCTGTACTACAGGAAAATCGGGCGGGGCCGGAAGGAAGTACCTCAGTGGGTGGCGTGCTGATCGGGCTGGCGGTGATCGGCGCCGTCATTGCCGTGGGCTACATTGCTGCGCGCTGCGGACTGGGCGGTGAACCCACGGTATCGGCGCTGACGCGCACGGCATTCTTCATCACCAACCCGGTGCTGCTTTTCACGGTGGTTCTGAAATCGGACCTCGCGGTGGTCTTCTCAGCCTATGTCCCGCTGGCTCTGCTCACCGCGGGTACCACCGCCCTGCTGTACGTTGCGCTGAGCCGGTTGTGGTTCCGCCGTCCCCTCGCGGAGACGGCCGTGGGGGCGATGGCGAGTTCCTACGTCAACGCCAACAACATCGGCATCCCCGTCACCGTTTATGCCCTGGGCGACGCAACTCCTGTGGCACCGGTGCTGCTGGTGCAACTGCTCCTGTTCGCGCCGCTGGTCCTCACGCTGCTGGACCTGTCGGCGGCCGGACGGTTCTCGCCGCGCCGGATGCTGAGCCAGCCGTTCCGGAACCCCATGATCATCGCCTCCCTCCTGGGCGTTCTGCTGGCTGCCTTCCACGTGAAACTGCCTGAGCCGGTCATGGCGCCCCTGACCCTGCTGGGCGGAGCCGCAGTCCCTGTGGTCCTCCTGGCCTTCGGCATGTCGCTCCACGGAAACCGCATCCTCGGCAGTGAGGGCCACACGGCGGAGATCCTCACTGCCACGGCACTCAAGTCGGCCGTCATGCCGTCGGTGGCGTTCGCCGTCGGACGCTTTGTCTTCAACCTTGACCACCACATGCTGCTGGGGGTGGTCCTGATGTCCGCGCTGCCAACAGCCCAGAACGTGTTCCTTTTCGCCAACCGCTACGGGCGGGGCGAACTGGTGGCGAGGGAAACCGTGTTGCTGTCAACGGTGGCCGCGGCCCCGGTGCTGATCCTCGCCGTCTGGCTTTTGGCCCTCTAGCCCTACCGCCGTCGCGGCCCCCGGGCAAGAATGGGCACTATGCAACTTCCCGTGATGCCTCCCGTCCCGCCCATGCTTGCCAAGGCCGTCAGCGGCATTGACGGCATTCCAGAAAGCGGGCACCTGAGCTACGAGCCCAAGTGGGACGGCTTCCGGTCCATCATCTTCCGGGACGGCGACGACCTGGAGATCGGCAGCCGCAATGAGAAACCCATGACCCGGTACTTCCCCGAGCTCGTTGAGGCGCTGAAGGAGAACCTTCCGCCGCGGTGCGTGCTCGACGGCGAGATTGTCCTGGTCGGCGCCTCGGGGGACCGGCTCGATTTCGATGCACTCCAGCAAAGGATTCACCCCGCGGCCAGCCGCGTGAACCTCCTGGCAAAGCAGACGCCGGCCAAGTTCGTGGCTTTCGATTTGCTGGCGTTGGGGGACGAGGACTACACGGGGCGCCCGTTTGCCGAACGCCGGGCCGCCTTGGAGAAAGCGCTCGCGGGCAGCCACGCGCCCATCCACGTCACCGCCGCCACCCAGGACAAGACTGTTGCCGAGAAGTGGTTCCGGCAGTTCGAGGGCGCCGGCCTGGACGGCATCGTGGCCAAGCCGCTGGATGGCCGCTATCAGCCTGACAAGCGCGTGATGTTCAAGGTCAAGCACGAGCGCACCGCTGACTGCGTGGTGGCAGGCTACCGGGTGCATAAAAGCGGCCCGGACGCTATCGGCTCGCTGCTGCTCGGTTTGTACAAGGACGACGGCGGGCTGGCGAGCGTCGGCGTGATCGGCGCCTTCCCCATGAAACGCCGCCAGGAACTGTTCCAGGAGCTCCAGCCGCTGGTCACGGATTTCGAGGATCACCCGTGGGCCTGGGCCAAGCAGGCGGAAGGCGAACGCACGCCGCGGAACGCCGAAGGCAGCCGCTGGAGCGCGGGCAAGGACCTCTCCTTCGTGCCGCTTCGTCCCGAGCTGGTGGTAGAGGTCAAGTACGACCATATGGAGGGTGAGCGTTTCCGCCACACCGCACAGTTTTCCCGCTGGCGGCCTGACCGGGACCCGGAATCCTGTACCTTCGCCCAGCTTGAGGAGCCTGTCAACTTCGACCTCGGCTCGGTGCTGGAGACCGGGCGTCCGTAGCGCCCCGTCGCTCCAGCCCACATGTTCCGGTGAAGGCACGGAAAAGCCCGGCGTGTTCCGAGGACACGCCGGGCTGCCGTGGTGCAAGTGGGCAGGAGCGTCAGCTCCGGGGCCCGCGTGCTACTTCAGGCCCAGTTGCTTGGTGGGGACGTTGAAGGTTTCCTTGGCCGTCAGGGCGGAAATGGCCGCGATGGCGCAGATAGCAGCGGTGAAAATGCTGATCTGAACCCAGCCGCCGGGCTTGATGCCGCCCATGGCTGCCACGATGGCCGGAGCGAAACCTGCCATCAGGAAGCCGAGCTGGGTGCCGATGGCCAGCCCGGAGAAGCGCACCTTGGTGCTGAACATCTCGGCGTAGAAGGACGGCCAGACGGCGTTGGAGGCTGCGTAGCCGAAGGAGAAGAAGCCGATGGCCGCCACGAACATCAGTGGCACGCTGCCGGATTCCAGGCTGAGCAGGAACAGCGGGGTGAGGATTGCGCTGGCCACTGCGCCGTAGATGAAGACCGGCTTGCGGCCGATCCTGTCCGCGAGACGGCCGAACAGCGGCTGGGTACCGAGGGCTACCAGGTTGGCGCCGACAACGAGCCACAGGGTGGTGGTGCCGTCAACACCGGCGACGGCCTTGGCGTAGCTGATGGCGAGGGTGCCGAACACGGTGGAAACTGCGGCGATGAAGGCACAGGCTACGACGCGCAGGACGTCGCGCCAGTGGCCCCTGAGGAGGTCGGCGATGGGGAGCTTGGAGATCTGGGCGGTCTTCTGGGCTTCCTCGAAAGCAGGCGGCTCGTGCAGCGTGCGGCGGATGAAGAACGCAACAATCACGACGACGGCGCTGAGCCAGAAAGGGATGCGCCAGCCGATGCCGTACTTGATGTCGTCCGGCAGGGCGAGGACGGGGATGAAGACGAGGGCGGCGAGGATCTGGCCGCCCTGTGTTCCGGTAAGGGTCCAGGACGTGAAGAAGGAGCGGCGGTTGTCCGGTGCGTGCTCCAGCGTCATCGAAGACGCGCCGGCCTGCTCGCCGGCGGCTGACAGGCCCTGGCAGAGGCGGGCGATCACCAGCAGGACGGGAGCCCACCAGCCCACGGTGTGGAAGTCCGGCAGGCAGCCGATGATGAAGGTGGAAGCGCCCATGAGCAGCAGGGTGAACATGAGCACCTTGCGGCGGCCCACCCGGTCACCGAAGTGGCCCAGGATGATGGCGCCTACCGGCCGCGCCACATATGCGAAGCCGAACGTGGCGAAGGACATGATGGCGGCGTTGGTGTCGGCATCCGGGAAGAAGACCTTGGGGAAGATCAGGGCGGCTGCGGAGCCGAAGATGAAGAAGTCATAGTATTCGACGGCGCTGCCCAGGAAGCTGGCGAGGGCTGCCTTCTTCGGGGTCCCCGCCGGGGCAACGGTGCCCGGCCCGGCGGACGGAAGGGTGTGGCTCATGGAGTTCCTTTTGTGTGACGACATTGTCGCGGATGGATCTGGGTGTTGATGCCGCCGCTGCCGGGTTGGTGGCTGGCGGGCTGGGACGGGAGTCTGTGAAAGACCAAGTCAGTAGCCACATGGTGGGAGCTACTTGTGCGATACAGCAATGATGACTGTGAGGATGGTCACCTGTCAAGAAAAATAATCATCATCTAGAAATAGTTGCCACGATGTGGCAACATCGAACCATGAGTGTGAATCAAACCACAGCCGCCGATGATGTCGCCGCTGAAGCAAATGCGGTCGCCGCTGCTACCAAATCAAGTGTCAAGACAGCGGGGCCTGACCGCACGGACATGGTGGGCAAGGCACTGGGCCTCCTGGTCCTCCTCGGCGATGAGCCGCGCGGTGCCAGTGCCGCGGAAATCTCGCGCCGTGCGGAGCTGCCGTTCAGCACCACCTACCGCTTACTGGGCTCCCTGACCAGGGATGGCTTTGTGGACTATGAACCGGAGGGCCGCCGCTACCATCTGGGCCTTCGCATCTTCCAGCTCGGCCAGCGCGTTTCCAACCACCACGGCTTCGCCGGCACGGCCATGCCGGTCCTGCGCAGGGTGACCGAACAGACAGGCGAGGCCACCATCCTCAGCGTCCGCGACGGCCACCACCACCTGACCGTCAGCAAGGTCGATGGCCCCCAGACCTTCCGCGTCACCAGTGACCCCGGGCATCTGGGGGCGCTGCACACCACCTCCGTAGGGAAAGTGCTCGTCGCCTTCGCCGAAGATGCCGAGCGCCACCGCCTGGTCGAGGAGTTGGCGCTTGAGCCGCTCACGGAGTTTTCCATCACGGACCGGGAAGCCTTCCGTGCCGAAATCGAACGGGTCCGGAGTTGTGGCTACGCGCTCATGGATGAGGAGAACGAGCTGGGCATGCGCGCCGTCGCGGTCCCGGTGTTCAACTCCCAGGGCTATGCCTTCGCATCCCTGGCCACGGCCGTCCCTGTCTTCCGCCTCAGCGTTGAGGGGCTGGTTGCCCACGTGCCGCTGCTCCAGGAGGCTGCCGCCGAACTGTCGGCCAGGCTGCCGCAGCGGTAACGGTGGACTGCCGCGCCTCTTCCCGCAGGCGTACCGCCTCCATCTTGTTCGTATGTAGAACAAGAGTGCAAGAAGTGAACAAATGCTGTACTGTAATCCCAACACCGGGACCGCCGCGAAGCGCTATGAGCGCCGCGCCCGTCCGGTGCCGTTATCAAAGGAGCTGCACGGATGAGTAATCGAACTGAGTCCTACCTCGTGGGACTGGTCGGCGATGGCGTGATACCGTCACTCACCCCCCACATGCACGAACGCGAAGGGGACGTGCAGGGCCTGCGCTATCTGTACCGCCCCATCGACCTCCTTGAGCTTGGGCTTCCCGCAGAGTCGATCGGCGCGCTGCTGAAAAATGCCCGCAAGCTCGGCTTCAACGGACTGAACATCACCCACCCGTGCAAACAGTTGGTCCTGCGGCATCTGGATGAGATCTCCCCCGACGCCCGCAGGCTCGGTGCAGTCAACACCGTCCTGATCCAGGACGGCCGGTTCATCGGCCATAACACCGACTTTTCCGGCTTTGCCGCCGCACTCGCCGCGGGCCTTCCGGGCGCAACGCTGGACCGCGTGGTCCAGCTCGGCGCGGGCGGCGCCGGTTCCGCCGTCGCCTACGCCCTGCTCACGGCCGGTGTGCAAACCCTGGATCTGGTTGACGTGGAACCTGCCCGCGCCGAGGCGCGCGCCGTCGAACTGTCCGGTTTCTTCCCCGACCGCACCGTGACAGCGCGTACGACGGCGGAGCTGCCGCAACTGATGCGCCTGGCCGACGGACTGGCGCACTGCACCCCTGTTGGCATGGCCGCGCACCCCGGAGTACCGCTGGAGCTGGACCTGCTGGAAGCCCGGCACTGGGTGGCCGACATCGTCTACCGCCCCATCGAGACGGAACTTATCCGCGGCGCCCGCGCCAAAGGCTGCGACGTCCTGGACGGCGGCCGCATGGCCGTCGGCCAGGCGGCGGATGCCTTCCGGATCTTCACCGGACTCGAAGCCGACGCAGGCCGCATGCGGTCGCATTTCCTCGAACTCGTTGCCGCCGAGGAGGTCGCTGCCTGATGCGCACCGGAATCGCCACAGTCTGCCTCTCCGGCACCCTGAAGGAAAAGATGCAGGCCTGCGCGGTCGCGGGTTTTGACGGCATCGAGATCTTCGAGCAGGACCTGGTCACATCGCCCCTGGCCCCCGAGGACGTCCGCAAGACGGCAGCAGACCTTGGCCTGACCCTGGACCTCTACCAGCCGTTCCGCGACTTCGACAGTGTGTCCGAAAACCTGCTGGCCGCCAACCTCCGCCGCGCCGAAGCCAAGTTCAAGCTCATGGCCAGGCTGGGCATGGACACCATCCTGGTCTGCTCCAACGTGGCCACCGCCACCATTGACAGCGACGACCTCCGCACGGAGCAACTGGGCCGGCTCGCCGAACTGGCCGGGGACCACGGCGTCAAGGTCGCCTACGAAGCCCTGGCATGGGGCAAGTACGTCAACGACTACGAGCATGCGCACCGGCTCGTCCAGGCCGTTGACCACCCCAACCTGGGCACGTGCCTGGACTCCTTCCACATCCTCTCCCGCGGCTGGGACACGGCACCGATCGAGGCCTTCAACCCGGACAAGATCTTCTTCGTCCAGGTGGCCGACGCCCCCAAGCTCTCCATGGACGTGTTGTCCTGGAGCCGCCACTACCGGGTGTTCCCCGGCGAGGGCCAGTTCCAGCTCGCCAGCTTCATGGGCCACATCATCCGGGCAGGCTATGCCGGCCCGGTGTCGCTGGAAGTCTTCAACGACGTCTTCCGCCAGTCGGACGTGGAGCGCACAGCCGTGGACGCCATGCGCTCGCTCATCTGGCTTGAGGAACAAAGCGCTAAGTGGCTGGACTCCGCAACGCTCCCTGCCGGTGCCGGCCCGGGCCGGCGCCGTTATCCCATGGAACTGGCCACCCTCCCGCAAGTTGCCGAACCGGCAGGTTTCAACTTTGCCGAGGTCAAGGCCGCGGACACCGCAGCCCTGGAGACCGTCCTGGGCCAGCTGGGCTTCGAGTTCAACGGACGTCACCGCACCAAGGACGTGCAGCTCTGGACCATGGGCCACGCCCGCGTGATCATCAACGAGGCCGCCCCGGAAGCCGGGGATTCCTCCCCGGCCATCGCGGCGCTGGGCTTCGACGTCGATTCACCCGTCATTGCCTCCGCCCGGGCCCGGCAGCTCAAGGCCCCCGCAGTGCCCCGCAAGAGCCAGGCCAACGAGGAAGTATTCCAGGGCTTCGCCGCTCCGGACTCCACGGAGATCTTCTTATGCCAGGGCAGCCCGGACGGGACTGCGGCCTGGACGCAGGAGTTCGGCGACGGGCTGGAGGTGCCTGCCGCCGGGGCCACGGCGGTGATTGACCACGTGAACCTGGCCCAGCCGTGGCAGCACTTCGATGAGGCCGTTCTCTTCTACACGAGCGCGCTGGCCCTGGAGCCGCAGCCGTTCGCCGAGGTGCCCAGCCCCACCGGCCTGGTCCGCTCGCAGGTGATGCTCACCGAAAACCGCGCCGTGCGGCTCGTGTTGAACCTCGCCCCGCTGATGCAGCAGGACGGAGCTTCACCGGCTTCCGGCCCTATGGGTTCCGACGGCGGGGGCACCGGCCCGCGGAAGACCTACCAGGAACACATCGCCTTCGCCGTGGATGACCTGGTGGCCACCGCCCGGGAGTGTAAGTTGCGAGGCCTGGAGTTCCTGCAGATCCCGGCCAATTATTACGAGGACCTGGACGCCCGCTTCGAGCTGGCACCGGACTTCCTGGCCACCCTCCAGGAGCTGAACCTCCTGTATGACCGCGACGCCGACGGCGAGTTCCTGCACTTCTACACCGCCACGGTAGGCAGCGTGTTCTTCGAAATGGTGGAACGCCGCGGCGCCTACGACGGCTACGGGGCGCCCAACGCCCCGGTCCGCCACGCGGTGCAGTACGACCACCTGCACCGCAGCTGACGCGGATACCGAAGCCAGCCCAAGCACCAATCAACCAAGCACGATTCAAACCGGCACCAAGGGAAAGGGAGGCCGCAGTGGAGACACAGCAGGATCTCAGCGCAGAGATCAACGCCATGGGCGACGCGTATGCGAGGGCGCTTAAGGACGGGGCACCGGCCGAGACGCAGCCGCGGCTGGACTACCCGCCCTACCGCAGCAGCATCCTGCGGCACCCCACCAAGAGCCTGCAGCACGCGGACCCGGAGACCATCGAGCTGTACTCGCCGGCGTTCGGACACCAGGATGTGCATGCCCTGGAATCGGACCTGACCATCCAGCACAACGGCGAACCCCAGGGTGAGCGCATCATAGTGGCAGGCAAGGTCCTGGACGGTGACGGCCGCCCCGTGGCCGGCCAGCTCGTGGAGATCTGGCAGGCCAACGCCGCGGGACGCTACGTCCACAAGCGCGACCAGCACCCCGCCCCGCTGGACCCCAACTTCACGGGCGTCGGGCGCTGCATCACCGGACCGGACGGCTCGTACCGGTTCACCACCATCAAGCCCGGCGCCTACCCGTGGAAGAACCACCTGAACGCCTGGCGGCCCGCCCACATCCACTTCTCGATGTTCGGCACGGAGTTCACCCAGCGCATCGTCACGCAGATGTACTTCCCGGGTGACCAGCTTTTCCCGCTGGACCCCATCTACCAGTCCATCGTTGACCAGGACGCGCGTGACCGCCTCGTAGCCACGTACGACCACAGCCTCACCGAGCCCGAATGGGCCCTCGGCTACAACTGGGACATCATCCTGACCGGGTCCAAGCGGACCTGGACCGAAAACGAGGCGCTCGGCGCAGAAGGCGATGAGGCATAGGCATGAGCAACCCCACCACCAAACTTGTTGCCACCCCGGGCCAGACGGTCGGCCCCTTCTACGGCTACGCCCTGCCGTTCGAAAAGGACAACGAGCTCCTCGCCCCCGGGTCGCCCGGCTCTATCCGGCTGCAGGGCACCGTGTACGACGGCGCCGGGCAGACCATTCCCGACGCCATCCTGGAAATCTGGCAGCCAGACGCCGACGGCCGGATCGTGCAGCGGACCGGCTCCCTGGCCCGGGACGGCTACACCTTCACCGGCTGGGGCCGCAGCTCCGTGGGCAACTCCGGCGTCTACACCTTCACCACCGTGAACCCGGGCCCCACCGGGCCCGGAGCAGCGCCCTTCATCTCCGTGGCCGTGTTTGCCCGCGGCCTGATGAACCGCCTGTTCAGCCGCATCTACCTGCCGGAAAACGAAGCAGCCCTGGCGGAGGACCCCCTGCTGAGCTCCTTGGAGCCGGAACGCCGGAACACGCTCATCGCACGCCGCGATGCCGACGGCGGACTCACCTGGGATGTCCGCCTGCAGGGTGAAGGCGAAACAGTTTTCCTGGACTTCCGGTGAACGACCTTCCAGTGAATGATCTTCCGGTGAGCGGGACACCCCTGGGCGGGACACCGGCGATGGCAGGTGCGGGCAATGGCCGAAGTGCCGCAGACGGCGACGCCGGCCTGCTGAGCCCCGTCTCGGCGTCGCCCCTCGTGGCGGCGCTTACCGGGGACCAGGCAGTCCTGGGCGCGATCCTCGCCGTCGAATCCGGCTGGGCGGCCGTGCTGGAAAAGTCAGGCCTGGCACCGGCCGGGTCCGCCGCCGTCGTATCTTCCGCTGCCGTACCGGGCCGCTACGACGTGGCAGGCATCGCGTTCCGTGCCCAGGGTGGCGGCAACCCCGTGATCCCGCTCCTGGCAGACCTGCGGAAGCAGGTCCAGGCGCGGGACACCTCCAACGTGGGCGCCGCGAAAGCCGTCCACACGTCGCTGACCAGCCAGGACGTTCTGGACACCGCCCTGATGCTGCTGGCCCGCAACGCCGTTGAGGCGCTGCTGGCCGACCTGAAAAGCACGACGGCGGCACTTGCCGTCCTGGCTGAAAAGCATGCGGACACCCTGTGCGTGGGCAGGAGCCTGACGCAGCATTCCCTGCCGCTGACGTTCGGGCTCCGGGCCGCGCAGTGGTTCCACGGCCTGGCCGCCGCGGGCCGTCAACTGGAAAGACTCGAACTGCCGGTACAGTTCGGCGGTGCCGCCGGCACCCTGGCCGCCGGAACGGTGCTCACGGCCGGACTGGGGCTCGCATCAGGGGCGGCAGTCACACCCTTTGGCCTGGCGGACGCGCTCGCCGCGCAGCTGGGCCTGGCCGCATCGCCCGCGCCGTGGCACACCAACCGCCTGGCCGTCACCTCCCTTGGACATGCCCTGGCATCGGTGCTGGACGCCTGCGGCAAAATCGCCGGCGACGTCCTGTTCCTCACCCGTCCCGAGGTGGCCGAGCTGGCCGAGCCGCGCGCCGCAGGCCGGGGCGTGTCCTCGGCCATGCCGCAGAAGCAGAACCCCGTGCTCTCGGTCCTGGTCCGCAGCGCCGCCCTCCAGGCACCGCAGCTTGCGGCCCAACTTCACCTGGCTGCCGCCAACTTCAACGACGAACGTCCCGACGGCGCCTGGCACAGCGAGTGGCCGGCGCTCCGTGAGCTGCTCCGCCTGGCCCTGGCCGCCGCCGGCCATACCAAGGAACTGGCCGAAGGACTGCAGGTTTTCCCGGATGCCATGCGCCGCAACCTGGACCTCGCCGGTCCGCTGCTGCTGGCCGAAGGGGTGGCAGCAGCCGTCGGCCCGCTGCTCGAAGAACAGGACGGCATCACTGGCAAGCAGCAACTCCAGTCCGTCGTGGACCGGACGCTCCAGATGCCGCCGGCGGACCAGGCAGGCACCTACCGACGGCTGCTCCGCGGGGCCATCCCGGCCGGCCGGCTCACTGACCTTCGGTTGGAGGAGCTCTTGGATCCTGCCAGCTACCTGGGCCAGGCCGCAGAGATCTCGCGGCGCATCCTGGCCGCGTTCCCGGACTTTGCGCCTGGTTCCGGGGATTCCTCAGCAACCACCCATTCAGCACCCACCCATTCAGCACCCAACCATTCAGGACCCAACGACGCGAACGGAGCCGACCGTGGCTAAACCGACACTGAAGGCAGTGCTGCTCTCCCCGCAACGCCCCCTGGGGGACAGGCCCCTGCTGGTGGCCGGTCCGTCCCTGGGCACGTCCACCCTCGTGTGGACCGAAGCGGCTTCCCTGCTCGGCACCGACTACGACGTGGTGGGGTGGGACCTGCCCGGCCACGGAGTCTCGCCGGCAGCCACCGAACCCTTTGACGTGGCCGACCTCGCGGAGGCGGTCGTGGATCTCGTGGACTCCATCGCGCCCGGCGCAGCCTTCCACTACGCCGGCGTTTCCCTCGGCGGTGCCACCGGCCTCCAGCTGGGGATCAAGCACGGCGAACGCCTCAAGAGCCTTTCGGTCCAGTGCACCGGGGCCAAGATCGGAACCCCGGAGGGATGGCTTGAACGTGCCGAAACCGTCCGCAGCCAGGGCACCCCCGTCATGATCCAGGGCTCCGCGCAGCGTTGGTTCGCGGCAGGCTTCATGGACCGTGAACCCGACCGGAGCAGCCGGCTCCTGCACTCGCTCCGGGACACCGACCGTTTCAGCTACGCATTCTGCTGCGAAGCGCTTGCCGCCTTTGACGTCCGCGGGGACCTCGGCAGCATCAGGGTGCCCACGCAGGCACTGGCAGGCGAACTGGACACTGTTGCGCCGCCGTCGTTCGCCGAAGAAGTGGCGGCCGGGATCACCGCCGGCGGGGGCACGGCCAACGCCGTGACCCTGGGCGGTGTGGCGCACCTGGCACCGTTCGAGGCACCCGCGCACGTGGCTGAACTCCTCCGGAGCCTCATCTCCTGGACCGAATCCCGGGGAGAAGCCGCATGAGCGGGGCTGAATCTGCCGGCACTGAACGAAACGGCGCAGTCCAGCCGGACGCCACCACCCGGGAGATCTACGACGGCGGCATGGCGGTCCGCCGTGAAGTGCTCGGTGACGCGCACGTGGACCGGGCCAACGCCGGCAAGGACGAATTCACCGAAGACTTCCAGGACATGATCACGCGGATCGCGTGGGCCGGCATCTGGACCCGTCCTGGCCTTTCGAGGCAGATGCGCTCTGCGGTGACCATCACCGCCATGGTGGCGCACGGGCACTGGGAAGAGCTGGCCATGCACGTCCGCGCGGCCGTCACCAACGGCCTGAGCCGGGATGAGATCAAGGAAATCCTGCTGCAGACCGCCATCTACTGCGGGGTTCCCTCCGCCAACACAGCCTTCAAGACAGCACAGCAGGTGTTCCATGACATGGACAACACCGGAATGGACCAATCCTCATGAACCAGGCCTTCATTTACGACGCCGTGCGGACCCCGTTCGGCAAGTTTGGCTCGGGCCTCGCCGCCGTCCGCCCGGATGACCTCGCCGCGCATGTGATCAAGGAATCGGTCAAGCGCGTCCCCGGACTCGACGTCGAGCAGATCGACGAGGTCGTCTTCGGCAACGCGAACGGCGCCGGCGAGGAGAACCGCAACATCGCCCGGATGGGCACGTTGCTGGCCGGTTTGCCGGTGTCGATTCCCGGCACCACTGTCAACCGGCTCTGCGGTTCGTCGCTGGACGCGGCGATTATCGCCTCGCGCCAGATCAACGCCGGCGACGCCGAACTGATGCTGGTGGGCGGTGCCGAATCGATGTCCCGGGCCCCGTGGGTGCTGCCGAAGACGGAGAAGCCCTACCCGTCGGGGGACATGACCCTGGCCTCCACCACGCTGGGCTGGCGCCTGGTGAACAAGGCGATGCCAAAGGAGTGGACCGTTTCCCTGGGCGAGGCCACCGAGCGGCTGCGCGAAAAGTACGGCGTGACCCGCGAGCAGCAGGATGAATTCTCGGCGAACTCGCACAACCTTGCTGCCGCGGCGTGGGATGACGGCTTCTACGACACCCTGGTTGCCCCGGTTCCCGGCACGGACCTGGTCCGCGACGAAGGAATCCGCGCCGGTTCCTCGGCCGAGAAGCTCGCCGGGCTGAAGACCGTGTTCCGGACCGCGAACGGCACCGTCACCGCCGGTAACGCATCCCCGCTCTCCGACGGCGCCTCCGCGGCCTGGATCGGCAGCGAGAACGCCGCCGGGCTGCTTGGCCTGGAACCGTTGGCACGCATCGCCGGCCGCGGTGCACACGCGAACGATCCGCAGTACTTCGGGTACGCCCCGGTGGAGGCCGCAAACAAGGCCCTCGCGAAGGCGGGCATCGGCTGGGACCAGGTGGGCGCCGTCGAACTCAACGAAGCCTTCGCCGCGCAGTCCCTGGCGTGCATCAATGCCTGGGGTATTGACCCTTCCATCGTGAACCGGCATGGCGGCGCGATTGCCATGGGCCACCCGCTCGGTGCGTCCGGTACCCGGATCCTGGGCACCCTGGCGCGGAGCCTGCAGGCCTCGGGTGAGCGCTGGGGTGTCGCGGCGATCTGCATCGGCGTGGGCCAGGGGCTCGCCGTCGTCCTCGAGAACGTCACTTCTGGTGCCGCCGGCGCCACAACTGGAAAGGCCTAGGCCATGTTGAATTTCTTGGACACCGTCCAGGAAGCCGTTGCCGGCATCAAGGACGGCTCCACCGTGATGATCGGCGGTTTCGGCAACGCCGGCCAGCCGTTTGAGCTGATCGATGCGCTGATGGACTGCGGCGCCACGGATCTGACCGTGGTGAACAACAACGCCGGCCAGGGTGACCAGGGCCTGGCGCTGCTGATCAAGGAGGGCCGGGTAAAGAAAATGATCTGCTCCTTCCCGCGGCAGTCCGATTCCTGGCACTTCGACGCCAGGTACAAGGCGGGCGCGATCGAACTGGAACTCGTGCCGCAGGGAAACCTGGCCGAGCGCATCCGCGCTGCCGGCGCCGGAATCGGCGGCTTCTTCACGCCGACCGGCTACGGCACGATCCTGGCCGAAGGCAAGGAAACCCGGATCATTGATGGCCGCGGGCAGGTCTTTGAGACCCCCATCCACGCCGACGTCGCCCTCATCAAGGCACTCAAAGCCGACGGCAAGGGCAACCTCGTGTACCGCAAGACCGCCCGGAACTTTGGCCCCATCATGGCCGCCGCGGCCAAGCGCACGGTGGTCCAGGTATCAGACATTGTCCCTGTGGGCGGGCTTGATCCGGAGAACATCGTCACCCCCGGAATCTACGTCAACAGCATTGTGAAGGTGGCCTGAGATGAGCGCACAAACCAACAGCCGGCCCGGCATCCTCAGCGGCTCCATCCAGCCCGGCCTCCAGACCAGCGGGAAGCCGCTGGGCCGTGACGACCTCGCGCGGCTTGTGGCGCAGGACATCAAGCCTGGCTCCTTCGTGAACCTGGGAATCGGCCAGCCCACCCTGGTGTCCAACTATTTGCTGCCGGAACAGGACATCACCCTGCACACGGAGAACGGCATGCTGGGCATGGGCCCGGAAGCCGCGGGAGACGAGATCGACGGCGACCTCATCAACGCCGGCAAGATCCCCGTCACCGAACTCCCGGGCGCGTCCTACTTCCATCACGCGGATTCATTCGCGATCATGCGCGGCGGCCATCTGGACATCTGCGTGCTCGGGGCGTTCCAGGTGTCGGCCACCGGTGACCTGGCCAACTGGCACACGGGTGCGCCGGATGCCATTCCAGCCGTGGGCGGCGCCATGGACCTGGCCACGGGCGCCAAGGACGTGTTTGTCATGATGACGCTCCTGACCCGGGACGGTGCGTCCAAGATCGTGGACGCATGCACCTATCCACTGACAGGGGTGGGCTGCGTGACGCGGGTGTACACGGACAAGGCGGTGTTCCTCACCGGCCCCGACGGCGTCACCGTCCGCGAAACGTTCGGCTGCACCCTGGAGGAGCTGCAGGAACTGGTGCCCGTCCCGCTCAAAGCAGCCCCCGCCGTCGGACCCTAAGCGGACGGCGTGGGGATCTCTCCGCCCCTCCGGAGCGAACTGGCATCAGATTCCCTCAATTCCGTGATGTGAGGTCATTAGCTGCCCGTTCGCGCCAATAGGATTGGTAACCATGACCGACGCCGTACCAGCAGACCCGCAGGCCGCTCCGCAGGCAAGCGACCAGTATGTGCAGTCGCTGGCGCGCGGGCTGGCCGTGATCCGCGCGTTCGACACGGACCACCCGTTCATGACCCTCACCGAGGTGGCCGCGCGGACGGACCTGACACGGGCCACGGCCAGGCGTTTCCTGCACACGCTGGTGGAACTGGGGTACGTCCGAACCGACGGCAAGACCTTCGCCCTGACGGCCAAGGTCCTCCAGCTCGGCTACGCCTACCTCTCTGGTCTGTCGTTGCCCCAGCTGGCCCAGCCGCACTTGGAGGAACTTTCCCTGCAGCTGGGCGAATCCACCTCCGCCGCGGTGCTGGACGGGACGGACATCGCCTACATCGCCCGGGTGACGACGCGCCGGATCATGAACGTTGGCATCACTGTGGGCACGCGTTTCCCGGCCTACGCCACCTCCATGGGCAGGGTGCTGCTGGCGGCCCTTTCGCCGGCTGACCTCAAGGCATACCTGGCAGCAGCGGCGATAAAACCGCTGACGCCACGAGGACTGGGAACCGCCAAGGAGTTGCTGGCCGTGCTGGACACGGTCCGGGCGCAGGGCTGGTGCCTGCTGGACCAGGAGCTGGAACTGGGGCTGATGTCCGTGGCGGCTCCCGTTTATGACGGACCGGGCAAAGTGGTGGCTGCCGTCAACGTCTCCCTGCAGGCGCAGTCCGTGGCCTCAAAACCGGACCCGGACGCTTACCTGGCCATGGTGGGCCGGGAGATCGTGGCCACGGCCAGGCTGATCTCGGCTGACGTTTCTGCAAAGCATTAGCCCACATGCTGCGCGAACCGGCAGCAGATTCCCTTAAAACCCGAATCTGCGGTAATTAGCTGCCAGTTCGCGCAGGAGGGCCATAGACTCGAGCCAACTACGTTCAGTGAGGAGAGTTGGCGGTTGAAACTGGGCATTCCGCGGGAGCGCCATGAGGGTGAGCGGCGCGTCTCGGCCACCCCGGAAACGGTGAAGCAGCTGGTGGGGCTCGGCCTTGAGGTCCTGATTGAGTCCACCGCCGGTGACCTGGCCGGATACAGCGACCACGACTACGTCCAGGCCGGCGCGCGGATGGTCCCGTACCTGAACAGCGGTGAACTGGACGTCCTCGCGCACGTGCGCCCGCTTGAACCTGCAACAGCCAAGGCGCTGAAAAGGGGCGCTGTCACTGTCGGCCTGGCCTCGCCGTCGTCCGAGCTGCCTACAGTGCAGGCACTCGCCGACGCCGGCGTCACATCGTTCGCTTTGGAACTGGTGCCCCGCATCTCCCGTGCCCAGTCCATGGACGCCCTCAGCTCCCAGGCCCTGGTGGCCGGTTACCGCTCGGTGCTTGAGGCCGCCATCCGCCTCCCCCGCTTCTTCCCCCTGTACATGACGGCTGCCGGAACCGTGCCGCCGGCCCGCGTCCTGGTACTCGGGGCAGGGGTCGCCGGGCTGCAGGCCATCGGCACGGCCAAGCGGCTGGGCGCGCGCGTCTCCGCCAACGACATCCGCCCCGCCTCGGCGGATGAGGTCGCCTCCATGGGCGGTACCTTCATCAGACTCGACCTCGAAACCGCGGAGGCGTCCGGCGGCTACGCCCGCGAGCTGAGCTCGGACCGCGGCGCCCTGCAGCGCGAACTCCTCGCCCCCCACGTCGCCCAGGCGGACGTCCTGATCACGACGGCGGCGGTCCCCGGCAGGCGGGCACCGCTCCTGGTGAGCCGCCAGATGGTGCAGGGCATGCGCCCGGGCTCGGTCGTCGTCGACCTCGCCGCGGAGTCCGGTGGCAACGTGGAAGGCACCGTTGCGGGGGAGGACATCCTGGTCCCCACCGCAGACGGCCAGGGCCACATCACCGTGGTGGGGCTGAAGGACGCGCCGTCCGCGATGGCCTCGGACGCGTCCCGGCTCTATGCCAAGAACGTGGCCAACCTGCTCGCCCTGATGATCCGGGACGGCACCGTGGCACTCGATTTCGACGACGACGTGGTGGCCGGTGCCTGCCTGACGCATGACGGCGTGGTGCGTCACCTTCCCACGGCGGAAGCGCTTGCCGCGCTGGTCCCCGCACCGCCCGACCATGCACCCGGGCTACGGAACGAAGGGGCAGTCTGATGGACGGCATGAGCCTGCTGACGGTCACCGTGCTGGCGGTATTCGTCGGCTTCGAAGTGGTTTCGAAGGTCTCCAGCACCCTGCACACCCCCCTGATGTCCGGCGCCAACGCCATCCACGGCATCATCCTGGTGGGTGCCATCATCGTGGCAGGGCAGGCATCGGATCCCTGGGTGCTGGCCGTGGCTTTGGCCGCTGTGGTCCTGGCCACCGCGAACCTCGTGGGCGGCTTTGTGGTGACGGACCGGATGCTGCACATGTTCCACGCCCGCAAAGAAGCCCGCGGCAGAGAGGGGGCCGAATGACCCTCCTTAGCCCGGTGTGGACCGCGCTTCTCTACCTCGCGGCGGCGGTGTTCTTCATCCTGGCCCTCCGCGGGTTGAGCTCGCCGCGGACCGCCCGCCGCGGCAACCTGGTCGGCGCCTTCGGTGCGCTGCTCGCCGTCGTCACCGTGTTCCTGTCCGCCAGGCTGGACAACATCGCCTGGATCATCGCCGCCATCGCTGTGGGCACCGCGGTGGCCGCACCGGTGGCGCGCCGGGTCAAGATGACACAGATGCCCCAGCTCGTGGCGCTCTTCAACGGCGTGGGCGGCGGCGCAGCGGCGCTTGTCGCGCTGCTGGAACTCAACCACAATGCGGACCCCTGGGTGCGGCTTGCCATCGTCTTCACCCTGCTGGTGGGGGCCGTGTCGTTTGCCGGTTCCGGAATCACTTTCGCCAAACTGCAGGAGCTCATGACCACCCGGCCGGTGGTGTTCCCGGGGCTGCCCTTTGTGATGACCGCCGTGCTGCTCGCCGCGGTTGGCACCGCCGTCGCAATCGTTCTGACCGGTTCCCAGGCGCTCGCTGTCCTCCTCATGGTGCTCGGACTGGCCGCGGGCGCGCTGCTGGTGCTGCCGGTGGGCGGCGCGGACGTGCCCATCGTCATCTCGCTCCTGAACGCGTTCACCGGTCTGGCCGTGGCCGCCTCCGGCGTGGTGCTGGGCAACGTGCTGCTCGTGGTGGCCGGCACCCTGGTGGGCGCCTCCGGTACTATCCTGACCCGCGCCATGGCAGCAGCCATGGGCCGCAGCGTCGCCGGAATCCTGTTCGGTGCTTTCCGGGGAGGTTCGACGGCGGGATCCACCGCCGTGAGTGAGCGTCCGGTCAGGTCCTCAAGCCCGGAGGACGTTGCGGTGCTCCTTGGCTACGCGCAGCGGGTGATCATCGTTCCGGGTTACGGCCTGGCGGTGGCGCAGGGCCAGCACACCGCGGCCGAACTTGCCTTGGCCCTTGAGGCGCGCGGCATCGACGTGGACTTCGCCATCCACCCCGTGGCGGGGCGGATGCCCGGACACATGAACGTGCTCCTGGCCGAGGCCAACGTGCCGTATGAATCCCTCAAGGAGATGGGCGAAATCAATTCCGAGTTCAGGACCGCGGACGTGGTGCTCGTGGTGGGCGCCAACGATGTGGTGAACCCGGCCGCCAAGACGTCTTCCGGCTCGCCGATCTACGGCATGCCCATCCTCGAAGTGGCCGACGCCCGCCAGGTGGTGTTCCTCAAACGCTCCATGCGTCCCGGGTTTGCGGGAATCGAGAACGAGCTGCTGTACGAACCCCAGACCTCGCTGCTGTTCGGCGACGCGAAAGAGTCACTGGCCAAGGTGCTTGGCGCGGTGAAGGCGCTGTAACCGGCGTTCCGGGGAATGGGACGGATTCGAAGGGCCGGGCCTTGGCAGACTGTGCCTGAAGGTTGGTATGGTCCAGGGACGCCCAGGACGGAGTTTGTCATGACCGGAGTTCGTAATGACCGAAGAATCCAATGACCGGCGATAGGGATCGGGATGCTTCAAGGCGCCCGCGCCAGGCCCGCCCGCGTGACGCGCTAGGACGGCCCCTGCCGTACGGAAGCGCTGGCGTGGAGCCGGTTTCAGAGGAGCCGCTGCCGCCGGCGCAGACCCTGGTCTCTGCCCGGGCCCTGGTGGACGCCGGCCGGCCATTCGCGGCCCATGAGGTGCTCGAGGCCCGCTGGAAAGCCGGGCCCGCCGAAGAACGCAACCTGTGGCAAGGTCTTGCCCAGATCTGCGTCGGGCTCACCCACGCCGCCCGGGGAAACAGCGTTGGCGCCATCCGGCTCTTCGAGCGCGGCGTGGCCCGGCTTGAGGAGTACGGTTCCGGCGAGGGGCCGACCTACGGGCTTGACCTGCGCGCGGTGGTGAGTTGCGCACGGGACCGGATGCGCACGGGCACTGAGGAAACATGCACTGAGGAAACATGCACTGAGAAAACGGACATTGAGAAAACGGGCATTGAGGAAACGGGCACTGAGGAAACAGGCACTGAGGGCGGGGTGCGGTGAAGGCAGCGGTCATGTCGCAACGGGCTGTCCCGAAAACAGCAAGTATGCTTCCTTAACATCACTCGTTCCGACGGCACCGAAGGACACCATGGCAGCCAGCAATTCCGCTTCCCTTAAACGCGCGGCGGTCATCATCAATCCTGCCAAGACCGTGGACATTGACGTGCGCGGCCTGATTGCCAAGCACTGCGCCAACAATGGCTGGGACGAGCCCATGTGGCTGGAGACCACCGAGGAGGACCCTGGCGTCGGACAGGCGAGGGAAGCACTCAAGCAAGGGCCCGACGTCGTCATTGCCGCCGGCGGCGATGGTACCGTCCGCTGTGTGGCTGAGGTCCTCTCCGGCAACCCAACGCCGCTGGGTCTGGTCCCGCTCGGCACCGGGAACCTGCTGGCCCGAAACCTGGGCCTGGACGTCACGGATGTGGAGGGCGCCATCAAGGGTGCGCTGGTCGGGCGGGAACGCAGGATCGATGTGGTGCGCGCGGTCCGCAGCGACCCGGACAAGGAACAGTTCTTCCTGGTGATGGCCGGCGTGGGCTACGACGCCACCATCATGGCCGACACCAACGAGGACCTCAAGGACAAGGTGGGCTGGCTGGCCTACGTTGACGCCGGGATCCGGAACCTCCCGGGCAAGCCGGTCAAGGCCAGCATTGTCATTGACGGCAGGACAGTGGTCCACCGCCGCGTCCGGAGCGTGATGGTGGGGAATTGCGGGAAGGTTCAGGGCGGCCTGGAGATCTTTCCCGATGCCGTCCTGAACGACGGTCTCCTGGACGTGGCGGTGCTGGCGCCCAGGGGAAAACTTGGCTGGTTCTCCGTGATTGCCGGCATGATCGGCAAGGGTAGAGGCAGGGACACGTCCGTGGAATACTTCCAGGGCAAATCTGTGGAAATCACCCTGGAGCACAAAGAGGATTACCAGATCGACGGCGACCACGAGGGCGAAGGCAAACATGTCCTCATGACCATCGAACCGGACGCCCTCACCATCCGGATGGCGGCCAGCCAGGCACGGCGCGGCCGGCGTTGACTACGGACCAGCCACCGGCCGATGGGACAGGATCTCGGCGAGCTCCGCGAGCCGGTGGGCACGGGCCGACTCGGCCGGCGTGAACGGTTCGCCGGGGCGGACGAACGTGATGGGGCCGTGCCAGGCGGTCGGGATCTTCAGCAGGGAGCCGGCGTCGTCCGTTGCGGCGGCGTCCTCCGTGGGTGGAACAATCCGGGCGTGCAGCAGTTCGGCCACTGCGAGCGGCAGTTCGTCGGGGGCATCGGCGATCCGGGCGGCCAGGCTGAGCGCTTTGGTTTGCCCGTCCGCCATGGCGAGGGCGGTGGTGGGCCATACCTGCGGGCCCGCGCCGCCGCCGTCGTGCAGTGCCTCCAGAAGCTGCCGTTCACTGAGGATTCCGGGGGCGGAGAGCACAAACTCGTCCAGCACTCCGCCCGCCACGGGATGGACGTGGATGCTGAGGATGTTGGTGTCCAGGCGGGCGAGCGCCTGGGTAATTTTCTGCAGCGAGCCGGGCTGGTCCCGGAGTACCGTACGTGCCCGCCAGAGTGCCGGGGCGGTGCCCAGCCGCTTGCGGTGGCGCAACGCGGGGGCGTGCAGCCAGCCCCGCAGCACCCTCGCAGCGGATGGTTCCGCCACCCAGATCACGAGGATGGTGGCGGTGACGGTGAGCACCAGGACCTTGGCCAGATAGGGAAGTCCGGTTTCCACCACCAGGGCGTGGACCAGCAGCTCGATCGGGAGCATGACGGCCACGTTGGCAACAGTCAGGCGGGTCTTGGTGGGTTCCGGCATCTGGCCGCAGACTTCGCAGCTCAAGTCAGCCGCGGCAGGTTTCCTTGCAGTGGGCTTCATGTCTCAAGGATCACGTGGTGCTGTTTCCGTGATGTTGCCCGGCGGTTCCGATCGTGGGAACGCTGCGGTGCCATCGGAACCGCGGGGTGTAGCCTTTCACTACGTCGCCATTCAATGGAAGCAGTTGTCATGGCCAATTCTGTCTCGGGGGACTCTGTGGTGGACCGTGTGGTCCGGGTGATCTCCGCCTTCCCCGAAGGCGTCAGCACCCTGCACCTATCCGAGCTGGCAGCCCGGGCCGGGCTGCCCCTCACAACGGCCCACCGGCTGGTCCGGCAGCTTGCGGAACACGGTCTGCTGGAGGCCGGCGACGGCGGCACCGTGGGGCTTGGGCTGCGGCTGTGGGAGCTGGTGAACCGCAATTCGCCAACTCTCGCATTGCGGCAGGCTGCCATGCCGTTCATGGAGGACATCCAGCAGGTCCTCAACCAGAACGTCAATCTGGCCGTCCTGGACGGCTGGGAGGCGTTGTTCGTGGAGCGGCTGTCCCGCCGCGGCTCGGTGGCGAACCGGGCCAAAGTTGCCGGCAGGATGCCCGTCCATATTTCGTCCGCCGGGCTGGCGCTGATGGCCCACCAGGCCAAGGCGCTGCAGGCAGAGTACCTGGACCAGTTTTCGGACCCGGCGGCAAAGGTGACCGCCGATGCCCTGCGCGCCCTGCTCGGTGAGACCGCCCGTCAGGGATTCGCCCAGCTAAAGGGCGTCGTGGATCCGGATACGTGGGGCATCGCCGTCCCGGTGCTGGACCGTCGGCAGCGCGCGGTGGCGGCCCTCGGCGTCGTCGTTCCTTTGCGGGAGATGCGCCTCCAGTCGCTGGTTCCCGCGCTGCAGACGGCCGCACGAGGCATCGCTCGGGGACTCCCGGACGCGTAATCTCCTCTCGACGCATATTCCGTTCAATGGAATCCCTGTCACGAACCTCGTGCCTCGAGCCGCACACTGTTAGCCAGACGTACTGACGGCCCCATCAGCAGGGGCCACGCAACGAAGCGAGAAAGTCATGGCAGCACGCAAGGTCATCACCACCCAGGTAGCCATCATGGGCGCCGGCCCGGCCGGGCTGATGCTCTCCCACCTGCTGGCCACAGCCGGCATCGACTCCACAGTGATCGAGGTCCGCAGCCACAAGGACATCTCCGAAACAGTCAGGGCAGGCATTCTTGAACACGGCACTGTCAATCTCCTGGTGGACAGCGGCGTTTCAGACCGCGTCCTGCGCGACGGGGACCGTCATGACGGCATCGAGCTGCGGTTCAACGGCGAAAGCCACCGCATCGACTTCAAGGAACTCGTCGGCGAGTCTGTCTGGCTTTACCCGCAGACGGACGTGTTCCTGGACCTTGCGGCCCGGCGTAAGGCCGACGGCGGCGACGTGCGTTACAGCGTCACGGACACTGAGCTGCAAGATCTCGGGGGCAGGCCGAAGGTGTGGTTCACGGACGCTGACGGTGAGGCGTACGAGATCCAGGCCGATTTTGTGGTGGGCGCGGACGGATCACGGAGCCATTGCCGGTTCCAGATCCCGGAGGCGCACCGGAAGTGGTACTTCCACGAATACCCGTTTGCTTGGTTCGGCATCCTGGCCGAGGCGCCGCGCAGTGCCGAGGAACTCATCTACGCCAACTCGCCTCACGGCTTCGCCCTCATCAGCCAGCGTACCGAGACGGTGCAGCGTATGTACTTCCAGTGCGACCCCAGGGAGAACGCAGCCGACTGGGACGATGACCGCATCTGGGCGGAATTCCGTGGCCGCGTCAACGGCAACGGCTTTGAGCTGAAGGAAGGCCCGGTCATCGACAAGATGGTTCTGCCGTTCCGCAGCTTCGTGCACGCCCCCATGCGTCGTGGGAACCTGTTCCTGGTGGGCGACGCCGCCCACACCGTTCCTCCGACGGGCGCCAAGGGCCTGAACCTGGCTGTCCATGACGTCAAGGTCCTCTTTGAAGGCCTGGACAGCCACTACAACGCCGGCTCCGGGCGGCTCCTGGAAACCTTCAGCGACCGCGCACTGGAACGGGTATGGAAAGCCCAGCAGTTTTCCTACTGGATGACCACCATGCTGCACACCCCGGCCGATGCGGATGACTTCTCCCGGGCCCGCCAGCTCGGCGAGCTGAACTCGGTGGTGTCCTCCAATCACGGCATGGCCTACCTTGCCGAGGCCTACACGGGCTGGCCATCCGCACAGGGGAATTGACCAGGAGGGCCGCTCCCGTCCTCCCGGCGTGGGCAGGGACGGCCGGGACCCGCAAAAACGGTGGTGGCCCGGGCCGCCCGTCGTGTGAAAAGGCCGGTCCTGCGGGCTAGGCCATTGCCGTGTGCGCCGCGCTGTGCGAGTTGATGGACTTGGCGTAGCAGTAGGAGTGTTCCACCCCGACGTACGGGCCGAAGTTGGGCACGGGCTCGAAGCCCGAGCTTTCATAGAAGTGCCGGCCGTCCGGCTGGGCCGACCCCGCCTCGGCCTTGATCCGCGTGATCCCCTGTCCGAAGGCTTCGGCCTCGAGGGCCGCCAGGATGGAACTCGCCACGCCCGAACCCCGCGTGTAGGGCAGGACGTAGAGCCGCTTGATCTCTGCCGTGCCGGCATCCAGCAGCCTGAGGCCGCCGCAGCCCACAGGCTGCCCCGAGCCTTTGTCGTACGCCACCAGGAACACCGCACAGTCGGCTCCCGACGGCGGTGTGCCCGGTTCGTGGTCAGGGCTGCCAAAGCGGGCGTCGAGTTCCGCCTGCTGGGCCCTGCGCAGGTCGGCTCCCACGGGGTTGGACCAGGTGACCTGCCTGATGTTGAGACGGGGATTGGTCTGCATGACTGCCTCGATTCGCCGAAGGGTTATGCCTGGCAAGCCTACGAGGGCGCCGTTACCGCGGTGTTTCCTCCGCGTAAGGGGCCAGAGAACAGTCGGTGTTCGTGAGGGAACCCCAGTGAAGGCGGCGTTCCTGTGCTCGCACGCGGCTCACTTGGGCCTTCGCCGGGCCGGGCTATTTTCCTTCGCCTGTGGGGTCCTCTGCTGTCGGATCTGCCAGGGCGAGGCCGCCCACCGGACTTCCGTCCCAATGGATCAGCTTCCAGCCGGCACCGGGATCCCCTTCCAGCGCCACGATGCCCGTATTGGACAACACGTGCCGGGCGGCGAACTCGTGGTCGGTGTCCGCCGTGCGGCGTCCGGCCCAGGTGCGGATGGCGGCGCCGTGGCTGACCACGGCCGCGGTGCCGTTGTCCCCAACCTGTGCGGCGCGTTCGGCAACCAGGGTGATGGCGGCGTCGAAGCGCTCGAAGAACTCATGGCCGTCCGGCCCGGCCGGCATGCGGCGGTCCAGATTCCCGGCAGCCCACGCAAAGACCGTGCCCAGGTAGCGTCTGTGTGATTCGTGGTCAGTCAGTTTCTCCAACGCCCCGGCCTCGATTTCATGCAGGCCGTCGAGCACCTCAACTTCGAGCCTGTGCAGCCGCGCAAGCGGTGCGGCCGTCACCTGGGTGCGGAGCAGGGTGGAGGCGTAAAGCGCGCCGATGGGCTCGTTCGCCAGCGAACGGGCCATCGCCTCTGCCTGCCGCTCACCCAGTTCCGTGAGGCCCGGTCCCGGGTGGGCTGTGTCCAGCTGGCCGAGCACGTTTCCGGGGGTCTGTCCGTGGCGGATGAGCAGCAACTTCATGCACCCAGTTTCCCACCTTGGGCAAGGTTGTGCGGCCGTCGTACGTCTTTTGCCGCGTCCTACTTCAGGTGGTCAACCAACTGGTCGGCAATGCCTGTGTATTTGCCGGGGGTCAGGGCGAGCAGCCGGGCCTCAGCATCTGCGGACAGGCCAAGGCTCTGCACGAATTCCTGCATGCGGGCGGCGTCCACGCGCTGCCCGCGGGTAAGGTCCTTGAGCCGCTCGTACGGGTTTTCCATGCCTTCGACGCCGGCAATCGCCTCGGCACGCATGACCATCTGGATGGCCTCGCCCAGGACTTCCCAGTTGGTGTCCAGGTCCGCGGCGAGGATATCTTCGGCAACGTCCAGCCGGTCCAGGCCCTTGGCCACATTGGAGATGGCCAGCAGCGAGTGGCCGAACGCCACGCCGATGTTCCGCTGGCTGGAGGAATCCGTGAGGTCGCGCTGCCAGCGGGAGGTGACGAGGGTGGAGCCCAGCACGTCCAGGAGACCCGAGGAGATCTCCAGGTTCGCCTCCGCGTTTTCAAACCGGATCGGGTTGACCTTGTGCGGCATGGTGGAGGACCCGGTGGCGCCGGCGACCGGGATCTGCACGAAGTACCCGATCGAGATGTAGCTCCAGATGTCGGTGCAGACGTTGTGCAGGATCCTGTTGAAACGTGCGACGTCGGCGTACAGCTCCGCCTGCCAGTCGTGGCTTTCGATCTGCGTGGTCAGCGGGTTCCAGGACAGGCCCAGGCCTTCGACGAAGGACCTGGCCACCTGCTGCCAGTCGGCTCCAGGGACCGAGGCCACATGGGCGGCATAGGTGCCTGTCGCCCCGTTGATCTTGCCGAGGTATTCGGTCCTGGCGATGCGGTCCAGCTGCCGGTTCAGGCGGTGCGCGATGACGGCCAGTTCCTTGCCGAGTGTGGTGGGCGTCGCCGGCTGGCCGTGCGTGCGGGACAGCATGGGGACGGCGCGGTTGTCCTCGGCCATTCTACTGATCTGGGCTACCAGGGCGCGTGCCGCAGGCAGCCAAACGTCCTCCACAGCTCCCTTGATGCCAAGGGCGTAGGAGAGGTTGTTGATGTCCTCGGAGGTGCAGCCGAAGTGGACCATGGCTGTCAGGTTTTCAATGCCGATGGCGCGGAGGCGGCGGCCGATGTAGTACTCCACAGCCTTGACGTCGTGGACCGTGACGGCTTCGATTTCGGCCAGCTCAGCGACGGAGGAGGCAACGAATTCGGTGACGATCCGGCGCAGTTGTTCCTGCTGCTCCGAGGTGAGCGGACCCGCCCCGGGAAGGACGTTGTTGCTGGTCAAATGGATGAGCCATTCCACCTCGACGGCGACGCGGTCACGGTTGAGGGCGGCCTCGGACAGGTAATCAACCAGGGGTGCGACGGCGGACTGGTAGCGGCCGTCCAGCGGGCCGAGCGCAATATGTTCCGGTGATGCGGCCAGGGCCAGGCGTCCGGAGGGCGTACGGGTATCAGCTGGGGCGGCAGTTTCAGGCATGTGCTGATTCTTTCACGAACTTCCGCCGTGCCTTAAGCGGACCTCCTGCGTGTGACTTGTCCACCCCGGCCGGCCCTTGCCGGGCCGTTCCGATCCTTCGGCCACCGCGTTGTCCACATGGACGACGTCGGCGCTTCCGTCACCGGGCAGGCGTCCGTAGCGTCGGAGTTCCGGGAGCCGGGGTTCAGAAAGCGGGCAGTTACTACAGGCGGGGAGGAGATTCGGCATGGGCAGTGACGTTGCGGCAGCCGACATGGCTGCATGCATGTCCCGCAGTTATGAGGTTCAGCAACTGGCGGCCGGGGTTGGAGTGTGCCTGGACCGGGTGGAAACGGTCCTGGCCGGCTTTCGCGCGATCCAGCTCCTGGACTGGCAGTCGCCGGCCGGGCAGGCATACCGGAATTCGGTGGCCCTGCAGGAGGTGGCGCTTGGAAGGGCGCGGGGGCGGCTCGAGGACGCTGTGGTGGCCGTGAACCGCCACGCGCAGGCGGTCGCCGCATCAGGCGGCACCCCGGCGGGTCGCTACTGATGGCCGACGTGACTCCATCCGGCAGCGGCGGACCCATCCAGCTGACCGGACCAGCGGTGGACGGGGCCCTGGAGATCAGGGGCGGCGTCGGAGGCATCAGCTTTCAGCTCGAGGAACTGATGGGCGGCGCCGAGAAGCTCGATGGCCTGGCGCGGGAATTGGCTGCCGTGGAAGCGGATGTGCACCACATCTGGCAGGAACTCTGTCCGTACCAGAACGAACCACGTGCCACCGGAACGGCGGCCCTGGTTGGAGTCGGGGAGGCCCAATGGAGCGTGCAGGCAGTCCGGACGGAGCTGCAGAGGATCAGCCAGCAGGTACGTGACAGCAAAAGGGATTATGAACTGGCTGAGGTGGCTGCCGGTCTTGCGCGGGGGCTCGGCCTGGCGGGCCCTGGGATCTGGGCACGGCAAATCCTGGATCTTCGGCTGGCGCCGTTCCTGAACAGGGAATCGGTGGAGTTTATGACAGGCAATGTCCCTGCAACGCTGGGCATGCTCCTTGGCGTTCCGGGTGAGGTGATCGGGGCGATAGCGGCCGAACACGCGGCCCGCACGCACATTGGCGCCGCTGTCCCCCTGGTCAGGAGCGTTGCCGAGAATTACCCGGATCGGCTCAAGCCGCGGCCGGTCACCTTCAAGCAGCAGGAATCACTGCCCATCGAGCTGACCACATCTCCAACTGGCCTGCTGGAACGGGCGCGGCTCATCAATGAGCGGGGCGATGGCTACGTGGAGATCATCGAGGTGGACAAGGCCGGAGAGAAGGCCTACGTCGTTGTCCTCCCGGGCACGCAGCCGGGCAAACAGGCTGGAGGCGGGCCCGGCGGCGACAATCCCTTCGACGAGGCCGGCATCGCCGAGGGGCTGGGTTATGGCTCTGCCGAGGTGAATGCAGCGGTTCTGGGAGCGCTCCGGGCGGCCGGCGCCGAAAAGGGCGCTCCGGTGGTTGCCGTCGGCTACAGCCAAGGCGGAATCCACGCCATGAACCTGGCGGCCGACGAGCTGTTCGGCGCCGGGTACGACGTGAAGTACGTGCTGACGGCCGGCTCTCCGGTTGGCAGCATCCACCCGGGCGCAGGTGTCAGCACCCTTCACCTGGAGCACAGGCAGGACTGGGTCCCGGGAGCCGACGGCACGCCCAGCCCCGATGCCAGGAACAGGGTTACGGTGACGCTGACCAACGAGGTCCGCACGCCGGACGAAGAGGACGCCGGGCTGGGTCCGGGGCACCGGCTCGGCAACTACCAGGAAGGCGCCCGGCTTGTTGAAACGAGTGAGGATCCTTCGCTCGTGGCGTCCGTCGCGGTGCTTGGCAGCGTGTTGGGCGCAGGAGGCAAGGCCACGGCAACCCGGTTCGTACTGTCACGGACCAAACCACCCGGGACGCAGCCTGCACCGGACCGCGTCAGCGACGCCGGGCGCCCGGGACCCGTCCCGCAACAAGGGAAATGACCGTAATAATGATCGCTGCCAGGACGGCGGTCCAGAAAAATGAGTCGATGGTGAAGTGCACCGGGGTATAGCTGCTGATCCACGAGGTCAGGTACAGCATGGCTGCGTTGATCACGATGGTGAACAGGCCCAGCGTGAGGATGGTGATGGGCAGTGACAGGAAGCTGACCAGAGGGCGGACAAAGGCATTAACCACACCGAAGATCACGCCAATGAACAAATAGGCCAGGATGATTCCGATGGTGTCGGTGCCTTGGGTTACACCGGACTTGGCCACGGCAGCTGTGGTGGCCGAAGTGGAGATGTCCAGACCGGGAAGGATCCAGCTTGCAATCCAGAGGGCCAGCCCGTTGATCAGGACCCGAACGATGAAAGAGCGCATGTGCCCATGCTGTCACACTGCCCTGGGCGCTGCCTGCCAGGCCACCGTCCATACGCCCCGGAAGAATGCCCGGGAGAAGTAGGCTAGTTGGCATGACTTCAACAGAGACATTGGCTGGAGGGATCCGTCCGCGCCCGGTGGTCGGCAGGCTTCCCCGCTACGCGGCCGGCAAGCCCCCCGTCACCGTTGACGGCCTGACCAGCTACAAACTGTCCTCCAACGAGAACCCGCTGCCACCGCTCCCGGCCGTGGTGGAGGCCATCGCCCGCCAAACCGACTTCAACCGGTACCCGGACCCGCTCAGCAGCAAGCTCCGCAGCGCTTTGGCAGAGTTCCACGACGTTCCCGCTGAGGACATTGTCACGGGTGCCGGAAGCCTGGGCGCCCTCAACCAGCTGCTGACCACCTTTGCCGGCCAGAACGACGACGGCAAAGCAGACGAAGTGATCTACGCCTGGCGTTCTTTCGAGGCCTATCCCATCAGCGTCGGCCTGGTAGGTGCCGAAAGCATCAGGATCCCGCTCACGCCGGATGGCAGGCACAACCTTGAGGCCATGGCCGCAGCCGTCACGGTCCGCACGAAAGTCATTCTCCTCTGCACGCCCAATAACCCCACGGGCCCCATCCTGACGGCGGCGGAAACTGAGCGGTTCATCCAGGCCGTCCCCTCCGACGTCGTTGTGGTCATCGATGAGGCCTATCAGGAGTTTGTGCGGGCCCAGGACGCGGTGGACGGCATTGCGATGTACCGCAAGTACCCGAATGTAGCGGTGCTCCGGACGTTCTCGAAAGCGCACGGCCTGGCCGGGCTCCGCGTGGGCTATAGCATCTCCAATCCGGAACTGACGCAGTACCTTCGGGTGGCTGCCACGCCCTTCGCCGTATCCCAGATCGCCGAACGGGCGGCGATTGTCTCCCTCCAGAATTACCCTCAGGTTGTAGAAAGGGTACAAAGCCTGGTGGATGAGCGTGAGCGGGTGACGGCCGGGCTGAGTGAACTGGGCTGGTTTGTTCCGGCAGCGGAGGGCAATTTTGTGTGGCTGGCCCTGGGCGCCGACAGCGGGGAATTCGCGGAACTGGCGGGGGCTCAGGCGCTATCCGTCCGGGCCTTCGGGAACGAGGGCGTCCGGGTGAGCATCGGTGAGGTGGAGGCCAACACGCGCTTCCTCCAGCTGTGTGCGAACTATACAAAGCCGCCACGCCGTTCCTAGCGCTTAACATGTAGCCGCCCCGCTACCTACTGAAGATAAAGTAAGGAACAGTAAGCCAATATATATGCCACAGGGGGAATGCATTCCTGTATCGGCATATATCCCAGCGACATTGCAACGCATCCGTATGCGGCAAGCAAGGAGACGGTATGGGCGCCACACATCTGCCCTCCACCGAGTTCGACGGAACCGCGGTAGACGACCAGCTTGAAGCTGATGCCGAGGCCGCCATGGGCGAGCCCCCGGCGCAGATGGTCCAGCTCCTGGATCCTGAGGGAAGACTGGGCAGTGACCCTGTCTACAGCAAGTACGCGGAGAAACTCGATCCGGGGAAGCTGCGCGGACTCTACGCCGATATGGCCGCGATCCGCCGCTTCGATGTGGAAGCCACCGCCCTCCAGCGGCAGGGCCAGCTGTCCCTGTGGGTTCCGCTGACCGGCCAGGAAGCCGCACAGATCGGTTCGGGCCGTGCCAGCCAGCCCCAGGACTACATCTTCCCCACCTACCGTGAGCATGGTGTTGCCCTGACCCGCAACGTAGACCTGGCCGAGCTGCTGCGCCAGTTCCGCGGTGTCTCCAACGGCGGCTGGAACCCCAAGGACACGAATTTCCACCTCTACACGCTGGTACTCGCGGCCCAGACGCTCCACGCCGTGGGCTATGCCATGGGCATCCAGCGCGACCAGGTGCTTGCGGCGGCGTCTGATCCCGTCGCCACGGAACCCCCCGCAGCCGTCATTGCCTACTACGGCGACGGCGCCAGTTCCGAGGGCGACGTCCATGAGTCGATGGTCTTCGCCTCGTCCTTCAACGCCCCGGTGGTGTTCTTTTGCCAGAACAACCACTGGGCCATTTCCGTGCCCAGCACGGTCCAGACCCGCATCCCCCTGTCCAACCGGGCCAAAGGCTACGGATTTCCGGGAGTGCGGGTGGACGGCAACGACGTCATCGCCGTCCATGCTGTCACCGAATGGGCCCTGGACCACGCCCGCCAAGGCAAGGGCCCGGTGCTGATCGAGGCGTTCACCTACCGTGTGGGCGCCCACACCACCGCCGACGACCCCACCAAGTACCGCCAGTCCGCGGAGGAGGAATCCTGGCGGGCCAAAGATCCCCTGGCCCGGCTGGAGAAGTACCTGCGTGCCGCGGGGATGGCTGACGATACGTTCTTCGCCAAGGTCAAGGCTGACGGGGACGAGCTTGCGGCTTACGTCCGGCGAACCACCCATGACCTGGAGACCCCTGATATCCGCACCGCCTTCGCCAACACCTACGTCGAGGCCCACCCCCTCGTTGCCGAGGAACTGGCGTGGTTCGAGGAATACAGCGCAGGATTTGTTGGCGAACCAGCAGCCCCGCATGCGGACACACAGGCGGACACGGAGGCAGGCAACTGATGACAACCATGACCATTGCCAAGGCCATCAACGAAGGCCTCCGCGCAGCCCTGGCCAACAACCCCAAGTCCTTGCTGATGGGGGAGGACATCGGGGCCCTGGGCGGTGTCTACCGCGTCACTGACGGTCTGATCGCCGAGTTCGGCCCCGATCGTGTGGTGGATACTCCGCTCGCGGAGTCCGGCATTATCGGCACCGCCATCGGACTGGCGCTGCGGGGCTACAGCCCGGTCTGCGAAATCCAGTTCGACGGCTTTGTCTTTCCCGGCTTCAACCAGATCACCACGCAGCTGGCCAAAATGCATGCCCGCAGCAACGGCAACCTCACCGTCCCCGTGGTCATCCGCATCCCTTACGGCGGCGGGATTGGCTCTGTGGAGCACCACTCCGAATCGCCGGAAGCGCTGTTCGCCCACACAGCCGGCCTCCGCATCATCACCCCGTCCAACCCGCATGACGCCTACTGGATGATCCAGCAGGCAGTCCAATGCCAGGACCCCATCATCGTGTTCGAGCCCAAGCGCCGCTACTGGCTCAAAGGGGACGTGGACGTCGAGACCCCAGGCGCTGCTGAGGATCCGTTCAAGGCGCACGTTCTTCGCGAAGGTGCCGATGCCACGGTCGTGGCGTACGGCCCCTTGGTTCCGGTGGCCCTCGCCGCAGCGAACGCCGCCGCCGGGGATGGCCGGAGCGTTGAAGTCATCGATCTGCGCTCGATTTCCCCGATCGACTTCGATACCGTCACGGCATCCGTCCACAAGACGGGCCGGCTGATCGTCGCCCATGAGGCGCCGACGTTCGGCGGCATCGGCGGCGAGATCGCTGCCCGGATCAGCGAGCGGGCATTCCTGTCCCTGGAAGCCCCGGTAATCCGCGTGGGCGGCTTCCATATGCCGTACCCCGTGGCGAAGGTTGAGGAAGACTACCTTCCGGATATCGACCGAATCCTTGAGGCGCTGGACCGCGCTCTGGCGTACTAGGACATGGCCTTCCGAAACCAGAGGACATCATGACTGTCAATAAGTTCAACCTGCCCGATGTTGGCGAAGGTCTGACCGAGGCGGAAATCGTCTCCTGGAAGGTCAAGCCCGGGGACTCCGTCGCCATCAACGATGTCCTCTGCGAGATCGAAACCGCCAAGTCGCTCGTAGAATTGCCGTCGCCCTTTGCCGGGACCGTCACGGAGCTGCTGGTCCCCGAAGGGGTGACTGTCGACGTCGGGACCGCGATCATCAGCGTCTCCGACCGGATCTCGGGCGACCCCACGCCAGCGGACGTTCCCGCTCCGGAAAAACCTGTCCAGCCGCTGTATGGAAAGCTGCCGGAAGCCGACGCCGAGGCGTCGGGCGGCGCCTTGGCCGGCGGTCCGCTGGTGGGTTCCGGACCCAAAGCCGACGCCGTCAAGCGGCGTCCGCGCAGGTTGGCCTCACCGGCAGCCGCCACCGCGACGGCCGGGTCAGCCCGGGCCGCCGCTCCCGCGGACGTCCCCGCACCCCGGGAGGCGGCTGCGGCATCCGCGACTCCGCTTTCGGCCTTAGCCGGCGTGGAGGAGGCCGACGTTGTGGACAACCGTCCCACCCTGGGCGGTACCCTCACCGGCCTGGTGAACCGGGTCCTCGCGAAGCCCCCCGTCCGGAAGATCGCCAGGGATCTCGGGATTGACCTCGCGGATGTAGTCGCCACCGGTCTGCGCGGCGAGGTCACCCGCGAGGACCTTGTCAGCTACCAGGCCCAGCGCGACGCGGAACTGGACAAGGCCGACGGTTTCTGGGGGAAGGCGGGCAAACCGCAGGACCAGCGGATTGAACGGATCCCGGTCAAGGGCGTCCGGAAGGCAACCGCCAAGGCCATGGTCGAATCGGCCTTCGCCGCGCCGCACGTGAGCATTTTCGTTGACGTGGACGCCAGCCGCACCATGGAGTTCGTCAAGCGGCTCAAGGCCTCCCGGGACTTCGAGGGCATCAAGGTGTCCCCGCTGCTGATCCTGGCCAAGGCGGTCATCTGGGCCGCTGCCCGGAACCCCAGCGTCAATGCCACCTGGGTCGACAATGTGGAGGGCACCGACGCCGCCGAGATCCACGTCAAGCACTATATGAACCTTGGCATCGCCGCCGCCACTCCGCGCGGCCTGATGGTCCCCAACATCAAGGACGCGCAGGACCTTTCGCTCAAGGAACTGGCGCTGGCGCTCAATAACCTTGCCACCACTGCCCGGGCCGGAAAGACCAAACCTGCAGAGATGCAGGGCGGGACGCTCACCATCACCAACATCGGTGCGCTGGGGATCGATACCGGAACCCCTATCATCAACCCCGGCGAGGTGGCCATCGTTGCGTTCGGAACGATCAAGCAGAAACCCTGGGTGCTGGACGGGGAAGTCATTCCGCGCTGGATCACCACCCTTGGCGGTTCCTTTGACCACCGGGTAGTAGACGGTGACCTGTCGGCCCGCTTCATGGCCGACGTGGCCGCGATCCTGGAGGAGCCGGCGCTCCTGCTTGACTGACGCTAACGGACCGGTAACGGTGGACAACACATCTCCTCGGCCTAAAAGCCGGCCCAAAAACCGGGCCAAAAGTCCGGCGACAATTCGGGCCAGGAACCGGACCGCCAAGTGGCTGACCGAGGTTTTGCAGCCTCCTGCGGTGGTGACCGTCCAGCTCCTGATCAGCCCCGCGATCGAAGCCGGGTTTCCCGGGACCGCCGTATACGGGGCGCTGGCCGCACTTTTTGTCTGCGTACTGCCGCTGTTCCTGCTGCTGGG
Source organism: Arthrobacter sp. (assembly GCA_036565085.1). GTDB lineage: Bacteria > Actinomycetota > Actinomycetes > Actinomycetales > Micrococcaceae > Arthrobacter. The sequence continues at coordinate 88,656 of DATCNU010000168.1, forward strand.
CCTGGTGCGGCTGGGCAAGGTCACTGACCACCACGTCAGCAACCGCAAACAGCGCGCGCCCGTGCTGCTCATGGCCCTCGCCTCGGTGCTGGCGGGATTGCTGGTGCTGGAAAGCGTCGGAGCCCCGGGGAGTGTGGTGGCCATGGTGCTGGCCATTGTTGCCGGGATCCTGGTGCTGGCGGCTGTGAGCCCCTTCTGGAAGATCAGCGGGCACGCGGCCGCCGTATCGTCGGCCTCCGTTATCTCCGTGCTGATGCTGGGACCGGTGTGGCTTCCGCTGCTGGTGCTGATACCGGCGGTGGGCTGGTCCCGGGTTGTGCTGCGCGCCCACACGGCGGCGCAGGTGGTGGCAGGCTCGCTCTTCGGTGCCGTGGTGATGGCCGGGCTGTGGTGGCTGCTGCGGGGCTGGCTGGTTTAGCGGCTGGCCGGTATGGCCGCCGCATGCGCCTGGTATGTCAGGCCACCTGCGGGGGCAGAAGTCAGTAGGTCGAAGAGGTGAGCAGCATCTGGGTCATGGCGGGATCCCCGAACATGCCTCCCAGAGTGGCCGCGAAGATCAGTGCGCCAAAGGCTGCGGAGGCTGCCAAAAGGGCTGCGAACAACTTCCAGTCCTCGCGCAGGATGCTCCTGAACGTGTCCGGCAAGCGAAGGCCGGGGGAGATGAGGTTGGGCGCGCTGTCCACGGAGCCGTCGTCCAGCAGGGCCACCACGCGGCCGTTGCCCCGGTCCACCCGCATCGAACAGATGTGGTTGCCGTGGCGGGCCAGGAGGATGTCGTGGCCAACAAGCTGGCGGCGCTGGACAGCGATCATGGGGACCCCTAGGGTGGTGCGGGAGCTGACTGTCCACGCCATCGGGGGCACTTCAATTTTATCGCCGGCCGGGACACTGAAACGGCGTTCAGACCGTGAGAACGGACACCCTGCAGAGGCGGCTTGGCCCCCTGCAGGGTGCCCGGGGGTCACGTAACCGGTGACCTAGTCGGCGTCGTAGGTGTTGGCGATGTAGACGTCGCACGGTGCATTGTGCGCAACACTGTTGGCCACGCTGCCCAGCACCCGGCCGATGCCCCGCATCCTGCGGTTACCCACCACGATCATCCTGGCGTCCAGGCGGCCGGCCTCCTTGATGAGTGCCTCCGCGGGCCTGCCGCGGGCGGCCGAGTAGGTCACCTTGGTATCACCCGCGAGGGAGTCGGCAACCGCCTTGGCCACTTTCTGGGCATCGTCCGCGTCTGAGACGATCCACTGGTCACTGCCAGTGCCAAAGACCTCCGTGCGGTCGCTGTCGAAGGCTGACACGACATGAAGCGATGCACCGAGGGCCGCTGCGAGGTCCCGCGCGGCCTCGGCGGCCCTCCTGGCCGTCCCGCTGCCGTCAACCCCAACCACAATAATTCCACTCATCTGTGTGCTCCTTTGCTCGATGATCGCTTTTGCTCGATGGTCACTGCCGGACTCTGTGAGGCCAACGCTACAGCGCGGCGATGGCCTCCCGCAGCACGGGGGCAAGACGGCGGACGCCTTCGGCGATGGCTTCGGGGGGTACAGCGCTGAACGCCAGCCGCAGTTTGTTGGACGGCTCATCGGAGGGCGTGAAGGCGGCACCCGGGATAAACACGACGCCGGCATCGACGGCTTTCTGCAGCAGGGGATAAGTATCCACGCCCTCGGGCAGGGTCACCCACACGAAGAAGCCGCCTTCCGGTGTGGTCCAGCTGGTGCCGTCGGGCATGTGCTCGCTGAGGGCGTCCAGCATCGCCCGGCACCTCTCGGCGTAGAGTCCGCGGTAGATCCCAACCTGTCCCATCCAGTCATAGTCCCGGAGGTAGGCGGACACCAGCATCTGGTTGAGCGTGGGCGGGCACAGCGTGACGGCCTCAGAAGCCAGGTAGTAGCGCCGCTGGAGGTGCTCCGGAACCAGGGCCCAGCCGATGCGCAGCCCCGGCGCGAAGATCTTTGAGAAGGAGCCCATGTAGATGACGTCGGCGGGATTGGCCGCGCGCAGGGGTTCGAGCAGTTCTCCGTCAAAACGCAGCAGGCCGTAGGGATTATCCTCGAGCACCAGAATGTTCGCCTGACGGCAGATATCGACGATGCGCTGGCGGCGCTCCTTGGCCAGGGTGATGCCGGAAGGATTGTTGAAGCTGGGGATGGTGTACAGGAACTTGATGCTTTTCCCGGCGGCCTGGAGGGCGGCAATTTTGGCCTCAAGCAATTCCGGCACCAGCCCGTCATCATCTATCTCCACCGTTTCCACCCTCACCTGGTAGGCCTCGAAGGTGTTAAGCGCGCCGACGTATGTGGGATTTTCCGCGAGGACGACGTCGCCCGGATTGCAGAACAATTTGGTAGCCACGTCCTGCGCGGACTGCGAACCGGCAGTGATCACCACGTTCTGTGGAAGGGCGTCCAGGATTCCTTCGGCCGCCATCACCCCACAGATCTGCGTGCGAAGCTCTTCCGTGCCCTGGCCCCCGCCGTATTGCAGCGCCGTGAGTCCCTCGTTGGCGATGATCGCGGCTGCTGTCCTGGCGATCCGCTCCAACGGCAGGGACTGAAGGTAGGGGCTGCCGCCGGCGAGGGAGACCAGTCCGGGGCGCAGGGAGATGTCAAAAACGTCCCGTACGGCGGATTGCCTGATGTTGGCTGCGCGCTCCGAGAAAAGGCCCTCGTGGCGGTGGGCGGACGTTGCCGCACGTTCGATTGCGTCAATGGCTTCCGGTGGCAGCAGCGCTGCTGCGGCGTCAAGTGTTTCGTGGCTCACGTCCTCAGGATACAACTGACTGTTGCTGATTAGGCAACATCTGTTGATCTGCAAGCCCTCTCCGTGTCCGTGCGGGCTTTACGTCCGGAGATTCGGGGACTGGAATGGAGCAATGACAACACCCCAGCATTCGGCCGCCAGCGCGGCCGCGTTCCATGCCCTCCACCAGGCAGCCAATTCTCCGCTGGTCCTGGTCAACGTATGGGACGCCGCCTCAGCCAGACTTGTGGAAGAGGCCGGGGCACGCGCCATCGCCACCTCCAGCTCGGCGATCTCCTGGAGCCTGGGTTTCCCGGACGGCAACAACCTCTCCCGCGCCATGGCGATCGACGCATTGAAGAGGATCGTTGCAGCGACCAGCCTCCCCGTGACAGCGGACATCGAAACCGGCTACGCGGTCAGCGAAGGCACCTATGAGGGCGGACTTCTCCGGGACAGCATCCTGGCGGTGCTCGATGCCGGCGCAGTGGGAGTGAACTTCGAAGACTCAGGCGACCGGCCGCTCACCAGCGTCGTCGAACAATGCCGGCGCCTGAACCTGGTCAGGGAGACTGCGGCGTCGGCCGGCGTCGACCTTTTCATCAATGCCCGCACTGACACCTACCTGTCCGGCAGTTACCCGGAGGGGGCGTTTGAGGAGACCGTCGCGCGCGCCGAGGCCTACCTGGCCGCCGGAGCCAGCGGCATCTTTGTCCCGGGGGTGACGGACCTGCACGTCCTGCACGAACTGTCTCGCCGGATTGCCGCCCCGTTGAACGCGCTCGCCGGCGTGGGGGCGCCGTCGGTGGGTGAACTGCACGACGCCGGCGTGCAGCGCATCAGCATCGGCGGGAACACCGCCAAGGCGGCGTATGCGACGGTGTCCAGGGTTGCGGCGGGGGTTTTGGGTGACGGCAACTGGTCCGTGCTTGCAGGGGCCCGCAGCCATGCAGCCATGGACGCACTCTTCGCGAAGTAGGCCGTGCCGAAGTAGGCAGTGATGACCGTCCATGCACGACAAACGCCCCGGACCTTACGGTGCCGGGGCGTTTGGAGCTCGCTTCGTCCTAGGCAGCCGACCGGGCAGCAGCCAAGGCGTCAAAGACGCCCTTGATCTGCTCAACAACTTCGGCGTCATCCTTGGGGTGCAGTTCCGCAAAGCGGACCATGGAGCCCGGAACAGCCAGCTTGACGCCCTCGAGCACCTGGGCACCTGCGATTCCGGCAGCCTTGCGGGCCTCGTCCTGGGCCCACACTCCGCCGAACTGACCAAACGCGGTACCGACGACGGCGGTCGGCTTGCCGGCGAGGGCGCCGGCACCGAACGGGCGGGACAGCCAGTCGATGGCGTTCTTCAGTGAAGCGGGTACCGTGCCGTTGTGCTCCGGGGTGACCAGGAGCAGGGTATCGGCCTCGTTGGCTGCCGCACGGAGGGCGGCGGCCGCGGCGGGCACCTGGCCTTCAATGTCGATGTCCTCGTTATAGAACGGGATGTTGCCCAGGCTTTCGTGGATGACCACGTCAACATGATCCGGGGCGTTCAGCTGGATGGCCTCGGCCAGTTTCTGGTTGGTGGAATCGGCGCGAAGGCTGCCGACGAGGGTAAGTACGGTGCTCTTGGACATGTGGGACTCCTTGGGTCGGGCTGCGGAGGACCGCGAGCCGGTTGAAGGTGGAGGCTGTTGGGGCCTTCACCGGACTAAACGGACTACAGTCCGGATATTATTCCCGGGGTCTACAATGTGGGATGTGAGCTTCATCCCCTTGGAGCCGGTGCCACCGCCCGGAGCTTCCGTTGAACGCCGAGATGCTGCACGGAACCGTGAGCGCCTTCTGACGGCCGCCCGGAAGCTCATCGACGAATGCGGAGCCGACGCCCTCACCATGGACCGGCTGGCCGAAGCCGCCGGTGTGGGCAAGGGGACCGTATTCCGCAGGTTCGGCAGCAGGGCCGGCCTGATGATGATCCTGCTGAGCGATGCCGAGGCAGCCTTCCAGGCCCGCTTCATGTTCGGGCCGCCCCCGCTCGGACCCGGTGCGCCAGGCCTGGAGCGCCTGATCGCGTTCGGGACCGAACGGATCGCCTTCGTACTGGAGTACGGGGAACTCGCGCGGGCTGCGGAGGCGTCTGCCCGCAACAGGTTTGAGGTACCGGCGGTCGCGCTGTGGCACCGCCACATCGAGTACCTGCTCCGCGAGGAAGGGATGGATGCGGATCCATGGCTGATGGCCAGGTCCCTCGGTGCCACCCTGGACCCGGAAAGGCTGTTGCACGCCGTGCGCGTTCAGGGCGTGTCTTCCGACCGGTTGGCGGAATCCTGGCGGGAACTCGTTACCCGCGTCGTCCGGGGCGGATAGATCCTGGAATACGAGGAAATCCGGCAGTCAAATCAATTAGACGGAATTATTCATAACGATTCGATACGGGGCTAGTGATTTCCCCGATTTGCGGGCTTATTGACAGGATCTGTGTGGTAATTTCCTCTGGAATGTGACCCGCAACATAGTCCATCAGGACATGGCCCGCAACGGCCGCGGGAGGCCAGTGACCCGCTGGTGCAGAACCCCCGGGTGGCGGCGGATCCCATGCCAGGTTGGGGAAACGGAAGGATCAGCTCGTGAATGTTGTTAAGGTCAACACACCTCAGCCGCAGCAACCGGCACCCTCCCGGTTGCCGGGCAGACTGCTGGCGACGACGATACAGAAGTAGCCGCCACACATGCTCAGGTACCTCGCCAAGCGCGGCCTCACGTATGTCTTCATGATTTTCCTGACCACATCGGCGGGTTACTTCCTGGCGGTTACTTCGCTTAAGCCTGCCCTGCTGGAACAGGAGAGGATCCCGCGCCCCACACCCGAGCAGGTTGCCAACTCGATGCGCCTCAAAGGCCTGGATCCCGGCCTGACCCCCTGGGAACGCTACGTCGACTGGCTTTCCGGCATCGTGACCCGCTGGGACTGGGGGCGCAGCCCGAACGGGGCCAATATCAACGCCGAATTCGGCGACCGCGTGTGGATCTCCACCCGTCTCTTCCTGGCGGCCATCATCCTGACGCTCGTCATCGGCGTTGCCCTCGGAGTGTACTCGGCAGCCCGGCAGTACAGGTACCAGGACCGGGTCATCACCTCCTACAGCTACCTCGCCTACATCGTGCCGGCACCCATCGCGTACTTCCTGGTCCAGCTGGGCGCCATCAATATCAATGAGACGGTGGGCCAGCGCATCTTCTTTGTCACGGGCATCTCCACCCCGGGCATGGAATCCGGCTGGCCACAATTCGTCGACATGCTGGCCCATTACGCCGTGCCCACCGCAGCCATCACCCTCGTGGGATGGGGCTCCTACCAGATCGCCCAGCGGCAGTACCTTTTGGACAATGTGAATGCGGACTTCGTCCGGACAGCCCGAGCCAAAGGACTGACCCGCAACCAGGCCATCACCCGGCACGCCCTCCGGGTTTCGTTCATACCCGTGGCCCAGAGCATCGCCTTTACCATTCCGGCCATTTTCGCCGGCGGCTTCTTCGCCGAGAAGATCTTCGCCTGGCCCGGTATCGGCTCCTGGAGCATCGACGCCATCTCCCTGCAGGACGTCAATGCTGCCACAGCGACCCTCGCCTACGGTTCCCTGATTTTCGCCCTGGGCGCCATCCTGGCCGACTTCGCCACCACGCTTGTTGACCCCAGAGTGCGGGTGCAGTAGCCATGACCAACCTGAATGCAGTGGATCCGGCAGCCCTGGCCCAGGACGCGCGCCTCGAAAATGCCGACGTCGTGATCGGGAAGTCCACCATCATCTTCCGCCGTTTCATGCGGAACAGGACCGCCGTGGCCGGCCTGGCGCTGTTCCTGGCCCTCACCCTCTTCTCCTTTGTGGGCGGGTTCTTCACGCCCTGGGACAAGGAGGCCATCGACCCCTTCAACATCGCCACGCCGCCGTCCGCCGGACACTTCCTGGGCACGTCGCAGGCCGGCATCGACCTCTATGCCATGACAGTGGAGGGCACCAGGATTTCCATCCTGATCGGCCTGATCGTCGGAGTCGTGTCGGTGCTGGTCGCGGCGGTCTACGGCTGCACCATGGCCTATTTCGGCGGAAAAGTGGACAAGGTGATGCTCTTTGTCCTGGAAGCGCTGATCATGATGCCCGCACTGCTGGTCGTTGCCGTGGCCACCAGCGGCGGCGGCGAGGGCCTGAAGAGGAACCTCCCGAGCTGGTTGCTCCTGATCATCGTGCTGCTGGTCTTCAGCTGGATGGGGACCGCCCGGCTGATCCGCTCCCTCTCCATGTCCCTGATGCAGCGGGACTACGTCAAGGCGGCCCGGTACATGGGCGTACCGCCGCTCCGGATCGTGTGGCGGCACCTCGTCCCCAACATCGGATCTCTGCTGGTCCTGGACATTACCCGCGGCGTCACCGGCGCCATCCTCGCTGAAGTTGCCTTCTCCTTCATCGGTATCGGCATCAAGGTGCCGGACGTGAGCCTCGGCGTCCTGATCGGCGGCGCCACCTCGCAGGTCCAGACGTTCCCCTGGATGTTCTGGGTCCCGCTGACGGTGATGTTCCTCCTAACCGGGTCCCTCGCCATGATGAATGACGGCCTGCGGGACGCCTTCGACCCTGGATCCAGCTCGATAGGCCGCGCCAAGAACAACGGCGCCAGGAAGAACGGCGCCCCGAAGAACAGCGCCCGGAAGAACAGCGCCCGGAGGATCCGCACATGAGCCGCGGAACTTACACCGGACCGGCGGGCCCCACGCCTTCCATGGCTGAACGTCTGCACCTCGCCGGGGTGCAATCTTCCCTTCCTGTGGAAGGTGCCGTCCTTTCCGTCCGTGACCTGAACGTCCGGTTCAATTCGGAAAACGGTGTGGTGCACGCGGTCCGCGGCGTGGACTTTGACCTGATGCCGGGCAAAACCCTGGGCATCGTGGGGGAGTCCGGGTCAGGAAAATCAGTGACGGCGCTCGCCATCATGGGACTGCTGCCCGCCACTGCCCACATCAGCGGCTCCGTGCGGCTCAAGGGACAGGAACTGCTGGGCCTCAGCGACAAGGCCATGTGTGCTTACCGTGGCAACGATGTCGCCATGGTGTTCCAGGACCCGCTGTCCTCCCTGACCCCTGTGTACACAGTGGGGGCCCAGATCACCGAAGCCCTGGCCATCCACAATCCCACCCTCAGCAAACAGGCCAAAGAAGCCCGCGCCGTCGAACTCCTGGCGATGGTGGGCATCCCCAGCCCGAAGGACCGGCTCAGGGCCTTCCCACACGAGTTTTCCGGAGGCATGCGCCAGCGCGTGATGATCGCGATGGCGATCGCCAACAACCCACGGGTACTGATTGCGGATGAACCGACGACGGCCCTGGACGTCACCATCCAGGCCCAGGTCCTGGAGGTACTGCACACCGCACAGGAGGAGACGGGCGCCGCCGTCGTGATGATCACGCACGATCTGGGCGTCGTGGCTGGCATGGCTGACGACATGATGGTCATGTATGCGGGCAAAACGGTTGAACACGGCAGCGTGGATGACATCTACTACAATCCGCGGATGCCGTACACGATGGGGCTGCTGGGGGCGGTTCCACGGGTGGACGTGGCCGGGAAGGCTTCGCTGGTCCCCATCGACGGCATCCCGCCGAACCTGGTCCATGAACCCACGGGCTGCTCCTTTGCGCCGAGGTGCCCGCTGGCCTCGGCGGCGTGCCTGGCCGGCGAACCCGCTCTCGCTCCGGTTCCGGGCGGCGTCCTCCACCGGGCGGCCTGCATCAAGTCAGAGTCCCTGGGGGAGGTGGACGTCCACCAGATCTTCTCGGCACCGCCGGTTCCGGTGTCCCGTTTCGACCTCATCCCGCGCGGTGAACGCACCACGGTCCTCCAGCTTAGGGAGGTCCGGAAGCATTTCCCGCTGACCACGGGGGCCCTCCTCAAGCGTCGCATCGGCACGGTGAAGGCCGTGGACGGGCTGAGCTTCGACATCCGCGAGGGCGAGTGCTTCTCGATCGTGGGGGAGTCCGGCTCCGGTAAGACCACGACACTCCTGGAAATCATGGAATTCCATCAGGACCAGGACGGCGAGGTGGTCATCGGCGGAACAAGCAACAAGGCCGCAGCCGACGCCAAAACCAAAAGTGCCATGCGCAGGGAACTTCAGATGGTCTTCCAGGACCCCACGGGCGCCTTGGATCCGCGGTTCACGGTGTACGAGGTCCTGGCCGAGCCGCTGCAGAACGCCGGGGTTGCCAGGCCGGCCATCAGGAAGCGGATCATGGAACTGATGGAGCTCGTGGGCTTGCAGCCGGACCACGTCAACCGATTCCCCAACCAGTTCTCGGGCGGCCAGCGGCAGCGCGTCGGAATTGCCCGGGCCCTGGCCGTGAATCCCAAGCTGGTGGTGCTGGACGAGCCGGTGTCCGCATTGGACGTCTCCGTCCAGGCCGGGGTCATCAATCTCCTGGACAAGCTCCGCGCTGAACTGGGCCTCAGCTATCTGATGGTGGCCCACGATCTTTCCGTGGTGCGCCACATCTCCAACCGCGTAGCGGTCATGTACCTGGGCAAGATCGTGGAGATTGGTGAAGTGGACCGGGTCTTTGACAATCCGCGCCACCCCTACACCCGTGCATTGCTGTCCGCCATCCCGGTACCCGATCCGCAGCTGGAGCGCACGCGGGAACGGATCATCCTGCAGGGAGACCTGCCGTCTCCGTTGGATGCGCCCAAGGGCTGCAACTTCGCCACCCGCTGCCCCGTCTTCGCCGCGCTGCCGTCTGCCAAGAAGGAACAGTGCCTCACGCTGGAACCACCACTGGAATCCGTACCGCCCTCCGCCGCGGCCCATGTTCTGGAGGCAGGCCACGTACCGGATCCGGACCAGCAGTTTGCCTGCTTCTTCCCCGACGGCGAGCTTGACGGGGATATGGTCGTGGTCCACGAAACGGCTGGCCATGATGCACCTTAGGTTTTTTTCGAGCCATCACAAGCACCACCACCCGCACCGATGAAGGGAACACCATGAAGAATCTGACCAGAATTGGCGGAGCGGCGGCCATTGCCGCCGCTCTGGCATTGACGGCCTGCGGCGCGGGAGGTTCGCCCACAGGTCCGGCGACAGGCAAGGGGCAGGAGGCCGGCAGCGACCTGTCCAAGCTGATCAGCATCAACGCCAAGGATGCCAAGGACCTTCAACCGGGTGGCAAGGTCACGCTTCCCCTGGGCAGCCTCGGCCCGGACTTCAACGGTTTCTCCAACAACGGAAACAGTTCCGATAACTCGGCGCTGATGGCCCCGATCAACCCGGTTGCCGTGTCCGGCGGCGGCATCGGCGGCTGCTGGAAGCTGGATTTCGTGGGCAAGGCCACGCCAAACACGGACTTCTGTGAGTCAGTGGACAGCGAGATCAAGGATGGCAAGCAGACCATCACCATCAAGGTCAATCCCAAAGCGGCGTACAACGACGGCACCCCCATCGATGTGAAGGCCTTCCAGAACACCTGGAACATCCTCAAGGGCTCGAATCCTGACTACGACATCGTGAGCCCCGGGGCCTACCAGTTCGTTGATTCCGTGGAGGCCGGCAGCAATGACAAGGAAGTGATCGTCAAGACCAGCCAGCCTGTGTACCCGCTGTACTCCCTCTTCTTCGGCTTGATCAACCCGAACGTCAACTCCCCTGAGGTCTTCAACAACGGCTTCAATGGCAACATGCACCCGGAATGGATGGCCGGCCCGTTCAAACTGGACAAGTACGACAGTGCAGCCAAGACGGTAACGATGGTCCCGAATGACAAGTGGTGGGGCGCCAAGCCGGTGCTGGAGAGTGTCACGTTCCGTCAGCTCGAAACAAGTGCGCAGATCGCAGCGTTCAAGAACGGCGAGATTGACGCAATGTCGGCGAATACGATCGCACTCTACAAGCAGCTGGACGGGACCAAGGATTCTGAGGTGCGCCGCGGGCAGCGGCTTTTCGCCGGCGGCATGAACATCAACGCCCAGAAGGTTTCCGATGTCGCTGTCCGTAAGGCCATCTTCACCGCGGTGGACCGGGAGGCCCTGCGCAAGGTGCGCTTCAACGGCCTGAACTGGGAGGAACCCAGCTCCGGCTCCATGATGCTCCTGCCGTTCTCGGAGTACTACCAGGACAGCTACCCGGTCACGGAAACCGGCCCGGATGCCGCCAAGAAGGTCCTGGCCGACGCAGGGTACACCGCCAACGCCTCCGGCATCATGGAGAAGGACGGAAAACCGGCCGCCTTTAAGGTCAGCAACTTCGGCGACGACCCTACCACGCTCGCCTTTACCCAGACGCTTCAGAAACAGCTGCAGGCGGGCGGCATGGACGTTGGCATCGACCAGCGGGCCTCCGCGGACTTCGGCAAGGTCATGGCTGCCCGTGACTTTGACCTGAGCGTCTCCGGATACACGGTTGGAGCCGATGCAACTGACTCCGTGAAGCAGTTCTATGATTCCAAGACCAACCTGAACAAGTTGGGCGACGCGGAGCTGGACGCCGACATCGCCAAACTCGCCTCCATCGAAAACGACGCCGAGCGCAACAAGGCAGCCATGGAAGTCGAGCGCAAACACATGGCCAAGTACTTCTCCATGGGCCCGGTGATGAACGGCCCGCAGATCTCGTTCGTGCGTACCGGCCTGGCGAACTACGGCCCCTCACTGTTCCAGAGCCTGTCCCAGGTTCCGGACTGGAGCACCCTGGGCTGGGAAAAGAAGTAACCCCCGCACCTGGCATAAACGATCACGGCCGAGGCCGGTACCCCTGGATATTCCGCGAGGTGCCGGCCTTCGCCGTTCAACGAAACGCTCCCCACGTTTCGCCGTGACTTCTGGGCGGGAGTAGCGTTTCCCGTATGACCGCGACTGCAGCTGAACGCACCATCCGCACCGCCGTCGTCGGCTACGGACTTTCCGGCAGCGTTTTCCACGCGCCGCTGATCGCCGCGGATACCCGCTACTCGCTGGACATCATCGCAACATCCGACGCCGGCAGGCAGTCTGCCGCGCGGGGGCGCTACCCGGGCGCGGCCACAGTGCCCGACGGCGATGCGGTGCTGGCACGTGCCGGAAACCTTGACCTCGTGGTGCTCGGCACGCCGCCGGCAACCCACTATCCGCTGGCGAAGGCCGCCCTTGAGGCCGGACTCGACGTCGTCGTGGACAAGCCGTTCGCGGTGCGAAGCGCGCAGGGGAAGGAGCTGATCGCCCTGGCGGACCGGCTCGGGCGGGTGTTGACCGTCTTCCAGAACCGGCGTTGGGACGGGGATTTCCTGACCCTTCGAAAGCTGCTGGCGGCTCATGCGCTCGGCAACGTCACCAGGTTCGAGTCCAGCTTTGAGCGGTGGTCACCAGAAATCGCCAAGGCCTGGAAGGCACAGGCTACTGCCGAGGACGGCGGAGGCGTGCTGTTTGACCTCGGCTCACACGTTATCGACCAGGCACTGCAGCTCTTCGGCCCCGCCACCGTGCTCCACGCCGAGCTACTGGCAAGGCGCGCAGATGAAAGGGCGGACGACGACGCGTTCCTGGCGCTCCGCCATGACTCGGGGGTGATCAGCCATCTGACGATGAACATGCTTTGCGCCCAGCAGGGCCCGCGCTTCCGCGTCCTTGGCTCCGCGGCCGGGTTCACCAAGCACGGCGTGGACCCGCAGGAGCCGTACATCGGGGCCGGAGGCAGCCCGCTGGATGCAGGGTATGGCGTTGAGGCTCCGGAGTGGGCTGGAGTCCTGGGGCGGGACGGCCATCTGGATGTGCTCCCCACGGAGCGGGGTGCCTACCCGGAGTTCTACCGGATGCTGGCAGACAAGATCCTTGACGGCGGAACGGTCTCCGCGCTGCCGCTCCCCGTGGATCCGGCGGGGGCCGTCGAGGTGCTCCAAATTATCGAATCTGCGCGGGCTATTGCCACTCTGTGAGGTGTGTCACTAGCGTCTGATGTTGCGGGGCCATACCCCAGGGTGGGGGAACCTCCGGAAGTATCCTCGGCAACCGCCGCAAGGATCGTGATCAGCGAGTCATGTCAGTGCCTGCCCTGCTATCACAGGCTGGCACCATGCCGGCAGAAATGGAGCAACACCATGCGAAGATTCACCAAACTCGTGGCGCCGATGGGCGCCTTTTTGCTTGCTGCAGGGCTGTCCGCCGCTGCGGCCCCGGCAGCGCTCTCGGCCGGCGCCGAGACGGCAGGGACTCAGACGGGGGAACCCGCAACATATGTCGTTCTGTACCAGGGGAACGGTGTTTCCCGCGGCTCCCTTGCGGCCCTGCGCGATGCCGGCGCCACACTGGTGCAAAGCTATCCGCAAATTGGCGTCGCCATCGTCAAGTCGGACCGCGCTGGCTTCGCTGCTGCCCTCCGCTCCGCGGATTCGTCCGTCCAGGGGGCAGCTTCCACCGCGGGCTTCGCCGTAGCTGTCGAGGGCGACACCGCCGGCGGGGCGGCGGAGCCGGTGGAACCGGGCGTCCCCGCACCCGGCGATGACGACCTTGCCCCGCTGCAGTGGGATATGGACCAGATCCAGGCCCCGGCCGCCAGGGCCATCAACGGAGGAAGTGCATCCGTGGTGGTCGGTGACATCGACACCGGGTTGGACTACACCCACCCCGATCTCGCGCCAAACGTCGATTTCTCCAAGAGCGTTTCCTGCGTTGGCGGTGTCCCGAACCAGGATCCGGCGGCATGGATGGACGACAATGGCCACGGAACGCACACAGCCGGCACCATCGCAGCGGCCAAGAACGGCATCGGAATGGTGGGCGTCGCCCCGAACGTCAAAATCGCCGGCATCAAGGCCGGAAACGCGGACGGTTTCTTCTATCCCGAGTCTGTGGTGTGCGCTTTCATGTGGGCGGGATCGAACGGAATCCAGGTCACCAACAACAGCTATTTCGCCGACCCCTGGCTTTTCAATTGCAAGAACGACGAAGGCCAGCGGGCCATCTGGGAGGCCGAGCGGCGGGCGATTAAGTTTGCGCAGCAAAACGGCACCACGGTGGTGGCCTCTGCCGGCAACCAGTCCGACGACCTCGCCCACCCCACCCAGGACGTCACCAGCCCGGACAACTCCACCCCGGTCACGCGCGATATCAGCAATGCCTGCGCGGTGGTTCCGGTTGAAGTCCCGGGCGTGATCGGGGTGACGGCCAACGGAAACAAACTGATCAAGTCGTTCTACTCCAGCTACGGTGTTGGAGCTGTCAGCGTGATTGCCCCGGGAGGAGACTCCATCCTGCAGCGCACTGCAGCCGCCCCCAACGGCAGGGTGCTCTCCACCTGGCCATCAGCTCTTCCCTGCGCCCGTTCCGTGGTGGATGCCGGCGCCCGGTACTGCTACCTCCAGGGCACCTCGATGGCCGGGCCGCACGTTGCCGGCGTCGCTGCGCTGGTGGCCAGCACTGGCATCACCGCACCGTCCCAGCTCGCTGCCCGCATCACCGGAACGTCGGACAGTATGGCGTGCCCGGCGGACATGACCGTCTACGCACCGTTCCCGGCCACGGATAACAGTGCTCCGCAGGTCTGCCAGGGCGGGCAGGGCTACAACGGTTTCAACGGCCACGGCCAGGTCAACGCCCTCCGGGCGATCGGCGGCTAGCCCCGGCGCGCGTTTCTGCCGAAACCACGACGGCGGTCCCGGGCTTGTCTTGCCAGGGGCCGCCGGCGCGCGTGTCTGTAGCGCCCGTCAGTCGCGCCTGCCTACGGGAAGTTGGCCGTTATGCGGAAACCAGTTCGTGCCAGTCCGCCACCAGGGGCAGGTTGTGTGCCTCGGACACAGAGTGGTGCGCAACATGGCCGCCTGCGATGTTGAGGCCGGCGGCGAGGGACGGGTCGCGGTCGAATGCTGCCCTGACACCCAGGTTGGCCAGTGAAAGCGCGTACCGAAGCGTGACGTTGGTCAGTGCATAGGTGGACGTGTTGGGTACGGCGCCCGGCATGTTGGCTACGCAGTAGAAGATGGTGTTGTGCACCTTGTACGTGGGCTCCTGGTGCGTCGTGGGGTGTGTGTCCTCGAAGCAGCCGCCCTGGTCCACCGCGATATCCACCAGCACGGAACCGGGCTTCATGCGCGCCACGAGCTCATTGCTGACCAGCTTGGGCGCCTTGGCGCCGGGGATCAGTACTGAGCCGATCACCAGGTCCGCATCTACTACCGACTTTTCGATCTCGTACTTGTTGGAGGCGACGGTCTTCAGCCGGCCCTGGTACTGGGCGTCCAGTTCCCGGAGGCGGTTGATATTGATGTCCAGGATGGTTACGTCGGCGCCGAGGCCGAGTGCCATCGCTGCGGCGTTAGTGCCGGCGACTCCGGCTCCGAGCACCACAACCTTGGCCGGACGGACCCCGGGGACGCCGCCGAGCAGCACTCCCTTGCCGCCGGCCGGGGCCATGAGGGAGGTGGCACCCACCTGGACCGAGAGGCGGCCGGCAACTTCGGACATCGGTGCGAGCAGCGGCAGGGTCCGGCCTTCCTGCACGGTCTCGTAGGCGATGGCCGTGACGCCGGAGTTGATGAGTTCGAAGGTCAGCTCGGGTTCGGCGGCGAGGTGCAGGTACGTGAACAGCACCAGGCCCTTGCGGAAGCGGTGGTATTCGGCCTTGATGGGTTCCTTGACCTTCAAGACCATGTCCGCGCGGGCCCAGACGTCGTCCGCTTCGGCAACAATTTCGGCACCAGCGACGGCGTACTCCTCGTCCGTGATGCCGGAGCCCAGACCGGCCCCGCGTTCCACCAGGACGGTGTGGCCGTGGGCGAGGAATTCGTGAACGCCGGCGGCAGTGATAGCTACCCGGAATTCGTTGTTCTTGATCTCTTTGGGGACACCGATGATCATTATGGGCTCCAGTTTCACAGGCCGGGTAGGCCTGAAATCGCGGGGGGACGTTGTGATTCCAGAATAAATCCGGTTGTGAGGCAGGCGACAGGAAACCTGACCGGTCGAAGGCCCGCAGCCGCATGATTCCGTGGTTTTTGATTCCGTCTGATCGACATTTGTCGATCGTGCAAGCGGCAGGTGTCGCCTCGTGTCCGTTTCACCACACTGCCGCCCCGGGCAGTAGTGTTGGCCCATGCAGCAGCAGGATGTGGAACAGCTTGTGGAGCGGGTGGCGCAGAAGCTCGGCCGGGGACTTTCGCTGGAGGACCTGGACGGGCTGCTGCTTGCCTACAGCTCCAACCAGTCCCACGCGGACAGGGTGCGCGTCAATTTCCTGTTGAGTAAACGCGTCCCGGCCGACGTCAGCGTGTGGCAGCTTTCGCACGGCATCGCGACGGCGGTCCGGCCGGTAGTGGTGCCAGCCAATCCGGACCTCGGAATGCTGGGCCGGGTCTGCGTTCCGCTGATGGTGCGCGGATTCCGCGTGGGCTATCTGTGGGTCCAGCAGGACTCGGCGGAGGAAAGCCCGGCGCCGATCCTGACCCAGTTGCCGGACGTCGGCAAGGAGCTTGAACTGCTGTCCGGGCTGCTGCTGGAATCCAATACCGCTGAGTCGGAGTTCCGCCGCGGCCGCGAGCGTGAATTCCTCGCCGCGTGCGCCGGCGAGTCCAACGCGGTGGCGGCCGTATCAGGCTGGAAGGAAGTCCAGGGCAAGGGGCCGTGGCAGATGGTGACAGTGCTCGACGCCGACGGCTGGGCAGGCGGACCGGATCCCATCGCGTCCACGCTGATCCACAGATCGGCAGCCCTGCAGGCCACGGTAGGTGTGGATGTCGCCCTGTTCAGCGCCGGCACGGAGACTCATTCCGTGGTCCTTTTCCGCGAATCCGTCGGCCGGGCAAATCATGCCCAGGTGCTGGTCCATTACCAGCTGGAGCTGGCCAAGCGTTCCGGCCGTCCGGTGCACCGGGTCATCCTGGGAATCAGTGAGGGGTTTGCCAAGCCTCGCGAACTTGCCGACGCCTACCGCCAGTCGAAGCAGGCGGCGCAGGCTGCTGCGGTGGATCCTCAGCTCGGCGAGCTGGTGGACTGCCGCGCCACTGGGGTCTACCAGCTGCTGGCGTCGGCCGGCGGCGGGGCGGGCGCATGGGCAGATTCCGGGTCCGTCTTCTTTCGCATGCTGGAGGACCATGACCGCAACGGCGAACTGATACCCGTCCTGGAGCTCTTGTACGACAACGACGGCTCAGTGCAGGACGTAGCAGCCAGGCTCCACCTGCACCGCAGCAGCATCTATAACAGGCTGGGCCGTATCCGCCGCCTCCTGGGCGTGGACCCGCTCAGGGGAATGGCCAGGCTGGAACTCCATGCTGCCCTCAAAATGCGGCGCTGGGCTGTACGCCCGAGGATATAGGCACGCAGAAAAATAGGGACGCCGAATGTGGACCGGGAGTATGCAGGCGCCCCGGAATCCAGACGCTCCAGCAGATGTGCGGTTCAGGCGGCGTTGCCCTCGCGCTTGGCGGGGTTTCCGGGCCGATGGTCTGTCGCGGAGTGGTGCGTTATGTCCTGGTGGTGGGAAGGATCCGTTTCCCGGCCGGTTTCCAGGGGTGAAGGCTCCAGGGTCGATGCCGGCTCCAGGGAGGTGGCCTGTTCCATGGAGGCGGCCTGCTGCAGCGTCAGTGATTCGCGGCGGCGGCGCCGGGTCAGCGCGCTGTCCACCCACATCGCGACCGCCACAAAAACCACGCAGCTGGACATCACGACGGCCGTATTGTTCAGTTTCATGGCTGATCCGAGCCAGGCAGCGACGAGCATGGCGGCGATGCCCGCCACCACGTGCAACCCTCTGAATTTCGCCACGAATAAAGCCTAACCCCGGCTGGCAGCCGGTTTCAGGGCCAGATAAGGATCGTTGCTTGATCCTTATCACTCCGTCACCCGGCGGCGGATCCGCCGTCATTTTCGGCAGCCGGCTGCTTCGCCTGCCCGCTCTTCTGCTGCCGGTCCAGCCAGGCCATGACGGCTGCCAGCCGGATGCGCCGGTGGGTGCCGCGGTATTCGACCGGAATCTCGCCGCGGTCCGTCATGTTGCGCAGGTAGGTATGCGAGATCCCGGCAAGTTCGGCGGCTTTGGACGTGGTGAGCATTTCCTCCACGCTGCTGACAGTCACAGCTTCGCCGCGGCCGAACCGGCTGAGGAGATCAACGACGGCGTCCCTCGCCTGGGGCGGCAGCCGGTGGACGGTGCCGTCCACAAAGACGGTGATGTCATGGCTGCCCTCCAGGGCGCGTTGCAGTTTCGCTGCATCCTCCGCGGGCAGCCCGGCCGTCATCCTCGGAGCTATCAGTGCCATGGCAACAGCCTAGCCCGGTCCTGATGGACGGCGGCGGTAGGCTCAGCTGGTGAAACTCAGCGGTGGCCGGATCGTTGAATCCGGCGGACTGGCCACCGTGACCTTGTGCGGCGTCGAGCCTTATTCGGCGTCGAGGTCCGTTTCCAGGAGCGTGACCAGCGAATCGAGCGCCGCGTCTGCCCCGTCACCTTCGGCACGCAGCACCACCACGTCACCCTTGGAGGCGCCGAGTGTCATGAGCGAGAGAATGCTCGAGGCGTCCAGCGCGTCATCTTCCGGCTCTCCCTGCATGGCAATGGTGACATCCACTCCCACGCCGCCGGCCGCCTCCGCGAAGAGCGCGGCCGGACGTGCGTGCAGGCCGGAACGACTGGCGATAGTGGCGGTGCGTTCAGGCATTTTTGTTCCTCCTGGTGATCGTGCAGGTGACCGTGCGGAACCCGCCGCTACAGGCCGAGTTCTTCGAGTACGGGCAGTTTTTCGCGCACCCAGGCGCGCGCTTCAGTGGCGCTGCGGGCAGAGAGCGCCAGCTTGGCCAGCTGCTGTGCCTCCGCGAGGGTGACAGTCTTGAGCACCGCGGCTACCGCGGCCAGGGATCTGGCGGTCATGGACAGCGTGGAAACACCCAGTCCGGTGAGGACGACGGCGAGGGCGGGGTCCGCTGCAGCCTCACCGCAGACGCCGACCGGTTTGTTGTTGCCCTCCGCCAGCGACCCTTCAACAGTCAGGCCAACGAGCCGCAGGACGGCAGGCTGCCAGGGGGTGTTCAGGTTGGCGAGCGGACCCAGCTGGCGGTCCGCGGCCATGGCGTACTGGGTGAGGTCGTTGGTGCCCAGGCTCGCGAAGCCGACCTCGCGCAGGATGGATTCGGCAGTCAGGGCTGCTGAGGGGACCTCCACCATCACCCCAGGCTTGCTGATTCCGGCAGCTGCACACATGGACGCAAAATGGGCTGCTTCCTCCGCGGTGGAGATCATCGGGGCCATGACCCAGACGTCCGCCTCTGAATCCTTTTCAGCGAGGGCGATTGCCTGCAGCTGGCGTTCCAGGACACCGGGGGTGGTGAAGTCGGTGCGATAGCCGCGGACGCCGAGGGCCGGGTTGGGTTCGGTGGCGTCGGTCAGGAAAGGAAGCGGCTTGTCCGCTCCGGCATCCAGCGTGCGGAGCACCACTTTCTTGCCGGGGAAAGCATCAAAGACGCCCTTGTACGCAGCGGCCTGCTCCTCAACCGTTGGTTCGGTGTCGCGCTCCAGGAAGCAGAATTCGGTGCGGAACAGGCCCACACCCTGGGCGTTGAGGGCCGCAGCGGCCAGCGCATCCTTCCCGCCGCCCACGTTGGCGAGCAGCGGGACCAGGTGGCCGTCCGCCGTCGTGCCGTTGCCGTCAAAGACCGCCAGCAGGGAGGCGTTGGTGGCCCAGGCGTCGGCGGCGGCGCGCTGCGCCTCATCCGGCCCGACGGTGATGGAGCCGGCGGCACCGTCCACGTAGACTTCCGTGCCGTCGGGCAGTTCCTCCACCCCGGCTGCCGCCACCACGGCCGGGAGGCCAAGGGAGCGGGCGATGATGGCGGTGTGGGACTGTGGGCCGCCGCCGGCGGTGACCAGGGCAAGGACCTTATCCGGGTCCAGGGTGGCGGTGTCCGCCGGCGCGAGGTCCTCCGCCACCAGGATGAACGGGGTGGTGGAGGACGGGATGCCCGGCGCGGGAACGCCGCGGAGTTCGGCAACGATGCGGGCGCGCACATCCAGGACGTCGGTGGCGCGCTCGGCCATGTAGCCGCCAAGGTTGTGCAGCATCTCGGCCACGGAGGCTCCGGCTTCCCAGACGGCCCGTTGTGGCGAAGTTCCGCGGGCGATCAGCTTGGCGGCTCCCTTGATGAGCATCGTGTCCTTGGCCATCAGTGCCGTAGCTTCCAGGACCGCCTTACCGTCGCCGCTGGCCGTTTCCGCCCGTGCCTTGAGTTCGTCGTGGACGGTGCCCGCTGCTGCTTTGAGGGCGGCGGTGGCTTCCTCCGCGGACGTCCCGGCGGGAAGCTGTTCGCCCGCGGGAGGTTCGCTGATCGGTTTGGGCATCTGCCGGATGGTGCCGATGATGCGGCCGGGGCTGACGCCAACTCCTGGGAAGTTCTGCACTGAAGGTCCTCATTCTCTGCCGATAGCCAGGCCCGCCAGGGTTCCCCCGGCGCCATGCCGGGGCCGCCGCGACAGCTATGTGCGACGGCGGAAACGTGCCTGAAAAAATTGTATGTGATCCAGTTCATATAGCATTGCTATAGGTGCTAGGGTAGCGGTTATGAGTTTGGATGGCCAGCTTCCCCCGAAAATGCGACTGCTGCGTGCGGCGGCCGAATTACTGGCGAAGTCGGCGGGATCACCCGTCTCCACCCGGCAGATCACGCAGCTGGCGGGCGTTACGGCCCCCACCCTGTACCACCACTTCGGCGACAAGGAAGGTCTGTTCGACGCCGTCGTCGCCGCAGGTTTTGAAGAGTATGTTGCGGGCGAAAGAGATTTCGCCCCGTCCGGAAATCCATTGGAGGATATCCGGCGGATGTGGGACAACCACGTCCAGTTCGGGCTTAACCAGCCGGAACTGTACCTCGTGATGTTCGGCAATATCCGCCCTGAAAGCCGCCCCGCCATCGTCGCAGATGCCGAGGCGCTGATGGAGGAGATGCTGAACAAGGCAGCCATGGCGGGCCAGCTGAATGTCCAGCCCCGGGAAGCAGCCAGGAGCATCCTGGCAGCCAACGTGGGGGTGACCCTCATGCTGATTGCGGAACCCGCCAGCGAACGGAACCTTGAACTGTCCACCATGACCCGGGACGCCATGATCTTCGCGGTGTCCGCCGACCAGGCCGCCGGTGCTGGCCCGGATGACTCCGGAAAGTCCTCGGTGGTGGTGGCAGCGATCGCCCTGAATGCCGCTCTTCAGGCCTCGCACTCAGACCAGCTCTCCAGTTCGGAACTCAAACTCTTCCTCGAATGGCTTCACCGGATCTCAAGCAGCTGAAACAGCTTCACTAATCCACAGGGGGCGGCGGCCCCACCAAAAATGCGGCACCGCCTCCTATGAATCGCACCATCGTCGTCTAAATCGCACCACCGTCTTCGAAAATATCGGACCATCCTGCGGAGCAGCAGGAATCACGGTTAGGAAATCACATGGCAACGCAGACAGTTGCAAAACCCCGCACCAGCGTGCGCGTTGGTGTCCAGAAGTTCGGGACGTTCCTGTCCGGCATGATCATGCCCAACATCGGCGCGTTCATTGCCTGGGGCATCGTCACGGCTTTCTTTATCCCGGCCGGCTTCACTCCCAATACGGAATTGGCCAAGCTCGTGGGGCCAATGATCACCTACCTCCTTCCGCTCCTGATCGGCTACACCGGCGGCCGGATGGTCCACGGCGTCCGCGGCGGCGTTGTCGGCGCGGCCGCAACCATGGGCGTGATTGTGGGCACGGACATCCCCATGTTCATCGGCGCCATGATCATGGGACCGCTCACCGCCTTGATCATGAAGAAGCTGGACAAGATCTGGGAAGGCCGGGTCAAGCCGGGCTTCGAGATGCTGATAGACAACTTCACGGCAGGAATCGTGGCGGCCGCCATGGCCATCTTCGGCATGCTGGTGATCGGACCGGTGGTGAAGGCCTTCAGCAACGGTGCCAGCACCGTCGTCGAATTCCTCGTCCACAACGGCCTGCTGCCGCTGACCTCCATCTTCATTGAACCTGCCAAGGTTCTCTTCCTGAACAACGCTGTCAACCACGGCATCCTCACACCGCTCGGCACGGAACAGGCACTGCAGAACGGCAAGTCCATCCTGTTCCTGCTCGAGGCCAACCCCGGCCCCGGCGTGGGCATCCTGCTCGCCTACATGATCTTTGGCAAGGGCCTGGCCAAGGCGTCAGCCCCCGGCGCCGCCCTGATCCAGTTCGTCGGCGGCATCCACGAGATCTATTTCCCGTTCGTGCTGATGAAGCCCATCATCATCCTCGCCGCAATCGGCGGCGGCATGACCGGCATCTTCACCCTGGTGGTCACCGGTGCCGGCCTTCGCTCGCCGGCGGCCCCGGGCAGCATCATCGCCGTCTTCGCCGCAACAGCCAGCGACAGCTACTTCGGAGTGGCGCTGTCTGTGCTGCTCGCGGCCACGGTGTCCTTCCTGATCGCCTCGGTGATCCTGAAATCCAGCAAGACCCCCGTGGGTGAGACCGAGGAGGACAGCCTCAGCGCCGCCACATCCCGGATGGAATCACTGAAGGGCAAGAAGAGCTCGGTTTCGTCCGCCCTGGCCGGCGCCGGCGCCACCACGGCAGTCATGGCAGGTCCGATCCGGAACATCGTGTTTGCCTGCGACGCCGGCATGGGCTCCAGCGCCATGGGTGCCTCGGTGCTGCGGAACAAGATCAAAGCCGCAGGCTTCCCGGAGGTGAAGGTCACCAACTCGGCCATCGCGAATCTCAGCGACACCTACGACGTTGTGGTCACCCACCAGGACCTCACCGAACGCGCCAAGCCGGTCACGTCCAGCGCGGTGCACGTCTCTGTAGACAACTTCATGAACAGCCCGCGGTACGACGAGATTGTTGAGCTGGTCAGGAGCAGCAATTCTGCAGAAACGTCTGGGGAAACGTCCGGCGCAGCGGCGGCGGGCCACGGCGCCCATGTTGCCGACGCTCCGGCAGGAGCGGCAGCCGGGGCCGGAGGCGCCACCGGGACCGCCGTGGCGCCTTCAGACATCCTGGTGCCCGACAGCGTGGTCCTCAACGGAACAGCCACCACGCGGGACGCTGCGATCGACGAGGCCGGCCGGCTCCTGCTGGCGCGCGACGCCGTGGACGAGGGCTACATTGCGGCCATGCACGAGCGCGAGGACTCCGTCTCCACCTATATGGGCAGCTACCTGGCCATCCCGCACGGAACCAATGCAGCCAAGGACCACATCAGGAAGTCCGCGGTGTCCGTGATCCGGTACCCTGACGGCATCGACTGGAACGGCAAGCAGGTCAAGTTCGTGGTGGGCGTGGCAGGCATCAACAACGAGCACCTGCACATCCTGTCCTCCATCGCCAAGGTCTTCACCGACAAAGCCCAGGTGGCGCAGCTCGAAGCGGCCACCACGGTGGACGAAGTGCTTGAGCTGTTCGGAAAGGTCAACGCATAGTGAAGGCTGTACATTTCGGGGCGGGCAACATCGGCCGCGGCTTCGTGGGGCTGCTGCTCCACGAGGCCGGGTATGAGGTGGTCTTCGCCGACGTCGCGGAAGCACTCATTGCCCAGCTGGCGGCCGCCGACAGTTACGCCGTGCACGAGGTGGGGGAGAATCCCGCCGTCCGGACGGTAGACAACTTCCGGGCGCTGAATTCAGCCATCCAGGAAGCCGAACTGGTGGCGGAAATTTCGACGGCAGACATGGTCACCACCGCCGTCGGGCCGCACATCCTGAAGTTCGTGGCACCGGCTATCACCAAGGGCATCGCCGCCCGTGATGCCGGATTGCCGCCGCTGCAGGTCATGGCCTGCGAGAACGCCATCAACGCCACGGACATCCTGCGTGCGGAGGTTACTGCACTGTGGGATGATGCCGCCGGTCCATTGGACTCCCTCGCCGTGTTTGCCAACACCGCAGTGGACCGGATAGTGCCCA
Source organism: Arthrobacter sp. (assembly GCA_036565085.1). Taxonomy (GTDB): domain Bacteria; phylum Actinomycetota; class Actinomycetes; order Actinomycetales; family Micrococcaceae; genus Arthrobacter. Next base: position 112,308 of record DATCNU010000168.1, read on the forward strand.
ACCAGGAAGCCGGGCAGGGCCTGGACGTCACGGTGGAAACCTTCTACGAGTGGGTCATCAACCGGACGCCCTTCGCCGGGGCGGTACCTGTCATCCCCGGGGCGACGTTCGTGGACGAGCTCTCGCCCTATATCGAGCGGAAGCTCTTCACCGTGAACACCGGCCACGCCGCCGCCGCCTACTTCGGGTTCGAGGCTGGCCTGGAGAAGCTCTCTGATGCCATGGCCGACCAGGATGTTGCCGAAGACGTGCGGGCGGTCCTGGAGGAGACCAAGCAACTCCTGGTTGCCAAGCATGGTTTCAGCAACGACGAACAGGAAGCCTACGTCCAGAAGATCCTGGCAAGGTTTTCCAACCCGTACCTGCCGGACACCGTAACCAGGGTGGGCCGTGCGCCGTTGCGGAAGCTCAGCCGGAATGAACGGTTCATCGGGCCGGCCGCCGAACTTGCCGAGCGGGGGATTGTGCCGGAAGCGCTGCTGGGCGCAATCGCGGCGGCCCTGCGGTTCAACGATCCCGCCGATGCCGAGGCCACGGAACTTGCCCAGATCCTGGCCTCCAACAGCGCGGCCGACGCCACAGCGCAAATCACGGGCCTGGCCCCGGAGCACCCTCTGTTCGAAGCCGTGGCCACACTGGTGGAGGAACGCCAGGCGGAAGACGCCAAAGCCCCGGCCTGACCTGCACGTCACGCCGGACGCTCCCTCAGATCCTGCGGCTTTCTGGCCAACCCTCCCGCACTGAAAGCAGGATGCCGGCACTCAGCGTGAGCCGGCATCCTGTTTTGACCAGGGTTCGCTTCCTGCTGTGGGCCCCGGGGCCGGCCCAGGCCGCGGATATGGAATGCTGGATCGGTGACCCAGAACCCAGATGCCCGGCCCGCGATGCTGACTTCCGACGTCGACGGCGGAACCTTCCGTCTCCGGCACGCGATGCGGTCCGATCTGGCCGCCATTGTGCAGCTGCTCGCCGACGACTCTCTGGGTGCCGCCCGCGAACGCGCGGAAGACCTGGCCCCCTATGAGAAGGCATATGAGGCGATCGACGCCAACCCCTCCCACCTGCTGGCGGTAGGCGAGTTGGTGACGGCCGGTGCCGATTCGGGCCCCGTCGTGGCGACGTTCCAGCTGAGTTTCATCCCGGGCATCTCGCGGCGAGGTTCATGGCGCTCGCAGATCGGGGGCGTCCGGGTGGCAGGCAACCTGCGCGGCCAGGGCATAGGCCGCCTTATGGTTCAGTGGGCCATCGACGAGTCCAGGCGCCGCGGCTGCACACTCATGCAGCTGACGACGCACAAAACCCGGACGGCCGCCCACCGGTTTTACGGGCGGCTGGGCTTTGACGCCAGCCATGAAGGTATGAAGCTCACCCTCTGACATTTGACCGTTAGGTAGCCTAACCATTAGGCTGCCTAACGATGAATACTTCTGAGAAGGACAGCGGGGGAATACATTCACTCGCCCAAGATTTCCGCGAGGCCCTCCGGCACAGCGTCTATCTGGTACGGCGCCTCGACGCCGACGCAGAACTGAGTGCAGCCCAGCTCAGCACCCTGAAGATGCTGCTTGACGACGGCATCCGGGTCGGGGAGATTGCCCGGAACCTGGGCGTCAAAGTTCCCAGCGCCACGGAGCAGATCATCAAACTCGAGCGCGCAGGGCTCGCCCGGCGTGAGCCGGACCCGGACGATTCGCGCGCCGTCCGCGTGATCCTCACTCCTGAAGGCCGGGCCGCCGTCGACGCCGCCGATGAGCGGCGCAACGCGGTCATGGCAGGCATCCTCAGCTCCCTCAGCGAGCAGGACCGGCGGTCCCTGGCGGCTGTCCTGCCCGTCATCGACAAGATCAACGCCACCCTTCAGAACTGATTAAGCACCTCACTTAGGAGCATCCTCCATGAACGGCCGTCTCGCGGAAACACTGCCGGCAGCAGAAGCAACCCTCAAGGCTGAAAAGGCTTCCCTGCTCAAACAGCCAAAAGCAGTCTGGGCCACGGCCCTGGCAGCAGTGTTCGCGTTCATGGGCATCGGGCTCGTGGATCCCATCCTGCCCGCCATTGCCACGAACCTGGACGCCAGCCCCAGCCAGGTCTCCCTGCTCTTTACGAGCTACTTCCTGGTTACGGCCGTGGCCATGCTGGTCACGGGGTTTGTCTCCTCACGCATCGGCGGAAAGAAAACACTCCTGATAGGCCTGGCTGTCATTGTTGTCTTTGCCTCGCTGTCCGGTCTGTCCGGCAGCGTCGATGAACTTGTAGGGTTTCGCGCGGGCTGGGGCCTTGGCAACGCGCTCTTTGTCGCCACCGCGCTGGCTGTCATCGTGGGGGTGGCCAGCGGCGGGGCTGGTACCGCTGTCATCCTGTACGAGGCGGCGCTCGGCCTCGGCATCTCACTCGGTCCCCTCCTCGGTGCCCTGCTTGGTGGCTGGCAGTGGCGTGCGCCGTTTTTCGGGACTGCGGTCCTGATGGCTGCGGCATTCCTTGCGCTGATTGCCCTGCTTCCCAGGACTCCGCTGCCGGAACGCAAGGTGAGGCTCCGCGATCCGATCCTGGCCCTCGGGCACAAGGGGCTCCGGACCACCGCTGCCAGCGGCCTCTTCTACAATTACGGATTCTTCACCATCCTGGCCTTCACCCCGTTCATCCTCGGCATGGACGCCTACGGAATCGGCGGTGTGTTCTTCGGCTGGGGTGTTGCCGTAGCGGTCTTCTCCGTCTTTGTGGCTCCCGTATTGCAAGCCCGCTTCGGAGCGACGAAGGTCCTGACCGGAACGCTCTTCGTCCTCATGCTGGACCTCATCGGGCTGGGACTCGCCGCGGGGCACTCCGTGACCTCCGTCGTCGTCCTCGTGGTGGTGTCCGGAGCGCTGTTAGGCGTCAACAACACGATCTACACCGAGCTTGCCATGGGTGTTTCGGACTCGCCGCGCCCGGTGGCCTCTGCAGGCTACAACTTCGTACGCTGGATGGGCGGTGCGCTGGCACCCTTTGCCGCCGCGCAGCTGGGAGAGCACTTCGGGCCACAGATCCCGTTTCTCGCCGGAGCTGCGGCCATGGTGGTTGCCATCGGCATCGCGTTCGCGGGGCGGGATTACCTCAAATCACACGAGCCGCACGTCGTGTGACGGAGACCGGAGTCTTTCCGGCCAGTCCTGCAAACGTGCCCCCAAAGGTGAGGGAGCGTGGCGGGCGGCGGGCCTGTCGCTGCGGGAAAACGGAACGGCAGGCAGTCCAAAAGACTGCCTGCCGTGACCGTAGCGGGCCAAACGCGTTGCCTGACTAATTGTCAGTGAACGGCGACCTGCTCTTTTGGTCCGGTCTTCGGGTCCGTCAGCTTCTTGTTCGGCAGCGCGAAACTGATGAGGAACGCGATGCCGGTGAGTACGGCCGCGGTGATCATCACGGTGTCGATGGCGTATGCGAAGCCCTCCGTGATGGGCCGCGTCAGTGCTGTGTTGGCCGTGTGCAGCCAGCTGGTGTCATTGAGTGAGTCATTGGAAGCCCCATTCTTGAAGAACTCGTAGAGCTTGGCGTTGGCAGGATCGGCGGCCACGGCGGGATCTTTGAGGACTGCCAGGTAGTCCGCGTTCTGCATGGCCGACTTCATGCCGTCCGCAATGCGGTTCGCGGCAAGGCTGAACAGCATGGAGATGAACACAGCCGTGCCTACGGCGCCGCCCATGGAGCGGAAGAAGGCGGCCGAGGAAGTCCCGACGCCCATGTCCTTTGGCGGTACGGAAACCTGCATGGCCAGGGTGAGCGGCTGCATGCAGAAGCCCAGGCCCATGCCGAAGAACACAGCGATCAGGCCGGGAACCCAGAGGTCGGTGTCCACGCCCAGCGAGAGGCCCATGACCAGGGCGGCAGAGGTGAGGATGGCCGTTCCAGTGATGGGGAAGATCCGGTATGTACCCGACGCTGAGATCGTGCGGCCGGCAGTGATGGACCCGGTCAGGATTCCCAAGGTGAACGTGATCATCATCAGGCCGGCCTGGGTAGGCGTGAGTCCCTTGACCAGCTGCAGGTACATGGGAAGCATGGCGATGGCGCCGAACATGCCGATGCCGATGATGAAGTTCAGCAGCGAGGACAGGCCGAACGTCATGTTCCTGAAGAGCCGGAGCGGGATCAGGGCGTAGTCGCCGGCGCGCTTTTCGGCCAGCAGGAACCAGATGATGCCCACCACGCCCAGGCCGTAGCAGAGGAACGAATTCACGGAGGTCCAGCCCCAGCTCCGGCCCTGTTCGGCCACGAGGAGCAGGGGCACGATGGCCAGGGTGATGGCTGCGGCGCCCCAGTAGTCGATCTTCTGTTTCACGTGCTTGGCGGGCAGGTGCAGGAACAGGAACACCACGGTCAGTGCGGCCAGGCCGATGGGCAGGTTGATGAAGAACACCCAGCGCCAGCCGTCGAAGCCGAGGATGTTGGCCGAGCCGGCGAAGGCCCCGCCCACCACGGGGCCCAGCACGGAGGAGATGCCAAACACGGACATGAAGTAGCCCTGGAATTTGGCCCGGTCCTTCAGCGAGACGATATCGCCGATGATGGTCAGGGCCAGTGCCAGCAGGCCGCCGGCGCCCAGGCCCTGGATGCCGCGCGCGATGGCGAGTTCGGTCATGGAATGCACGGAACCGGCGTACAGGGAGCCGATCAGGAAGATCAGGATGGCCGTCAGGTACAGGGGGCGCCGGCCGAAGATATCGCTCAGCTTGCCGTAGAGCGGAGTGCTGACCGTGGAGGTGATGAGGTAGGCCGTGGTGGCCCAGGCCTGCAGGGACAGCCCATCCAGGTCGTTGGCGATGGTGTAGATGGATGTGGACACGATGGTCTGGTCCAGGGATGCCAGGAACATGCCGAGCATGAGTCCCACCATCACGGTGACGATCTGACGCTGTGTCAGGGTTTCGCCGGCGGCTCGCACGGCGGTGGCTTTGGACATGACTGCTCCAGGAGGAAGAAAGGGGGCTTTAAGCTTGATAGTTGCTTTCAGTAACTATGTTACTTCCCGATTTGTTCCCCCGCCGTCAGAATTTTTCCGGGCACGATTTCAAGAGGGGCGACATTCCGGCAATTCGCCAAGGCCCGGGAGCGCGGCAGCCAAGCCCTGGGCGCCGGCAGAATCAGCGCTCCACGAGGATGCCGTCGGGGTCGCACCACACAGTGACGCCGGGGCGGAAGGTCACCCCGTCTATCAGAACATCCACGTCCACCTCTCCGGCTCCCGCCTTGGCACTTTTGCGCGGATTGCTTCCCAGGGCCTTGACGCCGAGCTCCAGCCGGGCAATCGCTTCACGGTCGCGGATGGCTCCGTTGATCACGACGCCGGCCCAGCCGTTTGCGACGGCACTTTCGGCAATCATGTCCCCCATCAGCGCCGTGGCCAGCGAGCCGCGGCCGTCCACTACGAGCACCGCGCCGTTGCCTGGAGTCGCCAGGGTGGACTTCACCAAGGCGTTGTCCTGGAAGCAGCGGATGGTTCGGACCGGGCCGCTGAAGTGGGAGCGGCCGCCCAAGGACTGGAACTGCAGTGACACTGACGCCAACTCCTCCCCGCGCTCGTCGTAGAGATCGGCGGTGTTGACGGCGGGGCTGGACGGGCTGTGGGCGGCTGCAGTCATCGGTTCTCCAAGGTGGGCGCATCTTCAGGGCAACTTTCCGCGGCTTGTCACCGGGGCAAGGTGCGTATGACAAGCGATGCGGTGATGCCCACGATAGTCTGATTTTCAGAACCACAAACGTTCCAGGGGGAACCAGCTATGAGCCTGTCCGACATGCCCGGAGCAGTGCCGGATCCCGCTGCCCTCGGCAAGCCGGCGGGGAGCCAGACCACGACGGCTCTCGCGGAGCCAACGAAGCATGTCCGGCCGCTGTGGATCACCGGTGTGGTGCTGGTCAACCTGGGAATCAACGCGGCGTTCTTCGGCCCCATCCAGGTGCTCCTGGGCCAGCAGGCCGCCCACTTCAGCGAAGGTGACAAGGAAGCCATCCTGGCACTGGTCACGGGCGCGGGAGCCGCGGTGTCCCTTGTGGCCAATCCGTTGTTCGGAGCCTTCAGTGACCGGACAACGTCCCGGCTGGGACGACGGGTGCCCTGGGTTCTCTTCGGAGCTGTCCTGGGGGCCGCTGCACTGACTGCGCTGGCCGGCGCTCCCAACGTGGCCATCATGACGGTCCTCTGGTGCCTCGTCCAGGCAGGGTGCAACGGTGCCTATGCCGCCATCACCGCTGCCATCCCGGACCGTGTGCCGGTTCCGCAGCGCGGGACAGTTGGCGGGCTGGCTGCCATGGGTCAGACGGTGGGAATCCTGGCCGGAGCGCTGATTGCCGCCGTCGTCAGCGGGAACTTTGCCGTCGGCTACTGGGTTTGTGCCGCGGCGCTCCTGGCGGGCGTCGTGCTCTATTTCTTCAAGAGCGACGACGTCCCCCTCCCGCCCTCGATGCGTGCGCCGTTGAGCCTTGCAGCTTTTGCCCGGGGGTTCTGGATTTCCCCCGCGATGTACCCGGACTTTGCCTGGGCCTGGCTGACACGCCTCCTGGTGAACACCGGGAACCATATGGTGACGCTTTACCTGCTGTTCTTCCTGGCGGACGCTGTGCACCTGAAGGAGACGCAGGGCATGGAGCCGGAGTTTGGCGTGCTGATCCTCACCGGGCTCTATGCGGTCATGGTGATCATCACCAGTGTGATTGGCGGCCCGCTGAGTGACCGCATGGGCAAACGTAAGCCGCTGGTCATCGCCTCGTCCGTGATCATCGCCGTGGCCTCGCTGATTCTGGCGTTTGCGCCTACCTGGGCGGGGGCAATCACCGGAGCCGCCGTCCTGGGGATCGGCTTTGGAACATACCTGGCCGTTGACTTCGCCCTCATCACCCAGGTACTGCCCACGGCCCTGGACCGCGGCAAGGATCTCGGCGTCATCAACATCGCCAATTCCCTGCCGCAGGTCCTGGCACCGCTCATCGCATTCCCCTTCGTGAAGCTGTGGGGAGGCTACGTCTCGCTGTACGTGGCTGCCGCAGTCATTGGCCTGCTGGGCGCCGTGTTCGTGGTGAAAATCAAGGGAGTTGACTAATTACGCCACGAAGCAGTGCCGTATAGTTGGACCGGACTGCAGGCGGAACGGGATGGGGATTCGCCTGGCCGACGCACCATGAAAAGACAACCCCGGAATGCTGATGCCCGAGACCCTTTCAGACCATCCGCCCATGGCCGACCGGCCCTCTGCTCCGCGCCAGAAGTTGCGCTATGCCCGGATCCTTGACGCCGCCGCAGGATTCGCCCGGAAGGGTCTTGATTCGGTGGAACTCTCCGAGGTTGCGGCGAAGGCCGATGTGCCGCTGGGGACGCTCTACAGGTACTTCCCCTCGCCCACGCACCTGATGCTGGCCTTGTACCGCCACCAGCTGGACGAACTGCTGACAGAGGCCCGCAGTGCCGCAGCACGGTTCCGGAGCCGGGCCCTCGCCGGGGTTGTCATGGAAATCTTCCATATGAGGGTCATGCAGCCCGCCGTCGAGCAGTGCCTCAGCCGCGGTGTCTACCTCAAAGACCAGGACACCACGGCCCTGCTGCGGGAGATCGATGCCCTGGGCGAAAAGGCTGTTGCCTCGGCCTGCAATGACGCCGTGGCAGCAAGGGTGCTGCTGCTGACTGTCACTGGTCTGGTCCAGTCAGTGCGCAACCGGCGTTTGTCGCTGTTCGAGGCGGAAGAGGATCTGAAAAAGGCGTGCGCACTCCTGGTTCCAGGCACTTCAGGCGGCCACTCTTGGCCCCAAATGTCGTAACTGGTCTAGACCAATAACCCCTTAAATCCGTCTTATTGGCGTGATCCGAGTCACTTTACGTGGTGCCTAATCGTTTTGGCGCGCGTGAGGCGCTCCCAGGTGGCATTTCCGTCCTCCAGCCTCTGATTACCATTGCAGAACCGGAGTGGCTGGCAAACCCGCGCCTGCAAGGACTTCACCCGGGCCCGCCACCCTAGGGCCCTGCGAAGCGCCGACTCCATCATCTTGAGCCTCCATGTGCTTGAGCCTTTCTGCGCCGTGCGCCCACGGCTAGCCCCAGGAGACAAAGACGTGTCCATTGACGCAATCGCATCCATCGACAATTCCGCAGCCACCGCGCTGACCGAAGCCGAAATCTTCGATGCCCACCAGGGCGGCAAGCTCTCGGTTTCCAGCACCGTTCCGCTCTCGAACAAGCGCGATCTTTCCATCGCCTATACCCCGGGCGTGGCCGAGGTCAGCCGCGCCATCCACCAGAACCCTGAACTGGCCCGCACCCTCACCTGGGCCCAGCGCCTGGTGGTAGTGGTCAGCGACGGTACCGCGGTTCTGGGCCTTGGCGACATCGGAGCCAGCGCCTCGCTTCCCGTAATGGAGGGCAAATCCGCCCTGTTCAAGACTTTCGGCGACCTGGACTCCATCCCGCTGGTCCTGGACACCACCGACGTTGATGAGATCGTGGAAACCCTGGTCCGGCTGCGCCCCAGCTTCGGAGCCGTGAACCTTGAGGACATCTCCGCACCGCGCTGCTTCGAGCTGGAGGAAAAACTCATCGAGGCCCTGGACTGCCCGGTGATGCATGATGACCAGCACGGGACCGCCGTCGTGGCTCTTGCCGCCCTCACCAACGCCGCCAAGGTGACCGGCCGCGAGCTCGAGGGCCTCCGCATTGTGGTTTCGGGCGCAGGCGCCGCAGGCATCGCCGTCGCCGAAATCTTCCTTACCGCGGGCATCAAGGATGTCATCCTGCTCGACTCGAAGGGTGTCATCAACCGCGGGCGTGCAGACATCGCCGCCGATCCGGCCAGCAAGAAAGCCCAGATGGCGGAGCGCAGCAACCCGCGCGGCATCAGCGGCGGCCCTGGTGAGGCCCTGCTCGACGCCGACGTCTTCGTGGGCGTTTCCTCTTCCAAGCTGGCTGAGGAGCACCTGAAGCTGATGAACCGCAGCTCCATCGTGTTCGCCCTCTCCAACCCGGACCCCGAAGTCCTGCCCGAGGTTGCCTCCAAGTACGCTGCCGTGGTTGCCACCGGACGCAGCGACTTCCCCAACCAGATCAACAACGTGCTGGCGTTCCCCGGGATCTTCCGCGGGGCGCTCGATGCCGGGGCCCGCCGGATTACCCCCGCCATGAAACTTGCGGCCGCCCGCGCCATCGCCGAACTGGCCGAAGCTGACCTTTCCGCCGACTACATCGTGCCCAGCCCGCTGGATCCGCGAGTCGCACCGGCAGTAACTGCTGCCGTCGCCGCAGCCGTGGAAGCGGAGTAGCCTCCGCCGCCACCGGCCGGACCCAATTTTCGACGGCGGTGCCTCCCGTGCTGGGGAGGCACCGCCGTCGGACTTTAAGCCGGGAAAGGCTGCCTAAACTGGGGGTCATGAACTCCGAAACCGTGGTGACAATCCTGTGCGGCCTGGCGATCCTGGTGGGCGTCGCAGGCACCATCGTTCCGGTCGTTCCCGGCAGCATCCTCATCGGGCTCAGCCTGCTGGCTTGGGCCATCTGGGGCGGCGCCGGGCCGGCCGGCTGGGTAGTGTTCGGGATCGGCCTGGTTTTTGTCCTGGCGGGCATGGCAGCCAGTGCCGTCCTGACCGGACGCAAGCTCAAGCAGCACAGCATCCCCAACCGGAGCGTCGTGATCGCCGTGGCGGCCGGCGCCGCCGGAATGTTCATCATCCCAGTCTTGGGGCTCTTTGTTGGTTTCGCCGCCGGCCTCCTGCTCAGTGAGTTCCTCCGGACACGGAACTTCGGCACCGCAACCGCGTCCAGCTGGGCCGCGCTGAAGGCCACAGGGCTGGGAATGCTCGTGGAGTTCGGCCTGGCATGCCTGGCGGCGAGCACGTGGGTGATCGGCGTGTGGGTCTCGGCGGCGACGTAGCATGGAGAAATGACCGCGGGGGATGCAGCAGCGCCGATCTACCGGGACACCCGGGACCTGACTCCGTTCGGGCTCGCCCAGCTACGGACGCCGGTGCGAGAGCTCGCCGACGGCGTGGGCGGGCTGATACACGGAGTGCTGCGCGGCCGTGACGGGGCGCTCATTTCCGTGGACGGGGACGTTCCGAAACTAAAGCGTCTGCCTGGAAAAGCGGCCAAGTCCATCCACGATGCCATCTTCACGAGCTCCGAGCCGGAACGGCTCATCACCCTGGGCCGCGCCTATCCTGGCTGGGCCGGCCTATGCTACATCATGGCCGGACTGCTGGCGTACAAGCATGGCGGTTACCTGCGCGCCTCCGAGCTCCTGCGGCGCGGCCTGTCCACCAAGAACGACGACGACGCGAACCAGTACGCCTCTTCGTACCTCACACGGGTGGTCACCCGGGTGGAGCTCGCGGAACGGATCGAGATCCCCGTTCTCTTCAGTGAGGAATCCGTGTTCCTGGCACTTGCGCACTCCCTCCGCGAGACGGGTCAGGCGGAAGCCGCGCTGGAGGCGCTGGCCGCGCTCCCGCCGTCGTTGCCCAGTGCTTTGGCCCGCTGCGCACTGGCCCACTCGCTGGGCCGGGACCGGGACGTCGTGGCCTGGACCGACGGTCTGCTCAACGCCGACGACCTGTCCGCGGCGCTGCTGTTGGTCCGCGCACGGGCCCTGCGCCGCCAAAGGCAGCTCGAAGCCGCCCAGGCCGCGATCAAAGAGGTCCTGCGCCGCCGCAAGACGAGCATGATCCTGCGGAATGACGCCCTGACAGACCGCGCGCTGCTGCTGCTGGACAACGGCAGGAGAACCCTGAACCCGCGGGACTGGCGGCGCAAGCCCGCGGAGCTCGAAACCGTGGAACGGATCCGCAAGGACGTCGAGATGCGCAAGCTCTGGGAGCAGGACTGGAAGCGGCTGGGCGGGGACTGACGGACTGCGCGCCCTTGTGGGCTGAAGCGCCGCGGGGTAGAACGGAGAAATGAGCGACGCAGTGCGGTCCTGGATGGAAAAATACATCGCCGCGTGGACGACAAATGAGCCTGAAGACATCCGGGCATTGTTCACCGAGGACGCGGTCTATGAAACCCGGCCCCATGACAGGGATCCCTGGACCGGGCGTGACCAGATCGTGGACCGCTGGCTTGCGGCCCGGGACGAGCCCGAGGAATGGACCTTCGAGTGGACGCTGCTCGGTACCGACGGCGAGCTGGCCTTTGTGCAAGGTTTCACCCACTACCTGGGCGACCGGCCCAGCTACGACAATCTCTGGGTCATCCGCCTCGCACCGGACGGACGGGCCACAGCATTCACGGAATGGTTCATGGAACGGAAGGTGTGATGGCTCGTTCCGCTGGAATGGTCATGCCAGGCAGTAGTCAGGCCAAGCGGCATCGATCCATGTATGCCGCTAGGACGCTATCAGGGGAATCAGCTGCTCGGAGAGGAGCACGACGCCCAGCGCAACCATGATGATGCCGCTGGCGAGCGTGATTTTCCGGGCGGCGCCCGGGCGGGACTGCAGGAGTCTGCGGGACAGGAGTGCCACGCAGGTGTAGACGGCGGCGGCGAGCAGCACAAATGTGAGGCCCAGCAGCCCTGACTGCACAGGCACCGGAAGGGACGCTTCCGGGCTGACGAACTGAGGCACCAGGGCCACGAAGAAGAGCAGTCCTTTGGGGTTGATGCCGCTGGTGCCCATACCTTGGAGGAAGGTCCGGAACTGGCTGGAGGCAGGATTTCCGACGGCGGCTTCCGCACTGAAGGAGGCACCGCGCCAGGAGCGCAGCGTGCTCACGCCGAGCCAAAGGAGGTAAGCGGCGCCGGCCACCGTGATCCAGCCGAGGACGCCGGGCATGCCGGCCAGCAGGGCTGCGAGGCCTGCCACCATCAGAACAGTGTGAAGGACGTATCCGCCGCAGAGTCCTGCCACGGCCGGCACAAAGCTTCGCTGCCGCAGTCCCGCGGTGATGGAGTATGCCCAATCAAGGCCGGGTGTGCAGGCCAGGGCGGCAGCCACCAGCAGAAAGGCGAAAAACAGCTGGGGATTCATGGCGGGCTCCTGTCAGGTGGCAACAGGACAAGCCTATTAATTTTGGAGCCATAAGTGCTCACCTTTTTCGCCGGACTGCGACTGGTTTCGGTAAGATTATTGCGTGATTGACGATATTGACAGGAATATTTTGCGCCACCTTCAGGAGGATGGCCGCATGACCGCCACGGCGCTCGCCGCCAAGGTGGGCCTCACGGTTGCGCCCTGCCACCGCAGGCTGCGGGATCTGGAAACCTCTGGAGTGATCAGGGGCTACAAGGCGGACGTCGATCCCGCGGCAGTGGGGCTCGGCTTCGAGGCCATCGTGTTCGTGACGCTGCACCAGGTTGACCGGGCCACCATGGAAATCTTCGAGAACCGGGTGGCGGACAATCCCAATATCGTGGAGGCGCAGCGGCTCTTCGGCTCACCTGACTACCTGCTCAAGGTATTTGCCAAGGACCTGCCGGCCTACCAGCGTTTTTACGACGCGGAACTGACCTCGTTGCCCGGCGTTGAGCGGCTCACCTCCACCCTGGTGATGAAGAACCTGAAGTCCAACGCCGGACCGCCCGTGTAGGTGCGTTGCCGGACGGCCCCGCCGCGTGGCTTATCCGCGGTCTCAGTCGCGGAGGAGTCCCGTGGTCCGGTAAGGGATGACCTCGCGCAGGAACATGCTGGTGGACGTGCGCACGATCCCCGGGCAGAGCCGGATTTCCTCCGATACGCGGTAGAGATCGTCCGGGCTGGTGGCCACCACCCGGATCAGCAGGTCGGTGTCGCCGGCGGGGGCGTGGCACTCCAGGACCTCCGGGATTTCGCGCAGTGCCGCGATGGCTTCGTTAAGGTGGCTCTGGTCCAGTTCGGCGCTCACGGCGGCTGCCACGCCCCGCCCCAGCGCGGAGGGAAGCACCCGGCTGCTGTTGGGTCGCAGCGCACCCGACGCCGTCATCCGCTCCAGTCGCGACTGAACCGTGCCGCGTGCCAGGCGCAGCCGCTGCGCCAGGACCATTATCGGGACGCGCGGGTCCTCGTCCAGTGCGTTGAGGATCCTCTTGTCCGTGGCGTCCAGTTCCTGCAATCTGATCATTTCCTGTCGATGAATGTTGCCCGGAGTGGTCAGACTGAACAATGAATACTCTGCCGGTTGTGCCTACTGTAGAGCCTCTGTTCAAATAGTGGCCACAGGGAAGAGGCTACCGCCAACCCCCCGCAGGCTACAGGTTCCCCGGCACACCACCCGGTTCCTGGATACCACTTCCCGCAAGGAGGCTGCCCGCCGGTTGACACTTGTTCACGCACCGTCACTCCGCAACCACGGCAAGAGCCCCTGAGCCACCGACGTCGGATTCCCGAAGTCATCGGTAGCTGAGGGGCTCTTGTGCTGTTCCGCATAGGGTTGTTTCATGACCTCAGCCGGCCGTTTCGCCCCCAGCCCTTCCGGCGAGCTGCATGTGGGCAACCTTCGCACTGCCGTGCTCGCCTGGCTGTTCGCCAGATCCACGGGCCGGGCCTTCCTGCTGCGCGTCGAGGACCTGGATCGCGCGCGGGCCGGAGCGGAGGCCGGGCAGCTCCGGGATCTGGCGGCCATCGGTATCACGTGGGACGGCGCCGTCGTCCGCCAGACCGACCGTGGTGACGATTACGCGCAAGCGATCAGCCGCCTGGCCGCTGCCGGCCTGACCTACGAATGTTTCTGTACGCGCCGGGAGATCCAGGAGGCGCCATCTGCTCCGCACGCGCCGCAAGGCGCTTATCCGGGCACTTGCCGGAACCTGGAACCAGCGGAGTTGGAGTTCAAGCGGTCCACCCGGCCGGCCGCTCTCCGGCTCCGTTCCGAGGTGACCACTTACGTTGTGCACGACCTGTTGCACGGCGAATTTACCGGCCTGGTGGACGACTTTGTGCTGCGCCGCAATGACGGCGTCGCCGCATACAACCTGGCGGTGGTGGTGGATGACGCCGCGCAGGGCGTCGACCAGGTGGTCCGGGGGGATGACCTCCTGCCGTCAACGCCACGGCAGGCATATCTCGCGTCGCTGCTGGGAGTGCCGGTGCCGGAGTATGCGCACGTCCCCCTGGTGGTGAATTCCGACGGCGTCCGGCTGGCCAAGCGTGACGGCGCCGTCACGCTCGGCGACCTCGCGCCCAAGGGGCTTTCGCCGGACCGGGTGAGGGACATGCTCCTGGCTTCGGTGGGCCTTCCGGCCGGCAGGCTGGAGCACGTGCTTCCGGTCTTCGACCCGGCTGCCTTGCCCCGGGATGCGTGGGTGTGGCCAGGCGTGTAGGGGCCGCCCGGGATCGGGCAGTCAGTCTGCCTTTGAAGCGCCGGCTCGTCAACTAATGTTGACGTGTCAGCCGATCGTCAACTAATGTTGACGAAATGGAGGTGGGTCGAATGAAGACACTCGTTGGATCGATGGACGGCAAGGGTCCGGCCGAGGCGCTTTATGCCGTTGCCGAACTGCAGAAGGAAGTGGGACGGGCGGAAGCAGCACTCGTCCGCAGCGCCCGGCAGGCAGGGCTGTCCTGGGAGGCCATAGCTCTGTGCCTGGGTGTCAGCAAGCAGGCAGTCCACCGGAAGTATGGGAAACAGTAGCCCGGTCCGGACGAGGATCTTCGGGGAGCCGGCGCGTAGGCTGGATCCATGTCAGACCAGCACTCCGCGGAGCACAGCTCCGCCCACAGCTTCACCGTTGAGACCGCGAAGGTCCTGGCCGAAGTGGCCCACAACCGCCAAAAAGACAAACTCAAACGGCCGTACCGGGAGCATGTGATCGCCGTCGGGGATGCCCTTGCCGACTTCGACGACGACATCCGCATCGCGGGCTACCTGCACGACATCGCCGAGGACACACCTGTCACGCGGCAGGCCCTGTTGGACATGGGCGTCTCCGAGCGTGCGGTGGGCATCATCGAACGCGTCACCAGGCGCCTGCACGACAATCCCGACGATTACCAGGCCGGCATCCGCTTCATTGCCGAGGACCACGACGCCGCGCTGGTGAAGATCGCGGACAACGCCCATAATTCCCTGCCGGAGAGGGTCAAGGCGCTGGCTGCGAAGTGGCCGGACAGGCCGCCCGTCACGCGCTACGACGATGCCCGGCCGGTGCTTTACGCCGCCGTCGAGGTCGAGGAGGTCCGGAAGATCCTTGCGCGGGTCAACCCTTGGCTGCTTGCGGAATTGGATGACCGGCTGGACGAGGCGGACGACACGGACTACGAAAACCTCTCCTACGACGAAGATCGGGATGCAACTCAGGACGCGGCAACTTAGGACGCGGCAATCCATGAGGCACCGTCCGGCAGCTAGGGCGTTGAGGGGCACGCCCTCAGCATCACGCGAACTGGAACTCAGCCCAGTCGGGTAATGGGTCTTGGGGTAGCTCTGCGTCCGGATCGTAGGTGTCGGGCGGGAGGTTGTCTGGCCTATGGTCCCGCAGGATCTGGTCGGGCCAGTGGGGCGGTTCGTGGTCTGGTTGTTCGCTGGGGTAGCGGCGGCCGGTGGGTGAGGTCCAGCCGGGTGGTTTGGTTTTGGTGGCTTGGGTGGGTTGCCAGGCGGTGGTGTGTTTGAGTTTGTGGTGTTTGGGGCAGGGCTGCCCCAAG
>DATCNU010000169.1:0-4078 GCA_036565085.1 Arthrobacter sp.
GACCGGCTGGGGTCAGCGTACCGGCCGGGCACATTGGAGGATCTCAGGCAGTCCCTGGACACGGCAGGGCTGTTGCCGTTCCAGCCCCCAATGCTCCTGTCTATCCACACCGCTGCAGCTCAAGGATTCCTCGACGGAACCGCCACCGACATCACATACATCCTGGGAAGGGAACTGGTGGATCCGCTGACTGTTGCAGCAGCAGCAGCAGCAGCCGCGCACAGCTGACACGAATCGAGAAGGCGCCCGCTCAGGGTTCCATAAAGGGAACGGCAAAACCCCATCCCAGGCCGTGATCAAACCGCTATTCCGGGTCAACAGTCACACCCGATCTAGCCGTTGTCCCGAGTCGCGGGCCTGGAGGCGCCGCGGCTCTCCACGCTTGCGGCCGCGGCCGCTGCGATGGCCAGGGCGCCGCCGGCTATGAGAGGGAGTCGAGCGTCGAGGCTAATGAGTGCGCCGGCTAAGGCGGTTCCCACAGCGGCCGCGGTGACTTTGAGAGCTGCCGTCCAGATGAAGGCCTGAGCCCGGGCATTATCCGGCGCATATTCGGCCCGCGAGGCAAGTGTCGCGGTGAAGAACAACGAGTTGAGGACCCCGGCCACCCCAAAGGCTACGAGCGCATAAGGGAACGAAGGAACGAGCGCCGCGAGGGCGAAGGCAACGCCGGCGGCTGCTGCAAGCCGGATCACCGCTTTCTCGGCAGGTCCCCTGAGGGGAGCGATCATGAGGGCCATGGAGCCTGCCAGGCTGCCAAGTCCGAACGCGGCCGTGAGGAGCGCTGCGTTTGCGGCGTTGATTTCTAGTCGGGGCGCCATGCCGACGGCGGCGATGGAGATCGCCGCTCCCGGCATGGCCAGGGCCATGGTGACATATACGGTGCGGCGCAACGCCCCGGTGCCAGCTATGAGGCGAAGCACTTGCGCGGGACTGGGAACAGAGCCTTGGGGTGCTGCCCCGCGTGTGGAAACCCGCGGCAAAGTCATCGTCAGAACTGCAGCGAGCAGCGCCGCGGCAGCCACGGCCAGGATCGCGATCATCGGCGACGCCACGCCCGACACGGCCGCTGCGGCGGCCGGACCGACCGTCCCGCCAACTCCATACGTGGTGGCATCCCACCCCTGTGCCCGTCGCTGACTTCGCTGGTCGACACGGACCAGCGCCGGAAGGCGGCTGCTGAATCCCCCTGTGAGAAGCGGGCCGGATGCGCCGGCGATGATGAGGAGCAGCCCAGTGCCCCAGAGCGGAGTCCGCCCGAGGGCAATGGCGGCGGCCGCGACAGCGGTCCCGTAGATGAGGCACGCGGCGGCTATGACATTCCAGCCGTTCCGGGCCAGATCCAGACGGCGACCAAGGAGGGGGCCCAACAAGTGCGGTGCGGTCAGGCAGGCGGAAAGTATCCCCGCGGCCAGCCCCGGATTGGACACGTTCGTTTTGGGCGACAAAACCATGAGGACGACGGCGACTGCCGCGGCGCTGTCAGCGGCCCTGGCCACCGTTGCTGCGAGGACGTAGCGGGCGAGGGCAGAACGGGACGTTTCCGAAGGCTTAGTCTTCTCCTGCTTCACGACATCTAGCTCTGGCATGGAATCCCCGTCTGTGGCTGGCTTGGGCCAGTCTTGCAGTCGGCATCGTCACCGGTCAAGATGGTGACGTGGATGAATTTGTTGGCGGTCTTCGATGCCTGGACTTAGTTGCGACCGTCGCTGAGCGACACCGTGCGGCGGAAGAAAAGCTCTTTTCCCCCGAGGACCTGGCCAACTGGTGCCTCGCGGCCGGACTGCTGACGACGCCACCGGAAGTGTCGGCCGGACAACTCGCTTCAGCGACGACCCTTCGGGAGGCCATGTTCCGGCTCCTTACCGCCATCAGGCAGGGTGAACCCTTTCAGGAGCACGATCTCTTGCTCCTGAACGACTCCGCCGCCGTACCTCCACCGTTGGTATCCATCTCCGCCAAGGACCGAACCATCAGCCGCAGCGGGTCCGTCAACTCGGCGCTATCACTGATGGCAAGGGAGTGCCTCGAACTCCTCGGAGGCCCGGACCTGGCGCGCCTGAGCTGGTGCGCGGACGAAAACTGCACCCGGCCCTTCCTGGACAAATCACATGGCCACAGGCGTCGCTGGTGCGGGATGAAGGGCTGCGGCGACAGGGCCAAGGCAGCCGCCTACCGCCGTCGGGTGAAAACAGCCGGTCAGGGGGATTAGGGATGTACCTCCCTGAAAGGCCGGTCTTAGCGAATCGTCTTGCCGACCCAACCAGATCGACAGGCTTCGTAATGTCCCGCTGAGGGATCGATCACCGTACCCTTGGTGCCCGTTAGCCGAACGCTGACTGGACGATCAGCGGCGGGTCAAATGGAATGAATGACTGAAGTGTCTCTGTCCCTTCCAATAAGGGTTCTTCGGACGCGGATGGAGTTGAATCTATGCAGTGAGATCCCGGATTTGCGCTGTAAT
This sequence comes from Arthrobacter sp., assembly GCA_036565085.1. GTDB lineage: Bacteria > Actinomycetota > Actinomycetes > Actinomycetales > Micrococcaceae > Arthrobacter. The sequence goes on from DATCNU010000169.1 coordinate 2,462, forward strand.
GGCTGTCCTGTAGCGCTCATGTGATGAGCTAAGCGCGGTGACTGGGTCCGACCAGTTGGATCCCGGGTACAGCCACACCGGTTTGGAGCGTATTTCGGGGGCTTCCCATTGGTACCGCGGCCAAATGTGGGCGTGCAGGAATGGGTCCGTGTTGCCAAGGATCTCGATGTTGACCCGAAGGAAGGCCGGGTCCAACTGAGCGCACGCCGTTTCGACGGCTTCGGCCAACATATCCATGCTGTTCAAAAATGCTGTCCGCCCGGTGCGAGGCAGATCGGTCAGCCGGTCAACGCCCACTCTGTCCGTGATCAGCACCGAGTATCCTGGGAGCCACTGGACGTCACCGATGACCGCAAAACCGCCGTTGAGCCGGGCCATGACTGTGGGGTTCTTCCCCGCGATCGCCGACCCTACCCGATCGGTCATCCATGACTCCATGGTTAGCCTTTCTTTAGGATGAACACCCGAGCCAGCCCGCGATGCCGGCCAGCCTCCAGATCGACTCCAGATATGGACCTTGTAGTCCAGGACACGTGACGTGCAAATCGCCAAGAGTTGCATCCCGCCGGCACGAAGAGCCGGTTGCCAGAATGCATGTCCAGCGATTCATTGCCGTGCGGCAGATCGGACCTCAGTGAGAATGTTTGTTTATCGCGTTCCCTGCAAGGAAGCTCTTACTTTCCAGCGGAAATGCCGTGATGGATACCTTGAGCCGAGGATCAAGCGCGTCCCACACCGCATTCATGAGCGACTGCCAGGTGGTGTCAATTCTTACACCGATGGGCGTCCCATCCGCCTGGGGGGCTTTCTCGTCACCGGAATAGGTGCTCACGAACTGTGCCTGTCCGGGCACAACACTATGAGTGTGGAGCGACCGGTGTTGAGGAACGGTTGGCCACGCCGGATCTGATACTGCTGCAGAGAGCAGAAAGTCCGTTGCTTGACCAGTTTTCAAGCTGGCGGTTGCGGTGATTCTTGGAGTGTTGATCGGCGGGTCTGGTTCATAGGAGATTGTTCGATGAGCGTCTTCAAATGAAACACCAGAGATGACGGAGTCCCAAAGGTCCCGGACCTGGGTGCCGTTGCCAACCATCACACCGTCCGTGCTCCGAATCGCAGCGGTGTAGTGCCGTAGCTCGTCGGGCGGCCCCTCGGTGAGATCCCGAACCACGATCTCAGATTCTCCTAATACGATTTCGCGCTGCTGAGAAGCATTGCTCCTGCCTGTCAGCCAATACAGGCCAAAGGCAACTCCATCGGCGTCTTTGCCCATAACAAGTCCGCGACCGGGGTATGGACGTTTGGCGATCGCGGCGTACATCAACTCAGTTTCCGGCACGGTCGTATTCTCGCACAGCGGTACAGGAGGACGAGCTGGGCCTGGCGTTTGGGGACTTCTTGCCAACGCCTGAACACCCACACATTGCCACGAGTGTTGCGGCGGTCGTTGGAATCCACCCTGTTAACTTCGTTTGGCGGTTAAATCGCAACCTGAAATGGCGGTTCGTCGGTCCCGTTTGAGGATGGATTACCGGGCGTTTCTACGTTGGGCGACAATTGCCGCCTGGGGCCGCTGGCCAATGGTCGTCCTGACCTGGGATTCGACCACGTCGAAGC
>DATCNU010000170.1:0-25883 GCA_036565085.1 Arthrobacter sp.
GATAGCGAACCGCTCATTGGAGCCGGCAATTCGCCCATCGGCCGTCACCACCAGAATTCCGTCAGCGGTGGATTCCAGGGTGGCGCCCAGCAGCGAGAGGGCATCACGGAGTTCGGTGTCAATGCGGCCGCGTTCACTCACATCCCGGATTGAGGCGACAATTTCCACGCCCGGTCCGGCTCCGAGCGGTGCAAAGCTGATCTCGATGGGAAACTCGGTGCCGTCACGGAACCGGCCGAACAATTTCTTGTCCGTCCCTGCCCGCCGAATTGCCCGGTTGATGGCGAAACGGCCGCGGATGGCCGCACTGTGGCCTTGGAACCGTTCCGGGAGCAGCATTTCATAATGCATGCCCAGGAGCTGGCTCCGCGGGTAGCCAAAGAGCCGTTCAGTTTCGGCATTGACGAAGGTGATGTCGCCGGCTTCGTCGATCACCAGCAACGCATCCGGGACGGCGTCCACCAACTCACGGTAGGAACCGAAGCGATCCATCGGTGTCATGTCGTTTGCCATCTCTGCCCCAAGCACTCACTGGATAACAAAGCCGCCGCGCTCCGGCGGCTGGGATGCGCCGGAATGGCCCCCCACGGACAGGCTATCCGGGCATCGACACGAAAGCACGGTAAAACGGGTGACAGTCCGCGAGCATGGCACACCGCAGGCCAGCGTCCTTTGGCTGCGGCCGGAGATGCCTGACCCGCCTCATCTTCGGCTTAGCCATGCAGCCGGTGCGGGGCCTCCACGAGTGACCGGACCACGCTGCCGGCGGCGCCCAGGAGTGAACCTGCCTCCCCCACGGCTGACAGGCCGATGTTTTCAGGGGGTACCTTTCCCGGCGCGTACTTTGCCAGGCTTTCCGCCAGGGAGGGCCGGAGCCATTCGTCCAGGATCGCAAAGTGGCCGCCCAGCACCACGGCCGAAATGTTCAGCAGCCTGGCTGTGGAAGCCACGGCCACCCCCAAATAACGCCCCGCGCGCCCGACAGCCGTCGCGGCGGCTTCGTCCCCGGCTGCGAGCGCAGCCAGCAATTGCGCCAGGCTTTCGGACCTGGCGTGTCCGCCGACGCCGGCGGCGGCAAAGATCGCGTCCTGCCCTGCCACTGTTTCCAGGCAGCCGGTTCCGCCGCAGGAGCACACCGCACCCTCGGGCTGGACCACCACATGCCCCAGTTCTCCGGCGTGGCCGTCCGGGCCGGTGAAGAGCTCCGAACCGATCACGAGCCCACCACCCACGCCCACTTCACCGGAGACGAACAGGAAATCACCCCGGCCCCCCGGACGGAACCGCAGCTCCGCCAGGGCTGCAGCATTGGCTTCATTGAAAAGCGTGGTCCCAAGGGGGACATCCGGAAGGAGTGCTTCAAGGTCCAGGGTTTCCGAATTCCAGGCCAGGTTGGGAGCCATGATCACGGTGCCCGTGCTCGCGTCCACGAGTCCGGGAACTGCCAGGCCTCCTCCCAGGACCTGGATTCCCCGCGCCTGCGCCGCATGGCGGACTTCCGCCGCAAGGGCACCGAGGGCGGCGACTACCGGGCCGGCAGCGCTGTTCCGGTTGTCACGCTCCCGGGTCCGGTGCAGCACCAGGGTGCCTGAGAGATCGGTCAGGCCCGCAGAGATGTAGTCCACATTGATCTCCATGCCCATAACGCCGCGGGCCGGGTTCAGCTCCAGACCGACCCCCGGCCGTCCGCGCTCCCCCTGCGGGTTCAGCCCTATTTCCCGGATGATTCCTGCGTCCAGCAGGTCCAGGACCAGGCTGGAGACGGACGCCTTGGTCAGTCCGGTGGCCGCGGCCACCTGCGCACGGGTCAGGTGGGTACGCGGTGACTGTTGCGCGATGCGGCCGAGGACCAAGGCCAGGTTGCTCCTGCGGACGTCGCCCATGTTGCCGGGGACTCCAAGGTCGGGCGCGCCGGGAGCCATTGTCGAATTTGCCATTCCGGCCTCCTCGGAGTGAAAGACGGACTTTTCGACGTGCCCGTCCCTATTGACCTTAGCTCATATACGCTTATATAGTTCAAGCGATAAACTAAGTCGCGGAACCACGAACGATTCCGCCCTCCTCACGACTGCAAGGACGCATCATGACACTCCAGCCCACACCCGGCGACAAGTTCACCTTCGGCCTCTGGACGGTCGGCTGGACGGGCGCCGACCCGTTCGGTGTAGCCACGCGGAAACCGTTGGACCCGGTAGAAGCGGTACACAAACTCAGCGAACTCGGTGCCTACGGAATCACGTTCCACGACAACGACCTTGTCCCGTTCGATGCCACGGTCTCTGAGCGCGAGCTGATCCTGAAGAACTTCCGGGCGGCGCTGGCCGAAACCGGGCTCAAGGTCCCCATGGTCACCACCAACCTGTTCAGCCACCCTGTCTTCAAGGACGGCGGCTTCACCTCCAACGACCGCTCCATCCGCCGGTTCGCGCTGAGCAAGGTCCTGCGCAACATCGACTCCGCCGCCGAATTCGGCGCCGAAACGTTCGTGATGTGGGGCGGCCGCGAAGGCAGCGAATACGACGGTTCCAAGGATCTTGCCGCGGCCCTGGACCGCATGAAGGAAGGCGTGGACACCGCCGCCGCCTACATCAAGGAAAAGGGCTACAGCCTCCGCATCGCGCTGGAGCCCAAGCCCAACGAACCCCGCGGCGACATCTTCCTCCCCACCGTCGGGCACGGCCTGGCCTTCATCGCCCAGCTTGAGCACGGTGACATCGTGGGACTGAACCCCGAGACCGGGCACGAGCAGATGGCAGGGCTGAACTTCACGCATGGCATCGCCCAGGCCCTGTGGGCCGGCAAGCTCTTCCACATCGACCTCAACGGCCAGCGCGGCATCAAATACGACCAGGACCTGGTGTTCGGCCATGGCGACCTGACCAGCGCGTTCTTCACGGTAGACCTGCTCGAAAACGGCTTCCCCAACGGCGGACCGAAATATGACGGCCCCCGACACTTCGACTACAAGCCCTCACGCACCGACGGCTACGACGGCGTCTGGGAATCCGCCAAATCCAACATGTCCATGTACCTGCTGCTCAAGGAGCGTGCGCTCGCCTTCCGTGCCGACCCGGAAGTCCAGGAAGCCCTGGCGGCTTCAGGGGTCTTCGAGCTCGGCGAATCCACACTTTCCGCCGGGGAAACGGCCGGCGACCTGCTCGCGGACAGCGCCGCTTTCGAGAATTTCGACGCCGACTCCGCAGGAGAGCGTTCGTTCGCCTTCGTACGGCTCAACCAGCTGGCCATCGAGCACCTGCTGAACGCCCGCTAATCCCGTCACCACCGGCAGAACAATCCCGCCTGAACCGCTCCGCCGCCGGGTCCAGCACCCGGCGGCGGACTTCAAAGGAAGTCAGACCCCATGGCACTCGTAGCCGGCATTGACAGCTCCACGCAGTCCTGCAAAGTGGTCGTCCGGGACGCGGAAACCGGCGTCCTGGTCCGGCAGGGCCGCGCACCCCACCCCGACGGCACAGAGGTCCATCCTGATGCGTGGTGGGAAGCCCTGCAGCACGCCATCAGCCGGGCCGGAGGGCTGGCTGATGTCAGCGCCGTCTCGGTCGGGGGCCAGCAGCACGGCATGGTCTGCCTGGACCGGGAAGGCAGCGTCATCAGGCCCGCACTCCTCTGGAACGACACCCGCTCAGCCCAGGCCGCGCTGGACATCATCAGGGAAGCGGGCCAGGGAGACGCTGAAAAGGGTGTCCGATACTGGGTGTCCGCCACCGGAACCGTGCCGGTGGCTTCCCTTACACTGACAAAGCTGCGCTGGCTGGCAGAGAACGAACCGGCAAACGCCGGAAAGGTTGCCGCCGTCTGCCTCCCCCACGACTGGCTCTCCTGGCGCCTGGCCGGCTTCGGCCCCGGCACTGGCGAGGCGGGGCTGGCTGCACTCCGCACCGACCGCTCCGACGCCTCCGGGACGGGGTACTACTCCGCTTCGGCCGGTGAATACCTCGCCGGCGCCCTGCGGGCGGCCCTTGGGCATCTCCCGGCGCTGCCCGCCGTCGTCGGCCCGCTGGACATCGCGGGGAAGATGCCGGAAGGAGCACTCATTGGCCCCGGAGCCGGTGACAACGCGGCCGCCGCCCTGGGCGTCGGAGCGGAAGTGGGCGATATTGTCCTTTCCCTGGGCACCTCGGGAACGGTTTTCGCTGTCTCATCGACCCCGGCGGCCGACGCCTCCGGCCTTGTCGCGGGCTTCGCCGATGCCACCGGCAATTACCTGCCGCTTGCCTGCACCCTTAACGCGACACGGGTTTTTGATGCCACGGCGGCGCTGCTTGATGTCAGCCTGGAGGAATTCAACGAGCTGGCCCTGGCTGCCCCGGCGGGAGCCGGCGGTTTGACACTGGTTCCCTACCTGGACGGCGAACGGACCCCCAACCTTCCCGACGCCACAGGGTCCCTGCACGGCATCACCCGGGCGAACTACACTCCGGCTAACCTGGCCCGCGCCGCCGTCGAGGGCGTGGTCTGTTCGCTCGCCGACGGCCTCGCCGCACTTCAGGCACAAGGGGTTGAAGCCCGGCGAGTCATCCTCATTGGAGGCGGCGCCCAGTCGCCCGCGGTCCAGCAGGCCACCAGCCAGCTGCTGGGACTTCCTGCCTTTGTTCCGGCACCGGGCGAGTACGTAGCCGACGGCGCCGCCCGCCAGGCGGCAGCCGTGCTGGCCGGCGCCTTCCCGGACTGGACCCTCAGCGGTGTGGAGCTGCGGGCAGAACCGTCCGACGGCGGTGTCCTGGCCAGGTACCGCAGGCACGCCGCCGCTTATCTGGCGTAAGCGCCGGGAGGGCGGGGCAGGTCAGGCGTACGGCAGGACAAGTTCCGCGTAGCGTGCCTTGATGGTCTCCAGGACGGTGTCGCCGTCGGTGTCCCAGATTTCCTGATTGAAGATTTCAACCTCGATATCGCCGGTGTACCCGGCATCCCGGACCCACGCGCCGACCGTGGCGAAGTCAATCACGCCGTCGCCCATGAAGCCCCGGGACAGCAGCGGATCCGCCGCGATGGGGATGTTGAAGTCGCACACCTGGTAGGACGCGATCCGGTCTTCCCGGCCGGCGCGTTCAATCTGCGCCCTCAACTCCGGGTCCCACCAGACGTGGAAGGTGTCGACGGCGACGCCAACATCCCTGGTGTCAAACGGTGCCGCGAGGTCCAGGGCCTGGCCCAGGGTGGAGATTAGGGCACGGTCGGCGGCGTACATGGGGTGCAGCGGTTCCAGCACCAGCCGGATCCCGTTCTCGGCGGCGAACGGAACCAGGTCCGCAAGTCGGTCTGCCACGCGCCGGCGGGCCGCCACGATGTCCTTCTCCCCCGGCGCGAGCCCGCCGACCACCAGGAACAGTTCCCGGGTGTCCAGCGCCACGGCTTCGAGGACGGCCGCTCGGTTGTCCGCCAGGGCAGCGGCCTGGCCGTCGGCGTCAGGGGCTGTCAGGAAGCCGCCGCGGCAGAGCGAGGAGACCCGGAGCCCTGCGTCCTTGATGAGCTTTGCGGCCTTGTCCAGCCCTGCTTCTTCGACGCGGTCCCGCCATGGTCCGATCGCGGGGATTCCGGCGCGGACGCAGCCCTCAACGGCTTCGGCAAGCGTCCATTTCTTGGTCGTGGCGGTGTTCAGGGACAGGCGCGAAATGGCAGACGGTTCTGAGCTCAATGTCATACTCCCACTCCGTTGATGCGCAGGTAGTCGGACATCCGGAACGCGGCCAGCGCCGGGTCCTTCAGCAGCCCGGCCTGGTCGGCGAGTTCGAAAGTCCTGGCCAGGTGGCAGACGGAGCGGCCGGAGTGCAGGCCGCCCACCATCTGGAAGCCGGGCTGCCTGCCGTTGAGCCAGGACATGAAGGCGATCCCGGTCTTGTAGTAGAACGTGGGGGCGCTGAAGATGTGCTTGCCCAGTTCCCGGGTGGAATCGAGGATGGCGCGCGCCGTCGCTGGATCGCCGGCGTCGTAGCTCTGCAGCGCAACTGATGCTGCCGGGTAGATGGCGGCGAAGATGCCAAGCAAGGCATCCGAATGATGGCTGCCGTCGCCGTCGATCAGTTCCGGGTAGTTGAAATCATCGCCTGTGTACAGGCGGACGCCCGCCGGCAGGACAGCCCGCAACGCCACTTCATGGGTGGCATCCAGCAGGGACACCTTGACGCCGTCCACCTTGTCCGCATTCTCACGGATCAGGGAGCGGAACGTCCCGGTCGCCTCGGCGACGTCGTCCGAGCCCCAGTAGCCGGCCAGCGCGGGATCGAACATGGTGCCAAGCCAGTGCAGGATCACTGGCTGGTCAACTTCCCGGAGCAGCGTGGAGTACACCGTCAGATAGTCCTCCGGGCCGGTCGCCACCTTGGCCAGGGCGCGCGAAGCCATGAGGATGATCTTCGGCCCGGCCTCGCTGACCACGGCGATCTGCTCGCGGTAGGCCTCCAGGACAGCCTTCAGTCCGGCTTCGCCCGCTGGCAGCGTGGCGAGGTCCAGCTGGTCCGTGCCGGCGCCGCAGGCGACGAGGTCCCGAACGGTCTTGCCGCCGGTGGCAGCGTTCCCCGCGGAGACCACGGACGCCGCTTCCACACCGGTGCGCTTGATGAGCTGCTGGGTGGCGGCCCAGTCCAGTCCCATGCCGCGCTGGGCGGTGTCCATGGCATCGGCAACCCCCAGGCCGTAGGACCAGAGTTCGTGCCGGTAGCCCATGGTGGCGTCCCAGTCCAGCCGGGCCGGGGCGCCCGGCGTATTGTCCGCCAGGACCTCCGGGATCACGTGCGCGGCAGCGTAGGCGCGACGGGACGTGAGCGGGGCGGTGGGACGGGCCCAGGAGGTGCCGCCCTGAAGGCGGTACTCCCGGGTACCGCCGTCGTTCGAGGGAAGGATCAGGGAAGTCATCAGAGCGTGATCTCCGGGATGTCGATGGTGCGGCGCTCGGCGTTCGACCGCAGGCCCAGCTCGGCGAGCTGGACGCCGCGGGCGGCGGAAAGCAGCCCGAAGCGGTGTTCGCGGCCGGCCACAACATCGCGGAGGAACTCCTCCCATTGCAGCTTGAAACCGTTGTCCAACTCCGCGTTCGCCGGGACTTCCTGCCACTGGCTGCGGAAGGATTCCGTGACCGGCAGGTCCGGGTTCCAGACCGGCTTGGGGGTGTGGGCGCGCTGCTGGGCGACGCACTTGTTCAGGCCCGCTACGGCGGAGCCGAGAGTGCCGTCGACCTGGAATTCCACGAGTTCGTCGCGGTAGACGCGGACGGCCCAGGAGGAGTTGATCTGACCGATGACAGGCTCACCCGCCGGAGTTTCGAGCTCGAAGATGCCGTAGGAGGCGTCGTCGGCGGTGGCCTGGTATTTCCTGCCCGCTTCGTCCCAGCGGGCCGGGATATGGGTGGCAGTCTTGGCGTTAACACTCTTGACCTTGCCGATAATGCCTTCCAGGACGTAGTTCCAATGGCAGAACATGTCCGTGGTCATTCCACCGCCGTCCTCCTTGCGGTAGTTCCAGGAAGGACGCTGGGCTGCCTGGACATCACCTTCGAAGACCCAGTATCCGAATTCGCCGCGGATGGACAGGATGCGGCCGAAAAAGCCTTCGTCGACCAGGCGGCGGAGCTTGACCAGGCCCGGAAGGTAGAGCTTGTCGTGCACAACACCCACGGTCACGCCGGCCCCCTCGCCGATGCGCGCCAGTTCAACGGCCTCCGCAAGGGTTTCGGCCGTGGGCTTTTCAGTAAAGATGTGCTTGCCGGCCAGCATGGCCTTCTTCAGGGTGGCGGCACGCAGGCTGGTCATCGACGCATCGAAGATGATGTCCACTGTGGGGTCATTGATCACGGCGTCGAGGTCCGTGGTCCACTCGGCCACCTTGTGCAGTTCCGCCAGTTCCCGGATCCTTGCTTCGTTGCGGCCCACCAGGATTGGTTCGATCTGTACCTTTGTGCCGTCCTCCAGCGTGAAGCCTCCGGCGTCCCGGATGGGCAGGATGGAACGGAGCAGGTGCTGGCGGTACCCCATCCGGCCGGTGATGCCGTTCATGGCGATGCGGATCGTCTTTGTTTCGAAGCCCATGTGTCCTCCACGGTGAGTGAGCAAGTGTTATTCAGCTGAATTGGGAAAGCGCATTCCCGCTGTGTTCAATAGTGCACCCCGGGCTGCGAAATTGGCAAGCGCTTTCCGGAAAAGATGGTGAAACTGCCATAATGTGAGCAACGCGCAATACGCGCGAACAACACCATAAACACCCAGGAACAGGAGACGCTGTGGCTGCTAGTACCCTCACCGAGGTGGCCCGGCTGGCCGGTGTGTCGCCAGCCACTGCATCCCGGGTCCTCAACGGCTCGGCCCGCAAGCCCGGCGAGGATATTGCAGAGAGAGTGCGGCAGGCGGCCGATTCCCTCGGTTACATCCCGAACGCTCAGGCCCAGGGCCTTGCCAAGTCAAGCTCGGGCCTGATCGGACTGATCGTCCACGACATCGCCGACCCTTACTTTGCCGCCATTGCCCGCGGCGTCCAGGAGGCGGCACGGGAACAGCGCAAGATGGTGCTGCTGGCCACGACCGAAGGCGCTCCAGCGGACGAGAGGGAAGCCGTGGCTGCCTTCGCAGCGCGCCGGGCCGACTCAATCGTGATCGCAGGCTCCCGCTCCTCCCGGCCGGAAGACGAGGAAGCCAATGCCGAACTGGCCGCAGAGTTGGACCGGTATTGCCGCAACGGCGGCCACGTCGGCGTAGTGGGCCATCCCGTAGTGGGCGCTACCGCCACCGGCGGGTACCACGTGGTCCCGGTGCCCAATGAGGATCTGGCCGCCAACCTCGCGGAAAAACTCGCCGCCTCGCAGGAAGGCGGCTTTGTCATCATCGGCGGCCCCGAGGGGCTGTTCACATCCGACGACCGCATCCGCGGGTTCCAGCGAGGACTGAGGAAGGCCGGCCGGCCTCCCGCCGAGATAATGCGCAGCGCCTTCAACAGGTCCGGTGGCTACGACGCGGGGCTCGCCCTGGCCGCCCGCATCAAGGCTGCCCGTCCCGACGGCAGCAGCCGGATCTGTATTTTTGCCGTGAACGATGTCATGGCCATCGGCGCCGCCGCAGCACTGCGCTCCGAGGGGCTGCGTATCCCCCGGGATGCCACGATTGCCGGCTTTGACGATATCGAGACCCTGCGCGATTTCCGTCCCGCCCTGTCCACGGTGCACCTTCCCCTGGAGGAAATCGGCAGACAGGCCACCCGCAGTGCGGCCCGGGCCGGCTCGGAAACAGACGACGGCGGAGCAGCCGCTTCGCCGGTTACCGGCCAGGTCACGCTTCGGCGCAGCACCGACACGGCAGCCTGAGAACGGATCCGGGTTCGCTGACTGCGGCTCCCTGGCTGCGGTTTCCCGGCTACGGCTTCCCGGCTGCGGCTTCCCGGCCGGGGGACAATGCAGGGGTGTGCGAAACCCCGGCTTGCGCAGGCCGGGCGGATTCAGTCCTCGCCCAGCGCCAGGTGATTCAGGAAGGCCGCGTCACGGATGACGTTGGCTGGAAGGTCCTCCGCGACGAACTCGAGCATCATGTCAACAGGCCTTCCTGCCTCGCGCAGGATGTCGGCCGCTGACTGCCAGAGCTGCTTCCGTCCACTGAGGGGCAGCCGCTCCTGCCGCGGCCACCAGGAGAAGCAGTGTACGCCGGAAACGTAAGGCAGGACCCGGTGAAGCGACGCGAGCGCCGCCTGGTCGGACACGCCGACGGCGGGTTGCCAGTAGGTCCGCACGTTGCCGCGGCCCACCTGCTCCAGCAGCCGGACCGCGGTCTCCGGTGTATCGGTGAGTGTGCCGCCGTGGTATTCGAAGGCGATCTCCACCGCGCGTTCGGCCGCGGCTTCCGCTATCCGCCGCGAATCCTGCACCACTGCCTGCCACTCTGCCGTGCCGGCCTCGGCCGAGCCAACTTCACCGGCCCAGACCCGGATCCTTGGTGCACCGAGGCGTACAGCAAGGTCCGCGAGCGCGGCAAAATCGCCGAAGCTGCCCGCCCGGTAGTAGGACCCCAAGGAGAGCACTTCCTGGCCTGCCGCCGCAGTGGCCTCCCGCGCTTCATCTGCCGATGCCTCGTCGAGGATGTGGACGTCCGTGCCCCACTCGATGCCTGCCAGGCCAGCCTCGGCGACCGTCTGCACCACTTCGGCGATGCTGCAGCGTCGCAGCGTCACCGAGCAGATGCCGGGAGTGAGGGCCGACCGCCTCCAGTCCGCCAGTTCCGGGTGCTGTCCAAGGGTCATTGACGTTCTTTCCGTTGCAGCAGCCCCCGGCAGGAGGACGCGGGATGGTGCCCGATCGCAGTTCCAGATTAGCGGGAATGCGCTTGCCAAGTAAAACGTCCGTCAGGCCGTCGCCGGCAAACGCAGCACCGCCGGCGGATACCGGGGAGCTTTAGCCGAACGCCCGGATGGTCCACCCGGCCTCGTGCGATTCACCGGGCCGGAGATGGATCAGGTCGGTGCCGGAGTTGAACGCGTCCGGCGGGCAGGTCATCGGCTCGACCGCAAGGCCCAGCCGGTCCTTGCCCGTGGGCTTGTCCGCGGTGTGGACCTGCACCCAGGGCCAACTGCCGTCCCATTCGAGCTCCACTCCGGTCCCCAGCGGATCCAGGACGCGTACGGCGGCGAGGCCATCCTCGTCCCGGAGGATGCCGGTGAAGGCGTGGTCGATCCTGACGGGACCCAGAGGACGCGCGATGCGGTAGTCGAACTCGTGGCCCTGCACGCCGTGCATTGCTTCGGGGAGCAGCCGGTCGGCGGAAACAGCCATAAACTCCCCCGCGGGAAGTTCCAGCGTCCACTCATCAAGCGGTGACGGACCGGCCACGAGGTAGGGGTGCGGGCAGATCCCGTACGGCGCAGTCTCACGTCCAGTGTTCACCGTCCGGACTTCGCCGCGAAGTCCGTCAGCGGAGAGGGAGTAAGTGACCGCCACCTCCAGCCCAGACGGGTACGCACGGCCGGCTTCCACGCGGCTGCCGAGCGTGACCGAATGGCCTGACCTTCCCAGAAGCCGCCACATCACCCCGGTGACAAACCCGTGGAGGGCTGCACCGCGTTCTGGCTCGTTGATGTCGGCGTGGAATTCCTGCCCCCCGTAGGCGTATCGGCCGTCGGCGAGACGGTTGGGCCAGGGGGCGCAAATGACTCCGCGATAGTCCGGAATGGCACCGTGGGGGCCGAAGCTGACCACCAGGTCCCGGCCCTGGTAGCGGAGTTCGCGAAGAGCTCCTCCGCGCTCCGTAACGATGGCCGAATACGGCCCGAATGCAATGCTGTGTTCCGTGTCCGGCATCGTCGTTCCTCTGCGTTCCCTTTTGTTAGCGCTAACCACCCTAGCGCACCTGTAAACCCCGGGCGTCGTCGCTGCTACGGGAGGGTAAGTATCTGGGGCCCCTCGGCAGTAATCGCCACAGTGTGCTCGCTGTGGGCGGCACGGCGGCCGTTGGCAGAGCGCAGGGTCCACCCGTCGTCGTCACGGTAGTATCCATCTTTGCCACCCAGGATGAGCATGGGTTCGATGGCAATGACCAGGCCCTCGGTGAGCCTGATTCCGCGCCCCGGCCGCCCGTCGTTGGGGACCGAAGGTTCCGCATGCATCGTGCGGCCGATTCCGTGGCCGCCGTGATCGGCCAGCAACCCATAGACCGCCCTGCGTGACTCCCCGCCGATGGCGTAGGCCAGGTCCCCCATCTTGTTGCCGATCCTGGCCGCCCCGATGCCCCGGGCCAGGGCAGCATCCGTGGCATCTATGAGCGCCTGGTCCTCCGGATCGGCCGTTCCGACCACAAAGCTGAGGGCCGCGTCACCGCACCACCCCTCCAGGAACGCACCACAATCCACGCTGAGAAGGTCCCCGTCCTGCAGCCTGTATCCGTTCGGGATGCCGTGCACGACGGCGTCGTTGACGCTGGTGCAGATCACGCCGGGAAACGGGAGCGGGGCCCAGCGGGGATGGTAGTCCAGGAACGCCGGCGTCGCCCCTGCCCGGGCAATGGTCTCCGCGGCGAGTGCATCCAGTTCCAGCAGCGAAACACCGACGCCCGCGGCCCCGCGGACCGCGGCCAGCGTGTCTGCCACTACCCGTCCGGCCTCACGCATGAGGACGATCTGCTCGCGGGTTTTGATCATCGACATTGGTGGAAACCTCCGGTATGTGGCGGCGCGGTCTGGTTCCACTCTAGAGCGGCCGCCCTCGCCCTGCACGGCCTCTCAGGCGGGCGGCGTCTCTTGACGGCGACGCTCAGGCGGGCGGCCGTGCGGATGCCGGCCCGTGTGCTCCCCGCGGGTCCCGATAGAGTTCCAGGATGACGAATACAGCGGTGAACAGTGAACTGCTGGCCGCCATCCGGACGGCCCTGAAGCAACGCGCCGACCCGGCCCGCGCCGCCGGAGCCCAGGCGTACATGAAGTCCTCCATCCCGTCCCTGGGCGTCAGGGTCCCCGAGGTCCGGAAACTGACAATGGCCGCGGCCGCCGCCTATCCCTTCGGATCCTTGCAAGAACTGCGTTCCACCGTCCTGGAACTGTGGCGGGGTGCGGCGGTCCGGGAAGAGCGTTACGCGGCCATCGACCTCACCGGCCTCCGGCTGGCTGCGGGGGACCCGGTGATGCTGCCGGTCTACGAGGAAATCATCAGGAGCGGCGCCTGGTGGGACTTCGTTGACGGTGTGGCGGAACGGCTGTGTGTGCTCTTGCAGTCCCACCGTCCGATGATGACGGTGGGACTGCGCGGCTGGAGCCAGGACGAGGACTTCTGGATCAGGAGGGCGTCCATCACAGCCCAGCTGAAGGCCAAAGCAGACACCGACACTGAACTGCTGCGCGATGTCATGGAAGCCAACCTGGCGGATCCGGAGTTCTTCATCCGCAAGGCCATCGGATGGGCCTTGCGGGAGTACGCCAAGACCGACCCGGACTGGGTAAGGGATTTCGTGGCGGGCCACATCGGCACCCTCAGCCCGTTGTCACGCCGTGAAGCCCTGCGGAACCTGGAAACCGGCTCCGAATCAGATGACGGGACGTGAGGTGACCGGCTGATCCGATTTACTGAACAGCTGCTTGGTGCGCGGGTCCAGGAAAATCAGGTACAGCGCGAACATCAGCGCGATGATGGCCGCGGCATTCCGCGCAAGCGCCAGGGCAAGGCCCAGGTCCTCAGTCTGCAGGTAGGGGAATACCTCCAGCTGGTCCGAGATGGCGTAGACCATGAAGAAGGAGACGATGAAGTAGAGGGCCTTGACCTGCCAGTCGTCGCGGATACCCGTGACGGCAAACAGCGGGATCAACCAGACCACGTACCAGGACTGGATCATGGGCGCGAGGAGCACCACGGCCGCGAATGCCAGTGTCAGCCGCCGCATGAGGCGGTCATAGTCACCCCTGAAGATCTGCCACGCGACGATGCCCACGGCAAGCAGCTTGCCGGCGTCGTAAACCCATTTGGCGAGCCCCCAGCCGTCAAGGCTGAAGGCGTTGGCGATTGAGGCGACCACCAGTCCCATCAGCCCCACGGGGGCGTACCAGATCCAGATGCTGCCCGGAGCCGACAGTCCGTTGATCCAGCCGAAGCCGAAGCCGTTGACCCTGCTCATGGCGTAGAGCAATGCCAGGCTCAAGCCGGCGGTCAGGCCCCAGAAAAGGAACTTCCTGGGCCAGCTTGCGCCCTTCCCGGCCCAGAGGAGCCCGATGAACGGCAGGAAAACGATCGTGATGGGTTTGACTGAGACCGACAGGGTGACCAGCACGATGCCAAGCAGCACGCGGCGTGTGGCGCAGTAGTACAGTCCCGCGAGGGCCAGGCCGATCATGAGCGCATCGTTATGGACGCTGGCGATGAAGTTGGTCAGGAACAGCGGGTTGGCTGCCGTAAGCCAGAGGGCGCGGTGCGGGTTGACGCCGTGAAGCTCAGCCAGTTTGGGGACGTAGATGATGCAGAGCACAATGCCGGCCACCGCTGCAAGGCGGAACAGCATGATGCTGGCTTCGGGTTGGACATTAGTGGACCAGACCACGAACTGCTCTATCCACAGGAAGAGCTGGCCGTACGGCACAGGCGCCTCTGTCCACATCTTGTCCGCACCAAGCTGGAAGTAGTTGGACAGGGCCGAAATGCCGTGCTCGTAGGGGTTGAAACCCTCCACCATCAGCCGGCCCTGCCCGATGTACGCATACACGTCGCGGCTGAACAGCGGGACAGTGAACATCATAGGCAGGCCCCACGCCACCACGGCCTGCAGCGTTGCACGACGGGCCTGCAGCCCCCAGACCCTGACCCGCTGGCCGAGGCGGAGCCAGGCCCGGACCAGGAGCATGCCACCGATCGCCAGGAGAATGATGGACAGGGCAACACCAACAGCCTCGGTGCGCATCCAGATGAAGAGCGGCATCCTCCTGAGCTCGGAGACCGGCGCAAGCCAGCCGACGCCCAGGGACCCCATCATCATGAAGAGCGAGCCGACAAAACCGGCAATGAGTGGAGACAGGGCGTTGTCCACTTCGGCCGCAGCAACCTTCGGGATCATGTTGGCGGCCATCTCCCCCGTTGCAGGCATAGGCGCCTTCATCTCAGGATCGTCCAATCTATTGCGTTTACGCGCTGCACCCCGCGGACCGCGCAGGGCCGGCGAGGGCATACTACGACGGCGGAAAAGTCACCGCCGCGTATCCGAAATCCTAGCATCGGACCGCTGTCGGGGGGCGAAACGGTAGGCTGGTCCGGTGCCTATAACTAACGAACGCATCGTCTGGATCGACTGCGAAATGACCGGCCTGGACATCAAGAACGACGCCCTGATTGAGGTGGCGGCCCTGGTGACGGACTCGGAGCTGAACATCCTCGGTGACGGTGTGGACGTGGTGATCAAGCCCGATGACGCCGCACTGGCCCAGATGAACGACTTCGTCCGCGACATGCACACCCGGTCCGGACTGCTGACCGAACTGCCGCAGGGAAAGACCATGGCCGAGGCAGAGGCGGCCCTGATGGAGTACATCGGGAAGTGGGTTCCGGACCCCCGGAAGGCACCGCTGGGCGGCAACTCGGTGGGAACGGACCGCGTATTCCTCTCCAGGGACATGCCGACCATCGTGGAGCACCTGCACTACCGTGTCATCGATGTGAGCACCATTAAGGAGCTCTCCCGCCGCTGGTTCGCCCGGGCGTACTTCCAGTCTCCGGCGAAGAAAGGCGGCCACCGCGCACTCGGGGACATCAAGGACTCCATCGACGAACTGCGTTACTACCGCGAGGCCGTTTTTGTCCCGGCGCCCGGGCCGGACAGTGCAACCGCCCAAAGTATCGCCAAGCGGATCACTGCGGGCACCGGGACCGCCGAATCTGGGATCGAAAATGCCGGGGAACCCCCGGCCGGCGCGGCCACAGTGTCTCCGGTGGCGTAATCTGCGCCACGTTTGGAGGAATTTCCGGCAAATCCGGGAAAAGTGGCAAAACCACCCCGGAAGAGCAGGTAAGCTATTTGAGTTGCCTTTGCGGACAGCCGGCCAGCCGGAAAATGTAAAGAGCACATGGTGGGCGTAGCTCAGTTGGCAGAGCGCCTGGTTGTGGTCCAGGAGGTCGCGGGTTCAACCCCCGTCGCTCACCCTCACAGGACGGCAGTAGCAGCCGTCCCAAATGGAGGCCGCATCGGATATCCGGTGCGGCCTCCATTTTTTTGCACTATGTTTCTTGCACTATGCCGGCGTCATGCCGCAACCCGAAGGACCCGCCTGACATGACTGTTCTGCCAATCACCATCTGGGGCGAACCTGTGCTGCACCGCCGGGCGGCCGAGGTGGAGGTGTTCGACGACGACCTCCGCACCCTGATTGCCGACATGTTCGAAACCAACGACGCCGCCAACGGGGTGGGGCTTGCGGCTCCGCAGGTGGGGGTGGGTAAAAGGATCTTTGTCTACAAGTTCGCCAACGACGATGACGCACCTCCCACCGGCGTCCTCGTCAACCCCGTCCTGACTCTCTCCAAGATCTCCGGCGCGCTCCCGGACCCCGAGGAGGAAGAGGAGGGCTGCCTGTCATTCCCCGGCGGCACCTACCCTCTCAAGCGCGCGGAGTGGGCGCGGGTTGAAGGCTTTGACGGCGAGGGAAACCCTGTCGAGTTCGAGGCGACCGGGTGGTTCGCGCGGGTGATCCAGCACGAATACGACCATTTGGACGGCAAGCTGTACGTTGACCGGCTCCTGGACCGCTATAGGCGAAAGGCCCTGAAGCAGGCCAAAAAGAGCGGCTGGGGTGTCCCGGGGCTCACCTGGATGCCGGGCGTGGATCCGGACCCCTTCGGCCACTAGGCGCACTGCGATTTTCCGGGATCATCCGGCGCCGATGGTGGACTGGTCCGGGCAGGAGTCAAGGACCCGCTTCATCGCCTCCTTCTCTGCCTGCGTCACCCAGAGCCCGTAGGATGTTTTGACCGAAATCTGCCGGGCGACGTAGTGGCAGCGGAAGTTCTTGTTCTTCGGCAGCCACGTCGCTGCGTCCCCTGCGCTCTTCTCCTGGTTGGCAGGACCATCCGCGGCGATGAGGTTCAGCGGATCGTTGGCCAGGCTCTGCCGCTGCTGCGGCGTCAGCTGCTGGGCGCCTTTCTGCCAGGCGTCGCCAAGGGCCACGACGTGGTCGATCTGGACGTCTTTGCTGCTTTGCGGGCCCCGGTGGAATTCCACCATTTTGCCCGTGTAGGGCTCCTGGAAAGCACCCGAGGACACCTTGCAGCGTGAGCCGTCACTGAAACCCACCGCTGTCAGGTCGCGGCGGAGGATGTCGTTGCGGGTGTCGCAGCCGTTCCGGTCGACGTCCGCCCATGCCTGTCCGAATGCCTCGCGCTGATAGCTGTCCTTGGGGGCACGTCCCTTGACCGGGAGATTCTCCAAGGCTGCTGCCGCCAGGCCGCGGGGCACGGGATGAACGGGAGTCACAAGCTTCATCCACCTGCCGTCGAAGACCGGAGCCTCTGCCGGCCCTGAGATGTCCGGTTCCGCCGCCAAGAACTGTCCGGCCGAGAAAAACCAGGCGGCGGATGCCACCACCGAGACAGCCAGCAGGAGCAACAGCGCCCAGGCGAGCCCGGAGCGACGGCGGGCGCGGCTGTAGTCGGACCAACGGGTGGTCATGGGGGTCCGGCCCTTCCGGAAACGCAGTGCACCAGAAGAGCCTAGGCGACCCCACCGACATCAGCCCGGCTATCCACAGTGTGGAGGAAAGGTGTCCCGCCGGAGAAGGTGCCTTTACTGCTCCCTGGCTACTCTTCGGAGGTCTTCCTCAGCCAGTTGCAGGAGTTCCTCCAGCTGATGAACGCGTTCCTCGCTGGCATCCCCCGCACTGTACGCCTGGCGGGCCTGGTCCAGGAGCCGGACGGCCTCCTTGTGGTTGGCCTTGGCCACATCCATGGCGTGTTCGAGGGTGGTCTCGTGCTGAAGTGTTGATTCGTTGTCCATGCCCCCCAGTCTTGTCCGGTTTCCCGGCCGATTCCAGTGAATCAGCCGGGAAACTGCCGGGAACCCGAAAGACGGGGTGTCAAACGGCGATGGCGGCGAGGGCTGCGGCCGTTTCCTTGGCAGGGAATGACGGCGGGTTGACCCCGGCCATTTCCTCCATGACCCGGACCACCTGGCAGCTGTAGCCGAACTCGTTGTCATACCAGACGTACAGAACAAGGTTCTTGTCGTTGGAGATGGTGGCCAGTCCGTCGACGATTCCGGCCCGGCGCGAGCCGACGAAGTCCGTGGAGACGACCTCGGGGGAATCGATGTAGTCGATCTGCTTGCGCAACTGCGAGTGCAGCGACATCTCGCGCAGGTAGTTGTTGATTTCGTCCTTGGTGGTCCCCTGCTCGAGGCTGAGGTTCAGGATCGCCAGTGAGACGTCCGGCGTGGGGACGCGGATCGAGCTGCCGGTGAGCTTGCCCAGCAGTTCGGGCAGCGCCTTGGCGACAGCCTTGGCTGCGCCGGTCTCGGTGATCACCATGTTCAGGGCAGCGGAGCGTCCACGACGGTCGCCCTTGTGGAAGTTGTCGATCAGGTTCTGGTCGTTGGTGAACGAGTGGACAGTTTCCACGTGTCCGTGGACCACGCCGAACTTGTCGTTGATGGCCTTCAGGACCGGGGTGATGGCATTGGTGGTACACGAGGCGGCGGTGACGATCCTGTCCGAATCGAGGATGGTTCCGTGGTTGATGCCGTGCACGATGTTCTTCAGGTCGCCCTTGCCTGGAGCCGTGAGAAGGACCCGTGACACGCCGTTGCTCAGCAGGTGCTGGGAGAGCCCTTCGGCATCGCGCCAGCGTCCGGTGTTGTCCACCACCAGGGCGTCGCGGATACCGTACGCCGTGTAGTCGATGGTGGCCGGGTTGTCCGAGTAGATGACCTGGACCTGGACGCCGTTGGCGGTGATGGTGTTGGCTTCCTCATCCACCCGGATGGTTCCCTCGAAAGGGCCGTGTACCGAGTCGCGGCGCAGAAGGCTGGCGCGCTTGGACAGGTCCTTGTCCGAACCGCGGCGCACCACGATGGCGCGCAGCCGCAGGCCATGGCCGCCGCCGGCCTTTTCGATGAGGAGGCGCGCCAGCAGGCGGCCGATGCGGCCAAAGCCGTACAGCACGACGTCGGTGCTGGTGCGGTCGTCGCCGCCGCGCTTGCCGACAACGTCAGCCAGTTCGGTACGGAGGAACTCCTCCAGGGTGGCGTCACCGGCCTCGGCCTTGAACTTCTGGTTGAGGCGGGCGATGTCGATCGCCGCTGCGCCCAGTTCCAGCCCGGCCAGGGTATTGAGCAGAGGGGCGGTTTCCTCCAGGAGCAGCTCATCCTTGCTCATGCGGCGGGCAAAACGGTGTGCCTTCAGGATGTTCATTGTGGACTTGTTGATCAGGCTGCGGCCGTGAATGCTGGTCACCACATTGTTTTCGCGGTACAGCCGGCCGATCACCGGAATCATGGCCTCGGCGAGGGCCTCCCGGCCCATCCATGTATCAAGACAAGAATCTGACGTCTGGCTCACAGAACTACCTTCCTCGGTTCAGCCGCATACGTCCTCGTATACGGTTGTCTGCCACCTGATGATGTCCAGGGGCACCGGCACCGGCGGGATTCGGTCCACCCTGGGTGCCTGGATCGTGTGCAAAGAAAAACCGCCGGATGCGAAACGCGGCTCCGGCGGAGAACTTCTACGTCCGTAACCATTCTAAGTTGGCCGGGACTGCCCGGATGGGCAAAGTCCGCGTGAAATCACTCACACGGGGCTGCCGGATTTCTGGTGATTCTCCGGGTGTGGATGGGTTGACCGATACGCCGGGTTCTGTGCTCCCGCGCCGTTGCCAGCGCAGGAGTAGCGGCCATCCATCTACGAGCGCCGTTGCCGGCGCCCTCCAGCGGCCTACCCGGGCACTCGGGCGAGCAGCCCTCAATCGTGCCCTGTCTGGCCTTGCTCCGGGTGGGGTTTACCTAGCCTTCCCGGTCACCCGGGAAGCTGGTGGTCTCTTACACCACCGTTTCACCCTTACCTGTTCTTCGTGCCGCTTTCAAAACGGCGCGAGGCAGGCGGTCTGTTCTCTGTGGCACTGGCCTGCGGGTTACCCCGAGTGGGCGTTACCCACCACCCTGCTCTGCGGAGCCCGGACGTTCCTCGAGCCACTTGCGTGACGCGCGGCCGCCTGGTCAACCCATCCGCGGTCCATTCTACGGGCAACCCCCGGCTGCCCGGTTCCGCAGCGGGTGAAAGCTGTTTTTCGAGTCCTTGGTGGGACAATTGAACAAGATCAACTCAGGCAAGAAGGAGGGATCCTGATGGACTCCACAGGCATCATCACAGTGATCGTCCTCGCGGTGCTTCTGCTCATCGTGGCGAGGATGTCCATCCGGATCGTGCGGCAGTATGAGCAGGGCGTGCTCTTCCGCTTGGGCAGGGTCATCGGCGTCAGGATGCCGGGGCTGCGGTTCATCATTCCCGTCATCGACCGTCTTCCGCTGGTCAGCCTGCGGATCGTGACAATGCCCATCCAGTCGCAGGGCATCATCACCCAGGACAACGTGAGCCTCGACATCTCGGCGGTGGCCTACTACCGCGTGGTCGACGCCGTGAAGTCCGTCGTGGCGATAGAGAATGTCGCAGCGGCAATCGACCAGATCGCCCAGACCACATTGAGGAAGGTGGTGGGCCGCCACAGCCTGGATCAGACGCTGTCAGAAACCGAGCGCATCAACAGCGACATCCGGGAAATTCTGGATCAGCTGACACTCGCCTGGGGCATCGAGGTGGTGGTGGTGGAGCTTAAGGACATCCAACTTCCGGACAGCATGAAGCGCGCCATGGCCCGCCAGGCCGAGGCCGAACGGGAGAAAAGGGCCAAGATCATCGCAGCGGAAGGCGAAGCCATCGCCGCAGCTGCCCTCGGCGACGCGTCGGACACCATGATGGCCCACCCGCTTGCCCTGCAGCTGCGGAATCTGCAGTCCCTGGTGGAGATCGCCGTCGACAAGAACTCCACGGTTATCTTCCCCGCTCCCCTGATGAGCACCATCGGAGAGCTGGCCGCCTTCCTCGCCCGCGAGAACCAGGCAGCCCAGAACCAGGCCGCCCAGAACAAGGCACCGGAGTCCAAGGCACCGGACTCCGCGTCGCCGGTCAAGGCCGCTTAGGGGCACAGCCCCGGTGCGGGCATGCGTCCGCCAGCTGACTATGATCTGAAGATGGATAAGCCGTGGCTTGGACGCCGCCGGATGCTTGAGCTCGGAGCCGGACTTCTCGGCGTCACCGCTCTTGCTTCGTGCACCCCCGCGGCAAAGCGGACGGCGCCCGATCCGACGGAAGAGACGGCCGGCCGGCCGGCCACACTCGCATCAGCCGAGCCGTCCGCCCTGACCGTCGCCCCGCGTACCGGGGTGGAAGTCACATCGGGTTCCTTCATCTCAGATTTCCGCCCGGGAACGGCCACCGAATGGTCCCTGGCAGAGCCCGCGCCAGCCGGCTACGCCGGGCAGCTCCCGGTGGCGGTTTTCCTGCACGGCACCGACAGCAGCAACCGATTCATCTTCGATGTCCTCGGCGCGCAGTCGGTCCTGCAGCGGCACCTTGTGGACGGTGGACCGGCATTCGCTATCGCCTCCGTGGATGGCGACGACTCCTGGTGGCATCCACGCTCGGACGGCACGGATACGCAGTCGATGCTGCTGAGGGAGTTCATCCCGCTGCTGGCAAGCAAGGGGTTCGACACCGGAAGGCTCGCCCTTTTCGGCCTTTCCATGGGCGGATTCGGCACACTGCTGCTCGCCTCGAAGGGAATCGTACCCGGGCTCCGGTGCGTTGCCGCCATCAGCCCCGCTGTCTGGAGCGAGTATGACGCCGCCGCGGACGGTGCTTTCGACAGCCCGCAGGACTTCGAAGCCAACGACGTCTTCGCCCTCCGTCCGCAGCTCGAAGACCTACCCAAGCGGATCGACTGCGGCACCGACGACGACCTTCTCGCCACCGTCCAGTCCTACATCAGCGGCCTGCCGGGAACAGCCGAGGGAGGTTTCCAGCCCGGCGGCCACGAGGACACATACTGGCGGATGGTCTTGCCCGACGTCGTTTCCTTCCTCGGCCGGAACCTGGCCTGAGATCCGCGCCGGGCGCCGGCGGCCGGGGCGCTTGGGCGCCGGTAGGATCGTACGGTGCTGATTCTGCTTCCCCCGTCTGAAGGCAAGACTCCCGCGCCCGGCGGATCCGCCGTCGACTGGCCTTCCCTGAGCTTTCCGTCGCTCAACACCTACCGGGCGAAAGTGCTTGAGTCGCTCGGAACGGTGAGCGCCCATGAAGACGCCCTCGCCCTCCTGGGCGTCGGAGCCTCGCTGCGGGACGACGTCGAACGCAACACCCGGCTGATTGCCGAACCGGCGGCGCCCGCGCACCGGATCTACTCCGGGGTTCTGTATGACGCGCTCGGCTACAAGAGCCTGACGCCGGCGCAACGCCGGAAGGCGGACGCCTCGGTGCTGGTCATTTCGGCTCTCTGGGGTGCCATCCGCTTTGCCGACCGCGTGCCCGCCTATCGGCTGTCGATGGGGACGTCACTGCCCGACGTCGGCCGCCTCGCCTCGTTCTGGAAGCCGCAGCTTACGCAGGCCCTGACCGAAATGACGGCCGGGGAGCTGGTAGTGGACTGCAGGTCCAGCACCTACGCGGCCGCATGGACCCCGACGCCCCTCCGGACCGTGGCTGTCAACGTCTTCACCGAACTCAATGGTGTGCGGAAAGTGGTGAGCCACTTCGCAAAACATACCCGCGGTGAACTGGCGCGGCACCTGCTGGCGCGGCGCGGCAACACGCCGCAGACCCCGGCGCAGCTGCTGAAGGCCGCCAGCGAGAAATGGGACGCGGAGCTTGTGGATGGTTCAGCCAGGAAAGCGCACGCCCTGAACATCATCCTGCGCAGCTGACTGCACTCTGTGTCGCGGCTCTATTGCCGCGGCCCAGTGCCGCGATTCAGTATCGCGGTTCAGTGCCGCGATTCAGGCCTGTTCAGTTGGGAGAGGCCGCTAGTTCCATTCCGCGGAACGGACCAGGATACAGCCGGAATCCGGGCAGAAGACAATGTCATCATCGGCAGCCGACCTGATCTCGGCGAGGTCCCCTGGGCTGAGTTTCATCCCCGACGCCTCCGACGTTCCGTGGAACAGCCGGGCGGCGCCCACTCCGCGTTTGGCCAGCGTCTTCTCATAAACAGCCAGCATTCCGGCGTCAAGGCCGGCCGCGAACTGTTCGCGCTTGCCCCGGACCACGGTGGCTTCGGCTTCCACTTCGGCAAGGGCTTCGTCGAGCTGGGCACGGATGGTGCCGAAGGAAGCCTGGATGTCATCGACGATCAGCTGCTGGGCCGCCTGCCTGGCGCGCAGCGAATCCAGGCGCTCCATAACCTCGAGCTCTGCGTCCTCAAGGTCCGAGCGCCGTTTGTTCAGCGAGGCAATGTCCTTCTGCAGCGCCACCAGATCCTTGGACAGCCCTGTTCCGCTGTTCAGGCGGGCCTCATCGCGTGCAATGCGCGACGCCACCTGCTCCACATCCGCCTCGGCGCGCTTAAGTTCGGCCTCGGCGTCGTGGACGGCCATCTTCGCTGCGCCGAGTTCACCGCTTGCCACGGAAAGCGCGGACTGCAGGTCCTCGATCCGGGGATCGGACTCAAGGGCGCGGCGGCGGCTGGAAAGGGACTTGAGCCTGGCATCCAGCCCCTGGAGCTCAAGCAACTTCAACTGTTCCGCTGGTGCTGCCTTAGCCACTAAAACCTCCGCTTGATCCGTCCGGCCGGAACCGGGCACCGTACCGGCGCTCTATAGACTCTAGTCCCCGCCCGGAGTCAGAATGAAGTCCCACGGATCACTGTTCGTAGTGCTCACCTGGATTTCAACATCATGGCCCTGGTCGGCCAACACATTGCCCAGAGCGGACGCGGCCGCCGGCAGCCACAGCCATTCGCTCGCGAAGTGCGAGACATCGATAAGGTACGGACGGCCGTTCACCGCCTCCTCCCTGGCCTCGGACGCCGGGTGGTGCCGCAGGTCCGCGGTGACATACACGTCGGCGTTGCTGGCGCGCACCTCATTGAACAGCGAGTCACCGGCGCCTCCACAGACGGCGACGCGCCGTACCAGGCCGTCCTTGTCCCCCGAGACCCGGACTCCCCCGGCCACGGACGGAAGGATGCCGAACACGCGGGCAGCGAAATCGCCGAGGCTCGTCACCTCCGAAAGCTCCCCCACACGCCCGATCCCTTCTTCGGGCAGGCCGTTGATGGCTGCCGTCAGCGGCGCCACATCAACAAGCCCCAGGGCGTCCGCCAGGACATCGGAGACACCTCCGACGGCGGAATCACCGTTGGTATGGACGGTCAGCAGGGCGGTGCCCGACTCGATGAGCCGGTGGATCGCCTTGCCTTTGGCCGTCGTTGCCGCCACCGACGTCACGCCCTTCAGGAGCAAGGGGTGGTGGGTGATGAGCAGTTCCGCTCCCCACTGCACAGCCTCCTCAATCACCTCCAGCGTCGGGTCCACGGCGAACATCACCCGCGAGACCGGGGCAGAGGGATGCCCGGCCACAAGTCCCACTTCGTCCCAGTTCTCCGCCAGGGACTCCGGCCAGAGCTCCTCCACCGCCAGCAGCAACTCGCCCAGCGTGGGGGCGTCCGGCTTGTCTGGGTCAGTCATGTGCCCGGCGGCGGCGTCCGGGGAGTCGCTGCCGCGGCCGTCCGCGTCTGTGACTCCGGTGTTTACGGGTTCCATAGTCTCAGTTTTACCCCATCGGGGCGTCTCCCCCGCACGTGTAACAGTCTCGTAAGGTGGAGTGGGAATCATCCGGGACCGCCGACCATTGAAGAGGTCATGAAAACTTTTGTTCTGGGCGGAGGCTGCTTCTGGTGCCTCGATGCCGTCTACCAGAAAACCAAAGGCGTCACTTCGGTGGTTTCCGGCTACACGGGCGGCCATGATCCGCAGCCGGATTACTACTCCGTCTGCGGCGGAACCACCGGGCACGCCGAAGTGGTTGCTGTCACCTTCGACGAGGAGGCCATACCTGCGGAAGTCATCCTGGACATGTTCTTTGCCCTGCATGATCCCACCACCCCCAACCGGCAGGGCTACGACGTCGGCACGCAGTACCGCTCGTCGATGTTCTACGAGACCACCGAGGAGAAGATCCTCTTCGAGGAGGCAATCGAGCGGAACCAGGCGCTTTGGGCGCACCCGATCGTCACCGAAGTCAGCCGGCTGCCGCGGTTCCATGTTGCGGAGGACTTCCATCAGGACTATTACGCCAAACACCCCGAACAGGGTTACTGCCAGGTGATCATTAATCCCAAGCTGGCCAAGGCGAGGAAATATTACTCTGCGTGGCTTAATGCTTAGCAGCGGCTGATCCGCCATCGTTAGGCTGACCTCGGTATTCACTCTTGAGAGATAGGCGCATTTACATGGCACGGATCTATGACGATGTAACGCAACTGGTCGGCGGCACCCCGCTGGTCCGCCTGAACCGGCTGACCGAGGGGCTGGACGCCACCGTCGCCGTCAAGCTTGAGTTCTACAACCCTGCCAACAGCGTCAAGGACCGCATCGGCGTGGCCATCATCGACGCCGCGGAAAAGTCCGGCAGCCTCAAGCCCGGCGGGACCATCGTCGAAGGAACGTCCGGCAACACCGGCATCGCGCTGGCCATGGTGGGCGCCGCCCGCGGCTATAAGGTCATCCTCACGATGCCTGAGACCATGTCCACCGAGCGCCGGGTCATGCTGCGCGCCTTTGGTGCCGAGATTGTCCTCACCCCCGGTTCCGAAGGCATGCGCGGCGCCGTGGAGAAGGCCCAGGAAATCGTTGCCAACACGGAGAACTCCATCTGGGCCCAGCAGTTCTCCAACGAGGCCAACCCCAGGATCCACCGGGAAACCACCGGCGAAGAGATCTGGACGGACACGGATGGCAAGGTGGACATCTTTGTCTCCGGCATCGGGACCGGCGGTACCATCACCGGCGTCGGGCAGCTCCTGAAGGAGCGCAAGCCCGGTGTCCAGATCGTGGCCGTCGAGCCGAAGGATTCGCCCATTTTGAACGGCGGCGCCCCCGGGCCGCACAAGATCCAAGGCCTGGGCGCCAACTTCATCCCGGAATTGCTGGACACCAGCGTCTATGACGAGGTTCTGGACGCCACGCTTGAGGACTCCGTGGCCGTAGCCCGGGACCTGGGTATCCGCGAAGGCATCCTGGGTGGCATCTCTTCGGGCGCCATCGTTTGGGGCGCACTGGAACTGGCCAAACGCCCGGAGAATGCCGGCAAGCTGATTGTGGCGGTCGTATGCGACTTCGGCGAGCGTTACATCTCCACGGTGCTCTATGACGACATCCGCGGCTGATTAGTCC
>DATCNU010000171.1:0-3710 GCA_036565085.1 Arthrobacter sp.
CAGCACGGGTGCGTGCACTTCGCCGGTATCCGCGTCCACGCCGCTGGGAATGTCACAGGCCACCACAAGCCGATCCGCGTCCGGCCCGGCGTCCGCCAGCCCGTCCATCAGGGCGGCGGCCGTGCCCCGCAGGCCGCCCTGGGCGCCAGTCCCCAGCACGGCATCAATAACGACGTCGGCACCCGCCAGTTCAGCCGTGAGGCGAGTCACCGCCGAATCTGTGAGGACGTGCACCCGGCCGCCGGCGCGTTCAAAGGCCGCCAGCGCGTCAGGATGGCCCGCCCCGGCGGTGAGCACCGCCGTCGTCCGCATTCCCCTGGCTGCCAGGAGCGCGGCGGCGAAGAGGCCGTCGCCGCCGTTGTTGCCTTTGCCGGCGAGAACGGCCACGCTGGCGCCATAGAGGCGCCGGCCGCGGGCGTGCAGCTCGTGGATGACCGCGTTGGCAAGCCCGTGGGCGGCGCGCTGCATCAGGACAGTGCCCATGCCGGATGACAGGAGCGGCTCTTCTGCCGCCCTGATCTGGGTTCCGGTATAGGCGCTGATCATGGGTTCAGGTCCACGGGAAGGCTCAGCTTCCCGGGCTCAGCCTTCGGCCAGGACCGTGGCGGTGGCGATCCCGCCGTCGTGGCTCATGGACAGGTGCCAGCGCTTGACGCCCTTCGCCTCGGCCACGGCCAGCACGGTGCCCTTGACCTGGATGGTGGGGCCTTTTTCGTCGAGGCCGATCCAGCAGTCCTGCCAGTTCATGCCGGCGGGCGCGCCGAGGACCTTCGCCACCGCTTCCTTGGCGGCAAACCTCGCAGCGAGGGAGCGCGTGTTCAGCTCCCGTTCCGCGGGCACGAACAGCCGGTCCCGGAGGCCCGGTGTGCGTTCCAGCTGCCGGCCGAACCGCTCGATGTCTACTATGTCTACGCCAATGCCAACAATCATGCGGCTATTCTACGGTGACGCTCTTGGCCAGGTTGCGAGGCTGGTCCACGTTGTAGCCCTTGGCCGAGGCCAGCGCAAGGGCGAAGATCTGCAGCGGCACGGTGGCCAGCAGCGGAGCGAGGAGGGTTGGCGTCTCCGGGATGTAGAAGACGTGCTCGGCGTAGGCCTTCACCGCCTCGTCGCCTTCTTCGGCGATGACGATGGTCTTGGCTCCGCGGGCGCGGACTTCCTGGATGTTGGAGACGACCTTGGCGTGCAGTGAATCGCGGCCACGCGGGGACGGGACCACGACGAACACCGGCTGGCCTTCCTCGATCAGGGCGATGGGCCCGTGCTTGAGCTCACCGGCGGCGAAGCCTTCGGCATGGATGTAGGCGAGCTCCTTGAGCTTCAGCGCCCCTTCCATCGCGACCGGGAACCCGACGTGGCGGCCCAGGAACAGCACGGACTTGGCATCGGCCATGGACCGGCCGAGTTCCTTGATCTGGCCCTCGTTGTCCAGGATCCGCTTGATCTTGGCCGGAATCTTGCCCAAGTCCGCCAGGATGTCCTTAATCTCGCCCTGGAAGATATTGCCACGCAGCTGCGCCAGGTAGAGGCCCAGCAGGTATGCGGCGGTGATCTGGGCCAGGAAAGCCTTGGTGGACGCGACGGCGATTTCCGGGCCGGCGTGCGTGTAGAGCACGGCATCGGATTCACGCGGGATGGTGGAGCCGTGGGTGTTGCAGATGGACAGGGTCTTGGCGCCCTGCTCCTTGGCGTACCGGACAGCCATCAGCGTGTCCATGGTTTCGCCGGACTGCGAGATCGAGACGACCAGGGTGTTGGCGTCCACGATCGGGTCCCTGTAGCGGAACTCGTGGGAGAGCTCCACCTCGGTGGCGATCCGGCACCAGTGTTCGATGGCGTACTTGGCCACCTGACCGGCATATGCGGACGTCCCGCAGGCCAGCACGATAATCTTGGTGATGTTCTTCAGCTGCGCCGGGTCGATGCGGAGCTCATCCAGGGTCAGCCTGCCGTGGATGTCCGAGCGGCCCAGCAGTGTCTGTGCCACCGCGTCGGGCTGGTCGTGGATTTCCTTCTCCATGAAGGAGTCGAAGCCGCCCTTTTCCGCGGATTCCGGGTCCCAGTCGACGTGGTATTCCTTGCCCTCGGCAGGGGCGCCGAAGAAATCGGTGATGACCACGGAATCGGCCGTGATGGTGACTATCTGGTCCTGGCCCAGCTCAACGGCCCGGCGGGTGTAGTCGATGAAGCCGGAAACGTCGGAGCCCAGGAAGTTCTCACCATCGCCAAGGCCAACCACCAGCGGTGAGTTGCGGCGCGCGGCAACCACGACATCGGGCTGGTCCGCGTGCACGGCCAACAGGGTGAACGCGCCCTCAAGCCGCTGGCAGGCGAGCTCCATGGCCCTGGTCAGGCCGCCATCGCTGACGTCACCGCCCAGTTTGTTACGGAAGATATCACCGAGCAATGCCGCGGCGACTTCGGTGTCCGTTTCGGAGGCGAAAGTGATGCCCTTGGCCAGCAGTTCCAGCTTCAGCTCGGCGAAGTTCTCGATGATGCCGTTGTGGATCAGGGCCAGCTTGCCGCCGTCGGACAGGTGCGGGTGCGCATTCTGGTCGGTGGGCCCGCCGTGAGTAGCCCAGCGGGTGTGCCCGATGCCGGTGACTGATTCAGGCAGCGGCCGGGCCTCAAGCTCGGCGAGCAGATTGCTCAGTTTCCCTGACTTCTTCCGGGATGAGATAACGCCGTCGGCAACAACGGCCACCCCCGCGGAGTCATACCCCCGGTACTCGAGGC
The DNA here is from genome assembly GCA_036565085.1 of Arthrobacter sp. Taxonomy (GTDB): domain Bacteria; phylum Actinomycetota; class Actinomycetes; order Actinomycetales; family Micrococcaceae; genus Arthrobacter. The sequence continues at coordinate 2,737 of DATCNU010000171.1, forward strand.
GGCGCAATCCCTCGAGGACAACATCCAGCGCACTGTGACCGGCAATTTCACGGCCAGCAGAACGGCCCACATATCCCACGATTCCACACATGGGATCCAGCCTATCTGGGGCGGGGTTGAGATCTAAACTGAGCTGTGGGCTTCAGAGTGCATATCGTCGCCGGGTCTGCAGCCCACAGGCACGTCCCATTTCGCTCTCGGCCATGTGAAGGGCAGAATCACTAAAGTGACTTTGCAACGCAATGAAGCGAACGGCGAGGGTGTCTCCCCGTTCGTTGAGCTGGACCGGCAAACCTGGTCCCGGCTCGCAGCCCAGATGGAGCAGCCTCTTAATGAGGAAGACATTGTCCGTCTGCGCGGCCTCGGCGATCCCCTGGACATGAAGGAGGTCCGCGAGGTCTACCTGCCGCTGTCCAGGCTGCTTCACCTGTACGTGGAGGCCGCGGGCCAGCTTCATGCAGCCACCACCACATTCCTGGGCGAGCAGACACAGCGGACGCCGTTCGTGATCGGTGTGGCGGGATCCGTGGCGGTGGGCAAGTCCACCATTGCCCGCGTGCTCCGTGAGATGCTGCGGCGCTGGCCCGGCACCCCCAATGTGGAGCTCATCACCACGGACGGTTTCCTGTACCCCCTTGCCGAGCTGAAGCGGCGGCAGCTGCTGGAACGCAAGGGCTTCCCCGAATCCTATGACCGCCGGGCACTGCTGCGCTTCGTGAGCGAGATCAAGGGCGGCGCCGAGGAAGTCAGGGCGCCCTGGTATTCCCACGTCACCTACGACATCGTCCCGGGCAAGGAAGTGGTGGTCCGCCGTCCGGATGTCCTGATCGTCGAAGGCCTGAACGTGCTGGCGCCCGCACGGCCGCGCCATGACGGGAAACAGGGCCTGGCGCTGAGCGACTTCTTCGACTTTTCGATTTACGTGGACGCTCCGACTTCCTACATCGAAGAGTGGTACGTGGACCGGTTCCGCA
>DATCNU010000172.1:0-62140 GCA_036565085.1 Arthrobacter sp.
GTTTTATTGGACTTAGCTTCCGAAGAGCTTCGCACCAATCTTGGAGAAGATGCCTGGCTCTTTCGAAGGATCGATAATGACCGGATCAGCCGAAAAGTCTGTGCCTGTGTCAGTGACGGGGAGCCGTTTGTTGTCCCAATCCACGGTTTTCAATTCAGAGTTGTACACCGGCGGGGTAATGCCTTCCGCACGGAGAGTGTCCCACATCCACTGCGGAATGTTGTCCAACGTACGGGGAAAAGCCATCAATTCGGAAGTAAGAACATCCACTGTGCCGCGAGGTTCTGTCATCCCTCCCGTTCCTCCGGATGCCAGAACCTCCTCGTCGAAGACTTCTACGAAACCCGGGGCAGCAGGAAATAGATGCACTTGGACAGTGATCCAACTGCCGGCACCGGGCCGAAACGCATTAGCTTTTAAGTCCTTAAGCCAGGCCAACTCAGACCTCGGAATACGTTGGTCTGTGGTAAACGTCCACGTGTCTCCAGTCCGGATGTCTGAGTAGCGGTGCGAGTAACCTGCAAAGATCGACTGGGTGATGACCAATTCATCGACTCCCGCGAAGTCGCCCTCAGGGCCCATGCACACTCGTTGCAGAGACTCCAGAGCTGCTTTAACCTCGGCAGTCGTGACCGCGTGGCTGAAATCCGGCACTTTACTTCACTCCCTGAATCAGGTTGTCGAACTCTTCGGACTCTGCACGCCCGCCTGCGAACCTATGGTCAACAATTATCGCACTTGGCATGCCGGGCTTCGGCCCCGGCACTTTCTCCATGGACCAGCTCAGATCTAGAGGCAAATGGGTTCCGGGTTCAAGTCCCGGGGGGTGCACCACCGAAACCCCGTCTTCAAGGCCCCAGGCCCTGAAGGCGGGGTTTTACTTTGCCCAGGACTCACCCCAAAGGTGGATGGGCCCCGGCCGGCCGGCTGAGGTCATCCCGGATGCACCCCATTCGGGGATGTGGTGGGATAGGGGTATGGCAGCCATCATTCTTGGGTGGAATCCCGATCGTTGGAACGACTGGGACTACGACGCGGTACTCGAGCGTGTCGCAGAAACAGGTCAGGTGCGCGAACGCTGGAGCATCGGCCGGCAGCGAAACGTACTCCCGGGCACCGATGTCTGGCTTTTTCTGCAAGGCCAAAGCCAGCACGGCAGGGGGCTCATCGGCCACGGCCTCGTGGCATCCGAACCTTACGCGGCGGAGCACTACTCCGACCCGACCGGTGTGTTGCCCTATGTCAGCGTGGTCTTCGACGCCATGCTGCCCCTGGGCTCGCAGGTGCCCTTGGACGTGCTTGCGGAAGCAGTACCCGCTGTTCGCTGGCGCAGTCTCCCCGGCTCGGGGAGGCACCTTCCTCCCTCCGCGGAACCCATTCTTCGCCGTCTGTGGCAGGACCTGGGCCCCATCATGGACTCTGACCCGATCAGCCTGACCCCTGGCACCTATCCCGAAGGGGCCGTCGCCCGGGTTGAAGTAAACCGGTACGAACGTGGCACGGAGGCCCGGCGCGTCTGCCTCGCCTACCACGGGACCTCCTGTGATGCCTGCGGGTTCTCCTTTGAGGTGCACTACGGAGAGGTCGGCAAGGACTTCATTCACGTCCACCACATTGTTCCCGTCGCCCGGCTCGGCGCGGGGTACACACTGGATCCGATCGCAGACCTGGTGCCGTTGTGTGCCAACTGCCACAGCATGGCCCACCTGGGCGTCCGCTCACCACGGACCGTGTCGGAACTTCGCGCGCTCATCGCGGCTGCCGGACACCTGCCCGGGCAGGTCGTCGACCAGAGGTCCTCGACAGCCCAGGATGACGCGGCCAGGATCCTCGGGCAGCAGTAGCGGCCGCGGCTGACGCTGCAGGTCAGGGATTACTCTTCAACGACAGAACCAGGGTGAGCACCAGCACAGGCAGGACCGACGCATGGTAGGCGACGTCGGCTGGTTGGCCCCCACTGACGGTGAACGCCAGTCCGACGATGAAGCCGGCGATGGCGAACCCGGTCGCAGCCTGCGCCGCGGTGCGCCCGCGCTTCGGACTGCGCATGACGGCGAAAGCGCCCGCGATGAGGACGACGCCGATGACCGCTTCTGCGATTCCGGCGGCTCCGGGGCTGTATGGTTTCGTGCCACCGCTGATCACGCCGGAAAGGTGCAGGACCGAGATCACCGCCAGGGAGAGAGCCTCAAGCACCATGAGGGCCGCTATTGCGCGGCGCCTGCGGTTCGAGGCGAAACCGGGAGCAGAATTCATGATGGTCGTCATACAAGTCACGGTACGCACCCGCGCCGGTCACCGCATCGCCTCAAGGGAGTAGCAGCGGTACTCCCAACGAAGTATCGCGCCGCGCCGGTGAGTCCGGTCAGCCATTCCGCATGTGCTGCTGTCCGGAGAGCAAGTCACAGCGGCAAGCAGAAGGGCCCGTCCGGGACGGGCCCTTCTTGGTGTGTGATGCAAATCCGTCGAAGGATTTGCTCCTAGACGCCGGTCGGCTGATCGAACCGCTGGCCGGCCGGGTTGGATGGCAAGACCATGAATACCAGAAGGGCTATGGCACCGAGGAACGGTACCAGCCCAATGAGCAGCAGCCAGCCGCTGAAGTTTCCGTCGTGCAGCCGCCGGACAGACAGCGCCAGGGACGGAACAATGGTGGCCAGACCCCAAATGATCAGCAGGACGCTGCCGAGCATGGCTCCGGGCCCCGGGGCTGATGAACTTGTGACGCCGGACGTGGCGGCACCTCCGGCTCCGACGATGATGTTGAGGATGATGCTCAGACCGACGGAGGCAAGAGCCCACCACCAGTATTCGCTGCGGCTGGCCCTCCCGGAGAACGCCGCGTACTTCTTGAAGAACCGTCGGACGGCTGCCGGGAACGGTGCCCCGTAGTACGGCGCCCAGAGAGGCGGTTCGCCGCCCTGCCAGGACTGCTGCGGCGCCTGTTGCGGCTGTGGGTATTGCGGATAGCTCAAGGTGTTCCCCCCGGGTTCTAGAGTGATGAGACGAGCTAATCGTAAGGCCGGGCGGGGGCAGATCAGCGTAAACAGAACACAAACATCTTCGTTTCAGTGCGGTTCTGAGTACGACAGCCTGGCGTCGCCTGGGGAACTGAATTGGCATATCAAGGATTCAGTTTCCTACGAACCCTGCCCCGGAGGCCGCAGAAGGACTACGATTCTGCCGACCGGAGACGCCGTTTATGGAGGGCGGGAGGTGCGGTGCAGAACTTCCTCTTCGCAACATTGGACGCCGGCGGGAACCTGCCGCCGGCAGCCGGCATTGCCTGCGAGTTGATGAGGCTCGGGCACCGGGTGCGTTTTCTTGGCCGTCCCCAGCAGGCGGCGATACGGGCAACGGGAGCGGAGTTCCTGCCCTACAGCCATTCAGCGCCCCTGACCATGGCGGAGCAGATGCCAACCCTCCGTCAGGTCTCCATGCTGGTGTCAGTGTTCACCGATTCCGGCATCGCACGGGATCTTGTGGAGGAAGCCCGGAGGGAACCGCCGGACGTGGTCATCGTGGACTGCCTGCTGCTGGGTGCCCCTGACGCAGCGGCCAAGGCAGGGCTCTTCACAGTGGCCCTGGTGCACAGCTTCTACGCCTTTTTCGATGGTCCATTCCGCCGCACTCCTATCACGGCGGCGCTGGCAGTACGCGGATTGGGTCCCCGACGAGTAATGGACCAGGCACGTCGAATTCTCGTGTGCACGGACAGGCTCCTTGACCCGGCCCGCAAACTCAACGCGAACCGGAGGGTGGTCTGGTCCGGAGCGGTGGTGGACGTTGACAGGCCGGCCGGGACCCGGCGGGACGGTTCGGCTCCGCGTCTTCTGATCAGCCTGAGCACCACCGCGTTCAATGGGCAGCAGTCGTTTCTGCAAAGGGCACTGAACGCTGTGGCCGATCTGCCGGTTGAAGCCATCCTGACAACCGGGCCCGCCGTTGATCCCGCAGCCATCCACGCACCGCCGAACGTGGCTGTGCAGGATGCGCACGCCGGGCTGCTGATCAAGGCTTCAGCATCGACAGAGGAGATTGCCGGGGCCGTCAGGACGGTTGCGGAATCGGCACCCTTCCGCCGTGCCGCCTCGGCTTTGGGCCAGCGGCTCCGCGAATCCGACGGCGCCGGGACCGGCGCGCGGTTGCTGGTGGAATTCTCCGGCTAAGCCGGCCTGCGGCGTCAAATGCTGTCAAATGACGGCGGTGATGAGGAGGGACCGGCAGTCCAGGGACGGTCCTGGAGGTCCGCCGGCCGGCAGTGGTTCCAACGATGTAATCTCTGTAGGAGAAGGCAAAGCACTTGTCTTTTTGTTGAGAGGATGAAATGGCGATCACCATGCGTGACGTTGCCCAGATGGCCGGCGTGTCAATCAAGACGGTGTCCAACGTGATCAACGACCACCCGAACATCAAGCCGGAGACACGCGGCCGGGTCCTCTCGGCCATCGAAGACCTTGGGTACCAGCCCAACCTCTCGGCCCGCGGACTCCGCTCCGGCCGGACCGGCGTCATCAGCCTCATCATCCCCGATCTGAAAAACGCCTATTTTGCCGAACTGGCGGACGCGGTGATGACGGCGGCATCCAAGAGGGGGCAGGCCGTCATCATCGAGCAAAGCGGCGGGGACCGGGAACATGAACTCCAAATCCTTCACGGCCCTCGGATGAGAATGGTGGACGGCATCCTCTACAGTGTGCTCGGCCTCGGGCAGGAGGACGCGGACCTCATTGACATCCCGACACCGATCGTGCTGCTGGGTGAACGGATCTTCAACGGACCCGCAGACCACGTAACCATGCAGAACGTGGAGGCATCCCAGGCAGCCACCGAGCATCTTCTTGAACTCGGGCGCAGGCGCCTTCTTGCCCTGGGGGCCCACTCCGGTGAAGTGATCGGTTCGGCCGGATTGCGGCTTGACGGCTATCGCCGCGCGCTGAAACGGGCCGGCGTGCCGTACCGGCAGGAACTGGTGGTCGACGTCCAGTCCTGGCACCGGGCCGACGGCGCCCAGGCAATGCGGGCGGTGCTGGCGGCCGGGGTCGCCTTTGATGGCGTGGTGGCCTTTAACGATTCAATCGCCCTGGGTGCGATGAGCGTGATACAGGATGCAGGGCTGAAGGTTCCCGACGATGTGGCCATCATCGGATTCGACGACATCGACGAGACCCGCTACTCTCTGCCGGCGCTCTCGACCGTGGACCCCGGACGCCGGGAAATTGCCGAGACCGCCGTGCGGATGTTGCTGGAGCGGATCAATGGCGAGGATGCAGGAGTTGCCCCGCGCGAGTTTGAATCTGCCTTCAGGGTTATCCCCCGCGGATCGTCTGCCCGGGCAGAGGCGAAAATCTCGCACAATTAGTCCTTGACTTGGACGGCGGCTGCCATCAATATGGATTTACATCGTTTACATACATCGATGTAAACGAGCGGGCAGCCTGCTCCGAGTCCTACCCAAGCCCCCTCCGCGGGTGTTCCATGCCTTCCGCCGGACGGGCAGGCGCGGAGACCCGCTTCAGACGATGAAGTCCAGAACATGCAGCACCGAAGGGACCCTACGTGAACAAGAAAACAATCGCGGCCGCACTGTCGACGGTCGCCCTGGCTTCGAGCCTCTCCGCCTGCGGCGGCGGAGATGCCTCTCCTGAAGGCGCCGGCACGACCAACTGCACGAACAAGATCATCCACGCCGACGCACCCAAGGTCTCGGTGTGGGCGTGGTACCCAAACATGGCCACTGTGGTGGATAACTTCAACAACTCGCACACGGATGTGCAGGTCTGCTGGACTGTGGCCGGCCAGGGTGCCCCTGAGTATGCGAAGTTCCAGACCGCCATCCAGGCCGGGAAGGGTGCACCGGATGTAATCATGCTTGAAGCGGACCAGCTGACGGGCTTCGAACTGCAGGATGCGCTGGTGGACCTGAGCGCCTTCGGCGCCGGCGACGTCAGGAAGAACTTCAGCGAGGGCTCCTGGAAGGATGTCTCCCAGGGGAACTCGGTGTACGCCATTCCGGTCGACGGCGGCCCGATGGCAATGATTTACCGCAAGGATGTCCTCGATAAATACGGCATCACGCCGCCGACGACATGGGCCGAATACGAGAAGGCGGCCCAGAAGGTCAAGGACGCCGGCGGCCCGGCCTTCGGCGATCTTGGCAGCAACGTCCCGGCCGCACTCACTGCACTCATGGCCCAAAAGGGCGCCGTCCCGTTCACATATGATCTGGCGGATCAAAAGAACATTTCAATCAAGCTTGATAGCCAACCGGCAAAGGACGTGTTGAACTACTGGGCCGGACTGGTCAGGAAGGGCCTGGTGGACACACAGGACCAGTTCAACACCGACTACATCTCCGGCATGGTCGGCGGCAAATACGCCACGTACATTTCCGCGGCCTGGGCCCCGGGATACCTGACCGGTTCCGGAGTCGGCAAGGGACAGGAGAAGGGCACGTTCGCCGTCGCGCCTCTACCGCAGTGGGACGCCGGCAACCCCGTATCCGTCAACTGGGGCGGCTCAACCTTCGCGGTCACGTCGCAGGCAAGCGACAAGAAGCTTGCGGCCGAAGTCGCCAAGGGCCTCTACGCCGACGACGCGTCACTCACCGATGGCTGGAAAACCCAGACCATCTTCCCGCTGAACCAGAATGTGCTGAAGTCTGACGCCTTCATCAACAACCAAGTCGACTTCTTCGGCGGCCAAACGGCCAACAAGGACATCTACATTCCGGCCGAGAACGCTTACCACGGCTTCAACTACAGCCCCTTCAGCGTCTACTACTACGCGCAGCTGCAAGCCGAGACAGTGAAAATCAACTCAGGTGAGATCAGCGGAGAGCAGGCGGCCACGGAGCTGCAGAACACCATGGTGACCTACGCCAAGAGCCAGGGGTTCACCGTCAAGTAGCAGCCCGGCCTGCTCCGCCTGCCAGGGTTTGGCGGAGCAGGCCGGACCGACCGACAGAAAGACGCAGGACAGATCATGGCAGTACACGGGTCAACGGTGACACCCTTGCCGCACGATGCTCCATCACGCGATGCTCCATCAGCAGTACGGGGCCGATCAGGGCGCAGTGAAAGAAAACGCGATTCCCCACTCCGAACGATGGCGTCACGGCGGGCACGGATGGGGTGGCTCTTCATTGCTCCCTTCGTGCTGGTTTTCATCGCCTTCCTCCTCGCACCCCTGGGCTATGCCCTCTATCTCAGCCTCTTCACCAAGGGCCTGGCCACCGGTACGCGGTTCAGCGGGCTGGAGAACTACGTTCATGCCTTCTCCGACCCTCAATTCCTCAATGGTGTTTGGTTCGTCATCCGCTTTTCCCTGGTTCTCATCCCGGTGCAAATGGCCGTGTCACTGGCCGCCGCCCTCGTACTGGACCACCTGACCACCAAGCTGGCCAAATTTTCCCGGCTGATGATCTTCCTCCCGTATGCGGTGCCGGCAGTCATAGGTGCCCTCATGTGGGGATTCCTCTACAGCCCGTCGTTCGGGCCGATGCAGCAGGTCTTCTCCCTCTTCCATGCTTCCGCGCCCTTCCTTCTCAGCCAGGACAACGTCTTCTACGGCCTGCTGAACGTGGTGACCTGGCAGTGGGCCGGGTACTACATGATCATCATCTATGCGGCCCTGCAGGGAATTGACCCTTCCCTTTACGAGGCGGCCAAAATCGACGGCGCCTCCACCCGGCAGGTTGCCTTTCGGATCAAAGTTCCCCTGGTGTCCTCTGCGCTGGTCCTGATCCTGATATTTGCGCTGATCGGAACCCTCCAGTTCTTCTCCGAGCCACAAATCCTGGGCCCGGTGGCCAACGGCAGCATCACCCCCGATTTCACGCCGAACATCTACGCGTTCAACCTGGCATTCGGCTACGCCCAGTTCAACTACGCGTCCGCCATTTCCTTCTCCCTCGGCATCGTCGTCTTCATCGCCGTGTATATCTTCATGTTCGCCACCCGGAAAAAAGGGAGCACCCTCTCATGAGCGCAGCCACTACCGCCGCCCCCGCCTCTGCCCGCTCCCCCATCCGCTCCCCTGGACGCCGGCCCGGGCGCAGGCGAAACGTGGTTGCCCATGTCTTTCTGGGAGTCCTGGTGCTGTATTTCCTGGTTCCCATCTGGTGGCTCTTCGTGGCGAGTACGAAAGACACCGAGGGGCTTTTCTCCGGATCCTCCGGCGCGATGTGGTTCGACAGGAACTTCAACCTGGTGGCCAACCTTCAGGACCTCTTCACCTACAACGGCGGGGAGTATCTGCGGTGGCTGGGCAATTCCCTGCTCTACGCCATCAGCGGTGGGCTGGGAGCGACCGCAATCTCGGTCCTGGCCGGATACGGCTTCGCCAAATACAAGTTTCCTGGCCGCGACCTGACCTTCGCACTGCTGCTGGGTGCCGTTATGGTTCCCATGACTGCCCTGGTGATCCCCACATTCATCCTGCTGTCCAACCTCAAGCTGACCGATACAGTGTGGGCCGTCATCCTGCCATCGCTCCTGAGCCCCTTCGGCGTTTACCTCATGCGCGTCTACACCGCCGACGCCGTACCGGACGAGCTGCTGGATGCAGCCAGGGTGGACGGCGCGGGCGAACTGCGCACCTTCTTCCAGGTGGCCCTGCCCCTGCTCCGGCCCGCCCTCGTCACGGTTCTCCTGCTGTCCGTCGTCGGGACCTGGAACAACTACTTCCTGCCGCTGGCGATGCTGTCCACCGAAAAGCTCTACCCGCTAACCGTCGGCATCGGGCTCTGGTCACAGCTTGCATCCTCCAACAACGGAGGTGGCCATTCACTGTGGAGCCTCATCATTGTCGGCTCCTTCGTATCCATCATCCCGCTCGTCGTAGCCTTCCTGACCTTGCAAAAGTACTGGCAGGGCGGCCTGTCACTCGGAAGCCTCAAATAGAAGGCCCCGTAAGGCACAGACACAACACCGACCGCGACACACCCCTTACCTGAAGGACAATTATGGTTTCCGCGCGCCTTACCATCGACCCGCAGTTCGCGGTCGGCCCCGTCAATCCGCGCCTGTTCGGCTCCTTCGTCGAACATCTCGGCCGCTGCGTCTACGACGGAATCTACGAACCGGGCCACCCGAATGCAGACGCCTCGGGATTCCGCACCGACGTTATCGAACTCGTCAAAGAACTCGGTGTCTCCACCGTCCGTTATCCGGGAGGCAACTTCGTCTCCGGCTTCCGGTGGGAAGACAGCGTGGGGCCCAAGGACCGCCGCCCGCGCCGTCTGGATCTGGCCTGGCACTCGACTGAAACGAACGAAGTCGGCCTGCACGAGTTCAGCTCGTGGCTGGAAAAAGTGGGCAGTGAGCTGATGCTCGCCGTCAACCTCGGTACCCGGGGCACTGAGGAAGCCCTCGACCTGCTGGAGTACACAAACATCCGTTCCGGAACGGAACTGTCCGAGCGCCGGACACTCAACGGCCGCACCGAGCCCTTCCGGATCAAAATGTGGTGCCTCGGAAACGAAATGGACGGCCCGTGGCAGCTGGGGCACCGCTCGGCGGAGGATTACGGCAAAATCGCGTCCCAGACGGCAAAGGCCATGAGACAGCTTGACCCCTCAGTTGAACTCGTCGTCTGCGGTTCCTCCAACGCGCAGATGCCCACGTTCGGGGAATGGGAACGGGTGGTTCTGACGCACACCTACGACGACGTGGACTACATTTCCTGCCATGCGTACTACGAAGAGAAGAACGGGGACCTGGGCTCCTTCCTTGCCTCCGCGTCCAACATGGACCATTTCATAGAATCTGTGGTTGCGACGGCCGACCACGTCCGGGCCGTCAACGGCAGTCCGCGGACCATCAACATCTCCTTTGACGAATGGAATGTCTGGTATAACGAGCGGTTCGAGCAGGTCGACAAAATCGAGGGAATCGACAACTGGCCCACGGCACCTCGGCTCCTCGAGGATGCCTACTCGGTGGCGGACGCCGTCGTCGTCGGAAACCTGCTGATCTCACTGCTGAACCATGCTGACCGCGTCACGTCAGCCTCCCTGGCACAACTGGTGAATGTGATCGCCCCCATCATGACCGAACCGGGCGGTCCCGCATGGAGGCAGACGACCTTCTTCCCTTTCGCCTTGACTTCCAGACTCGCCAAAGGCACCGCCCTTGACGTCAAACTGGAAGCCGATGCCTACTCTACGGATGCGTACGGTGTTGTACCGCTGGTTGACGCCGCTGCCACATTCGACGCCGCCACCGCCACCACTGCGGTCTTTCTGGTCAACCGCTCCCAAACGGACGAGGCCAACGTCACGATGGATGTGTCATCCCTGGACGGCACCATCATCCTGGATGCCCAGACCCTCTCGGATGCGGACGTTTACGCGAAGAACACCCTCGACCATCCTGACCGTGTGGGCCTCACGAAGAACAAGAGTGTCGCTGTCCGGGACGGCGTCGTCGCGATCACCCTGCCTCCCGTTTCCTGGACAGCCGTGAACCTCGGCTGACCGCCTGCGGGCGGCCCAAACAGGGGCGGCGAAGGGAGAGGGCCGTGGACGTATCCCATCTGTGCCAAGCTGTACCCCATGATCTTGGAACACGCAGTACTGCCCGTCAAAGCAGGCCAGGCGGCGGCCTTCGAGGCCGCATTCCAAAAGGCAAGGCACATCATCGCGGACAGCGACGGATTCCGTGGACTGACTCTCTCCCGATGCCATGAGGAGCCCGACAATTACCTGTTGCTGGTCCAGTGGGATTCACTGGAGGACCACACCGAAGGGTTTCGCGGTTCTGCGGCCTACGACGGGTGGAAATCCCTCCTGCATCACTTCTATGAGCCATTTCCAGTCGTGACCCACTTCGTCACCGTAGCTGAGAGCTGATAACGGTCCCTTGGCCCGTTCAGCAGCCTGGTTGCCGGGATGCGTGTTATCCCAGCGGGGCTTCGTCCACCAGTGCCCTGGTGGCGGGGGTCGCGAACTGGTTCGCCAGCTGCCGTACGACAGCCTGGAGCTCCTGGCGAAGGACATCAGGATCGATGGAAGCGGCGGCGAGCACCGAACGCTCCATTTCCACCGCCGCGGTTGCTGCTTCCTTCCCCCGTTCGGTAAGCGAAACAACGTGGCTCCGGCGGTCAGACGTGCTGCGCACGCGGGCAATATGGCCGTGCGCTTCCAAACGGCTCAACGTCTTGCCCATGGTCTGCGCCTGGACGCGAACGAACTGGGCCAGCTGTGCCTGGGTCATGGGCCCCTGCGCGGCCAGAACTTCGATGGCGATAACACCGGCGTGGGTTAATCCAATGGCGCCGAGCTTTTCATTCCACGAGTGTTCAACGAGGCGCGCCGCAGTGGACAAAAGGCGCCCCGTGGGCCAGTGATCCATATCAGGCATACCAGCAAGTATAGCCAAGTGGGGATTCGCGCCGGTTCCGTGCGCTTACTAGGCTGGTGTGTCCGGCCCGCTACAAGGAGATAAACATTGGCTGACAAACTCATTGCCGGGGCCGACGCGCCCGGCTTCACCCTGAAGGACTCCTCCGGCAAGGAGGTCAGCCTGGCATCCAGTCGCGGGCGCAACACCATCGTCTACTTCTACCCCGCCGCTTCGACTCCCGGGTGCACCAAGGAGGCCTGCGACTTCCGCGACAGCCTCGCGTCCTTCCGCTCGGCCGGGTATGACGTCCTGGGCATCTCCCCCGATCCGGTGGCCAAACTGGCGGCCTTCGCCGCCAAAGAAGCCCTCAGCTTCCCGTTGCTGTCCGACGAGGACCACGCAGTGGCGGAGGCGTACGGCGCCTGGGGCGAGAAGAAGAACTACGGCCGGACTTATGAGGGACTCATCCGTTCCACCATCGTTGTGGACCCCGAGGGAAGAGTGGCATTGGCCCAGTACAACGTCCGGGCCACCGGGCACGTGGCGAAACTGCGCCGGGACCTGGGGCTCGACAAGTAGCCGCCAAGTATCGACTGCCGGCTGACCGGATCCCCCCGGCCCGACGCTACAATGGAAACTGGCATCCGCCGTCGTGCGTTTTCCGTGTGTGTTTCACGGCGTCACGGACGTGGCAAGGGTGCCGGGCGCGAGTGGTGAAATTGGCAGACACGCAGGATTTAGGTTCCTGTGCCTTCGGGCGTGGGGGTTCAAGTCCCCCCTTGCGCACTGCTGGAGAAGGTCAACTGGGATTCCCGGGCCAATAGGTCCGGGATTCCGTTGCTTAATCCGCGGTTCCCCTGCCAGGCCCGCGGCAGTACCAAGCCCCCAGGCAACAATCCCGGGAGCGCCGGCGCCGGCAGAGCATCAAGGTCTGTCAACTAGACTGGCCTCGGTCCGCAGTCCGCGGTGCCCGGTCAGCAGCCCAGAGGTGATAAACGAGTGCCCAGCAGTACATCGCGGCGTACGGTGATCAAGGCCGGCGCCGTTCTCCTGGCGTTGACGGCGACATCCTGCACGGGGCTGCCGGCACCCTCACCGTCTTCCGGCTCTCCTTCAGCACCGGCCGACGCGGCCCCGACGGCGACGTTCAACTTCGGCACGGCGTCCCAGCCCCTGGGCCTGGACCCTGCCCTCTCCAATGACGTGGAGTCCTACCGGATCACCCGGCAAATCCTCGAGGGCCTGGTGGGGGTCGACCAGACCACCGGCAAGCCCACCCCGCTGCTTGCGACGGAATGGAGCGAATCCGACGAGGGCCGAAGCTACACTTTCACCCTCCGCGGCGGCGTTACCTTCCAGGACGGGACGCCCTTTAATGCCGACGCCGTGTGCGCCAACTTCAACCGCTGGTTCACCTTCCCGGCGGCCCTCAGGAAACAGGCACCGGGAAGTTCGTTCAAGGGCGTGTTCAAGGCCCACTCCGACGACGCGTCACTGTCGATCTTCAAGAGCTGTACCGCCCTGTCCCCCGACACGGTACGCATCGACCTCACCCAACGCTTCACCGCCTTTCTCCAGGCACTGACGCTTCCCGCCTTCGCGATGGCCTCCCCGGCCGCACTCGTCAAAGGCACCGCCGACGTCCTGGACAAGACACGTGCCGGGCAGGCCCTGTCGGCCTTCGCCACCAATCCGGTGGGAACCGGCCCGTTCAGCCTCTCGGCCTGGGAGGACACCGGCGTCACCCTGGTCAGCAACAAGGGCTACTGGGGCAGCCGGGGACAAATCGCCACGGTCAACTTCGTCACCTACGACCACCCGGAGACGCGCCTGCAGGCACTCCTTGACGGCAAGATCGACGGCTACGACGCCGTCACGGTAGGAAACTTCGACCAGCTGGTCAAGCGGGGCAAGCAGATTGTCCAGCGCGACCCGTTCTCGGTGATGTACCTGGGGATCAACCAGGACGTGCCCATCCTCCAGAAAGACAAGATCCGCCAGGCCATCGAAATGGCGATCGACAAGGACACCCTGATCCGCAAGTTCTTTATCGATAACACTGCCCAGGCCACGCAGTTCGTCCCGCCCAAAATCAGCGGCTTCAACAACAGCGCGCCGTCGCTGGGCCACGATCCGGACAAGTCCAAGACCTATCTCGCCGACGCCGGCTACGCGGATGAGGAACTGAAGTTCTACTACCCGCTCAACGCAACCAGGCCTTTCCTGCCCACACCGGAAAAGGTCTACGCCGAAATCAGCCGGCAACTGACCGCCGTCGGACTGAACATCAAGCCGGTGCCGGTGGACTGGTCCGACGGGTACCTCCAGAAAGTCCAGTCGCCCGGCGACCACGCCCTCCACCTGCTCGGCTGGAACGGGGCCTACGCCGATCCGGACAACTTCGTAGGCCCGCTGTTCGGCGAGAAGAACGGCGAGTTCGGTTACCAGGACGCCCAGGTGTTTTCCAAGATCAACCGGGCACGCGGCATGCCGGAAGGCAAGGAACGCGATGACCAGTACCGCACCATCAACGCCCAGATCGCCGCGTCCGTCCCGGCCGTCCCCATTGCCTTTCCCATTTCCGCCCTGGCCCTGTCCGACCGCGTGCTGAGCTACCCGGCGTCGCCGGTCTTAAACGAAGTTTTCACAAAGGTCCAGCTAAAGCCTTGACGGACCGGGCCAATTTCAGTAAGCGGGCCGCGCGGGGATATTCTGTGACAGCCAGAGCCGCTGCTATCGGAGACTGATTGTGACCTTCATTTCCAAGACCCAACATGCCGACGTCGTCCTGATTGGCGGCGGCATCATGAGCGCCACGCTGGGGGCGTTCATCAAGCAGCTTGAGCCGGACTGGACCATCTCCCTGTTCGAACGGCTGGACCAGCCGGGGCTGGAGAGCTCGGACCCGTGGAACAACGCCGGAACCGGCCATGCCGCCCTCTGCGAGCTCAACTACACCCCCGCCGCCAAAGACGGCTCCGTGGATCCTTCCAAGGCACTGCTTATCAATGAGCAGTTCCAGCTCTCCCGGCAGTTCTGGTCCCACCTCGTGGAGCGGTCCATGATCGGTTCGCCCAAAGGCTTCATCAACACTGTCCCGCACATGAGCTTCGTCATAGGCGAGGACAACACGAAATTCCTCCGGACGCGCTATGAAGCGCTCAAGCCCCACACGCTGTTCCGCAGCATGGAGTACTCCGAGGACCACGGCCAGATCGGCAAGTGGGCGCCGCTGATCGTCAAGGGCCGAGACCGCAAGCAGCGCATCGCCGCCACCCGCGCCGCGGAGGGCACCGACGTCGATTTCGGGGCACTGACCAGGGAGCTGACCACATACCTGGGGAACAACGGCGTCGAAATCAACTACGGCCACGACGTTACCGGCATCTCCAGGGCGTCCGACGGCGGCTGGGACCTTTCGCTGAAATATCCGGCTTCCGGGGAACACGGCAAGATCCACGCCAAGTTTGTGTTTGTGGGAGCCGGCGGCGGCGCCCTGCACCTGCTGCAGGCCTCGGGCATTCCGGAAAGCAAAGGATACGGCGGCTTCCCGGTTTCCGGGCAGTTCTTCCGCTGCACGGACGAGAAGCTCGCAGCACAGCACAGCGCGAAGGTGTACGGCCAGGCCTCCGTTGGCGCCCCGCCGATGTCCGTGCCGCACCTGGACACCCGCTACGTCCAGGGCAAGCGGTCCCTCCTGTTCGGTCCGTACGCCGGATTCTCAACGAACTTCCTGAAACATGGCTCATACCTTGACCTTCCGCTGTCCATCCGGCCGAGCAACATCATTCCGATGCTGGCCGTGGCCAAGGACAACATGGACCTCACGGCCTACCTGATCCGGGAAGTGGCCAAGCGCCACAGCGACAAGGTGGAAGCCCTCCGCGAGTACTACCCGGAAGCCGGGGACGCCGACTGGGAACTGATCACCGCCGGACAGCGTGTACAGATCATCAAGAAAGACCCGAAGAAGGGCGGCGTGCTTCAGTTCGGCACTGAAGTCATCGCCGGCCGCGACGGAACCATCGGCGCCCTCCTGGGGGCATCCCCCGGTGCCTCCACCGCGGTACCCATCATGATCGAGCTGCTCCAGAAGTCCTTCCCCAAGAACTTCAAGGGCTGGCAGTCCAAGCTCAAGGACATGATGCCCGGCTACGGTGTCAAGCTCGATGACAACCCCGAACTGGCGGCGGAGCTGGAGACTGCAACGGCGAAGACGCTCCAGCTGGAAAGCGTCTCCGCCTCCCGCTGACCCCCTACCCCACAGGAGCCCCGCGATGTTCCGGCTGGCACAACTCTCACTTGGAAACCGTGCCCTGATCGCGCTGGTCACCATCTTCGCGTCGGTGTTCGGCGTGATCACGATGTCATCGCTGAAGCAGGAACTCATTCCGTCCATCGAGTTCCCCCAGATCACGGTCCTGACAGCCATGGCGGGGGCGTCTCCGGAGGTTGTGGACAAGCAGGTCAGCGCGCCGCTGGAAACGGCACTGAACGGCGTCGAGGGCCTGGAGTCCACCTCCTCCACGTCACGCAACGGCGTGTCGCAGATCACCATGGTCTTCGCCTATGGCACAAATCTTGACCGGGCCCGGAACCAGATTGACCGGGCGATCTCCAATGCCAGGCGTTCCCTTCCGGATGACGTCCAGCCGCAGGCCATCGCCGGCAGCATCAGCGACTTCCCCATCGTCTTCCTGGCCGTGTCCTCCGACAAACCGCTGAGCGACCTGAATGCGGACCTCCAGCGCCTGAGCGTGCCCAGGCTGCAAAAGATCGACGGCGTCCGGGGTGCCGACGTGACGGGAGGCGCCACCCAGCACATCGAGATCCTCCCCCGCGCCGACGCCATGGCCGCCAAAGGTGCCACCATCCAGTCGATCCGGAACGCGCTCAGCAACAACGGGGCTCTGATCCCTGCCGGGACCATCGAGGACCAGGGCAAGACGCTGTCGCTCCAGGTCGGCAGCCCGGTGGATTCCCTGGACGCCATCAGGGGCCTGCCGCTCGGCGGCATCAAGGAAGCCGCCACCATAGGCACTGTCGCTGACGTCAGTGTGAAGGACGACGCGCGGACATCCATCACGCGGACAAACGGTCAGGAGACGCTGGCCGTCTCCGTCACCAAGAAACCCGGGGGCGACACGGTGGGCATCTCCCATGCCGTGCGGGACTCGCTGGCCGGGCTTGAGGCCGAGCTGGGGTCCAACGCCAAGTTCACGGCTGTCTTCGACCAGGCCCCCTTCATCGAGAAATCCATCAACGACCTCACCACCGAGGGCCTGCTGGGACTGGGCTTCGCCGTCGCCGTCATCCTGGTGTTCCTGATGTCAGCCCGCTCCACGCTGGTCACGGCGGTGTCCATCCCGCTCTCCCTGCTAATCACGTTCATCGGCCTCTCCGCCACCGGCTATTCCCTGAACATCCTGACCCTCGGTGCCCTCACCATCGCCATTGGCCGGGTGGTGGACGACTCGATCGTCGTTATCGAAAACATCAAACGGCATCTGAGCTACGGCGAGGACAAAGTCACGGCCATCCTCACCGCCATCAGGGAAGTGGCCGGGGCCATCACTGCCTCCACCCTGACCACTGTGGCCGTCTTCCTCCCCATTGCGTTCGTGGGCGAGCTTGCCGGCGAGCTGTTCAGGCCCTTCGCCCTGACCGTCACCATGGCGCTGCTGTCATCGCTGCTCGTCTCCCTGACCATCGTTCCGGTCCTGGCCTACTGGTTCCTCAAAAGCCCGGCAGGTTCGGCTGACGGGCCGGCTGCTGCCCGGGAGGCCGCTGCCGCCGTCCGGGCGAAGGCCCTGGGGGCAGAGCGGAAGAGCCTGCTCCAGCGCGGGTACCTCCCCGTCCTCTCCAAGACCCAGAAGCACCCCGTGGTGACGCTCCTGGCCGCCGCCCTGGTCCTGGGCGGCACCGCTGCCATGACGCCGCTGCTGGCCACCGACCTCCTGGGCCGGTCCGGGGAGAACAGCATGACGGTCCGCCAGGTGCTTCCGGCCGGAACGAGCCTGGCGGATACCAGTGCAGCCGCCACCAGGCTCGAGGATGTCCTCCGGCGCATCGACGGCGTAAAGAACGTCCAGGTAACGTCAGGCAACGCCCGGACGGGCTTCACGGCACTGACCTCCTCCGGCGCGTCCAACTCCACCTTCACTGTGGTCACCGACGAAAAGGCCAACCAGGTCCGGCTGCAGGACACGGTCCGCTCCGAACTGGCCAAAGTGGCGGACGCGGGGACGATCTCCGTCGGCTCGCAGCAGGGCGGCTTCGGCACGTCCTCCACCGTTGACATCACCCTCAAGGCGGCGACCTCCGCCGACCTCCGCCAGGCCAGCGACGCCATGGTCCAGGCCATGACGGGAGTGCCGGGAACCAGCGACGTGGCCACCAACCTCGCGGCCAGCCAGCCCGTGGTGCAGGTCAAGGTGGACCGGGCAAAGACTGTCGCCGCCGGACTCAACGAGGAGCAGGTGGCAGGGGTCCTTGCCTCAACCATCAGCCCTGTCCCCGCCGGCACCATCCGGATCGACACCGACGACTTCCCGGTACAGATTGGTGAAGGAACACATTTCACCAGCGTCGAGGCCGTGCGGAACATCCCGCTGCCCGCCGCGCGCGGACCGGTGACACTGGGCAGCATCGCGTCCGTGCAGCAGGTGGATGTGCCTGTATCCATCACGGCCAGCAACGGCCAGCGGACCGCCAAAGTGTCCGTGACGCCGTCGGGCTCCAATCTGGGCGCCGTGAACGCCGAGGTGCAGAAACGGCTCACGTCCGTGCAGCTGCCGCCGGGCGTCACGGCTGAAATCGGCGGCGCCACCACCCAGCAGGCAGAGTCGTTCCGGCAGCTGGGCCTGGCACTCCTGGCCGCGATCGCGATCGTCTACGTCATCATGGTGGCCGCCTTCAAGTCCCTCGTCCAGCCCCTGATCCTGCTCGTCTCCATTCCGTTCGCTGCCACCGGGGCCGTGGCGATGCTGCTGGTAACCGGCATTCCGTTGGGGCTGCCCTCGCTGATCGGGATGCTGATGCTGGTGGGAATCGTGGTGACCAACGCGATCGTGCTCATTGACCTCATCAACCAGTACCGGCGGCCACGGAGCGGCCTGCCGGGCATGAACGTGGCGGATGCCATCACCCACGGTGCACGGCAGCGTCTTCGCCCCATCCTGATGACCGCACTGGCCACTGTCTTTGCGCTCACGCCCATGGCCCTCGGCCTGACCGGCGGCGGTGGCTTCATTTCCCAGCCGCTCGCCGTAGTGGTGATTGGCGGCCTGGTTTCCTCCACGGCCCTGACACTCGTATTGGTCCCAGTGCTGTACCGGCTCGTGGAGGGACGCAGGGAGAAGAAGGCCCTGCTCCGTGCCTTGCAGGAACGTCCCGAGTTCGGCGCGGCGAACGACGTCGATGCTGAGTTCCGCGACTGGACCACCGGGATGACTCCCCGGGTCAGCGGCCGCCGGGCCGCGGCGGGGGAAGCTGAATAGCATCGGGGAATATTCCCGCCCGGGCTGCGTTATATGGGTCGATACATGCAAATGCATGTAAATCGGATATAGTGGAATCAACCCAGAGAACTCCCGGAACGGAAGGCACATCATGCAGATCGGCGTATTCAGCGTCAGCGACATCACCGCTGACCCCACCACGGGCCGCACACCCACCGAAAACGAGCGCATCAAGGCGTCCGTGGCCATCGCCCGGAAAGTCGAGGAAATCGGCATGGATGTCTACGCCATCGGCGAGCACCACAACCGTCCCTTCTTCTCGTCGTCGCCCACCACCACGCTCGCCTACATTGCGGCACAGACAGAGCGGATCACCCTCTCCACCGCCACCACGCTGATCACCACGAATGATCCGGTCAAGATCGCCGAAGACTTCGCCATGCTCCAGCACCTGGCAGACGGCCGCGTGGACCTGGTCCTCGGCCGCGGAAACACGGCGCCCGTGTACCCGTGGTTCGGCAAGAACATCCAGGACGGAGTGGAACTGGCCATCGAGAACTACAGCCTGCTGCGCCGGCTGTGGGACGAGGACACGGTCAACTGGTCCGGCAAGTTCCGGACCCCGCTGCAGAACTTCACGTCCACACCGCGCCCGCTGGACGGCGTCGCTCCCTTCGTCTGGCACGGTTCCATCCGCACCCCGCAGATCGCGGAAGTCGCCGCGTACTACGGCGACGGGTTCTTCGCGAACAACATCTTCTGGCCCAAAGAGCACTACCAGCAACTGATCAGCCTCTACCGTGAACGCTACGAGCACTACGGACACGGCAAGGCTGACCAGGCAATCGTCGGCCTGGGCGGCCAGTTCTTCATGCGGAAGAACTCCCAGGATGCGGTCAAGGAGTTCCGCCCGTATTTCGACAATGCTCCCGTCTACGGCCACGGCCCGTCTCTGGAGGACTTCACGTCCCAGACCCCCCTTACGGTCGGCAGCCCGCAGGAAGTCATTGAAAAGACCCTGGCCTTCCGTGAGTACTTCGGGGACTACCAGCGCCAGCTGTTCCTGATCGACCACGCCGGGCTGCCGCTGAAGACCGTGCTTGAACAGCTTGACCTGTTCGGCGAGGAGGTCCTCCCGGTCCTCCGCCGGGAGTACGCGGCCCTCAAGCCGGCCCATGTTCCGGATCCGCCCACGCATGCAGGCCGCGTTGCTGCCCTGATGGCCGCGCAGGGCTCCGAAACCGCCTCCGCCACGGCATCGGAGGCATGATGAGCGCCTCCGGTTCCGGTTCGCCCGTGCGCCTTGCCGCCGAAACGTGGGAATCGCTGTTCCGCGCTCAGGTGGCGGTGATGAGGAAGCTTCAGTCCGGCCCGGCCTTTCGGAAGCTGGCTGTCAGCGAGTACGACGTCCTCTTCACGCTTTCCCGCTGCCCGTCCGGCTGGCTGCGGCTGAACGAGCTGAACGACCATATCCTGCTGAGCCAGTCGAGCCTCAGCAGGCTCGTGGAGAGGCTGGAGAAGCGGGGTCTCGTGGCGCGGATGCCCGCCCCCGACGACCGCCGCGGCGTGCTGCTGAAGCTGACGGAGGCGGGCGCGGAGCTGCAGAAGGAAATCGGCCGGGAACATGTCAGGGACATCTCCGAACTCCTGGGCCCCGCCCTGACTGCTGCGGAGCAGAAGGAACTGAAGCGCCTCACCGAGAAGCTCAGGAGTTACGTCGGCTCCCGGCCGGCGTCGAAATAGCCTCGGAAACGACTCCCGCACCGGGGGCACACCTGGCGCAGAGGTGACGGCTAGCGAAGTTCAACAAACCTGGCAGGGTCCTCGACCGGCAGTGAACCGCTCACCAGGGCGGTAATCTGCATCCGGGTCAGGGTGAGGCTTCCGCCCACGGTGGACAGGAAGGCAGTGTCCGAGGAATCACGGCCGGCCGTGATCCTCACCATCGATTCCCGCGGGGCCAGGCCCGTGGGGTCGATGACGTGCCAGGCACCGTTGACGTGCGCCTCGGCCACGGCATGGAAGTCCATGGGGCTCAGCCCAGGCGCATAGACCGCGGCAAGCCGGGCGGGAATGTCCTTGGAGCGGAGCAGGGCGATGGCCAGGTGGGCAAAGTCGCGGCACACTCCCCGGCGGTTCAGGAGTGTCTCCACTGCCCCGTCTGTTCCCCGTGATGAACCGCTGATGTACCTCAGTTCCCCGCAAACCCAGTTCCGCACGGCGTGGAGCAGCTCGGCACCGTGAAGCCCGCCGAATTCTGCGTAGGCAGTTGGCAGGAGGCGGTCGGATTCGGCGTAGCGGCTGGGCCGGACGTACCTGATGAGCTCCGCCAGCGACGCCTCCTCGGGAACGGCCTGCCCCGTCACGGTCGCCGAATAGTCCACCGTGACCTCGGCGGGCTCGGCGAACTCCATGTAGTGGAGCCGTCCTCCGTGGTGGTCCTGCAGTTCGGTCAACTCCACGTTCTCCCCGCCCACGGTGACGGACAGGGATTCATCGAACGAGGTATAGCCGGGGTTCCTGGCCACCGCAATGGCCAGCGCGGCCTTGGTCTCGGCCACGGTCTTGAAAACCAGGCGGGCGGCAACGGTGCGTTCCATGTATCTCCGGGGTGGGGGGGGAGGGCAAAACAGCCCGCGCCGGCCGGCACGGTTGAGCCGGCAGCTGGACTAGTTTTTGATCTCCAGAGACATTAGCATCCGCTGGACGTTGGCGAATTCTGCGCCCTCGGCAACATATTTTGCCGCTTGGTCCAGGGTGTCATAGGCCTTGGCAGGAGCAACCTTCTCATCTGGCGCAAAGGCCTTGAGCACTCCCACGTCACCGAAGGAATAGTCACCCTTGCCTGCTGGACCGCGGACAACATTGCGCAGCTCGCAGGCCTGCCCGTCCGCCCCGCCCACGATGTTCGTGATGCCGTACGAGCCGAAGTAGCGGTAGCCCTGGATCACACGGAATACGACGTGCGGAGCTATGGTGCCGTCCCCCGCCAGGGCGGGAAGTTCCACCGGCACGCTGCTGACCACTGTGTAGGGCCGGCGCGCGGCTTCCGGACAGTCGGACGCCGACGGCGGCAGTCCCGTCCGCAGGGCGGCGACGAACGTGCCGTCCTGCTTCTTCACCTCGACCTTCAACGCCCCGGGCAGCGTCCCTTCTTCGGGGCTGACCGATTGGGCAATCCACTCCTCCGGAAGCTGGAAGCTGACAGTCTTGCCCGGATCCGAGAAAGTCTTCCAGGCGGCCGCCGTTGCGCCGGGCCCCGGGGACGCCGGCGCCGTCGTGGATCCGGCCGTGGCCGTCCCAGTCGCCGGATCTGAAGCCGTGGAGCCCGGCGTGCCCGTTGGCCCGGAGGAACCTGCCGCCGCGGATGTGTCCGGCTGCGCAGTCCAAGAGGGCTCTGTCTTGCCTTGGTTGCCGCACCCGGCGGTGAGCCCTGCGGCGACCAGGACCACCGCGATCCGCAGCCCGAACGATGTTGCCGATCGTGCAGTTGGTTTGCCTGCCGTTGGTTTGGCCGCGGCTGGTTTGGCCGCCGTTGATTCGCCTGCAGTTGATTGGCCGGTCATTGCCTTCCTCGTCATGGAGCCAGCCTAGCTGGGGAAAGTCCTGCAGCCGCGGAGCAACGGCAGAGCAACGGCTATTAAGGCGCCCCGGCCCAGTGAGTCGCCGCCGGGACTATGAGCGGCATGGAGGGGACTAGGCTGGGGAGTATGGCGGATGAGCAGTACGGCGCGGCCGAAGACAGCGTGGCGGACATCTCCGCCATCGACATTGCAGACTGGCGGCTACGGACTTTTGCCATGTATGACACGGTGCGCAGGATCGCGGTGGAAAGTCCCGCTGAAGCGCATGCCTACTGGAGGCATGAACGCGACCGGATGTTCGCGACCCATCCTGCATCCGCGCTGACGGAGCAGGACAAGGCGCGTTTCTCAGGGCTGAAGACTGCCGACTACGATCCCATTTACCGCTTCCACGTGCCGCTGACCAAAGAGGGCGCCGGCCGGGAGCTGAATGTGGAAACAGCGACGGACGGTTTGGTCCGGTTCATCCGGCTGGGCACGTTCGACCTTCCAGAGATGGGTCAGCTGGCTGTGTGGAAGCTGCACGGCTACGGCGGCGGGATCTTTGTTCCCTTCCGGGATGCCACCGCCGGCCAGCCGGGCGGCAGCTACGGTGGGGGCCGGTACCTGCTGGACACCATCAAGGGCGCCTTCCACGGCGTCCACGGCTCCGGTCCGAGGGCGGAGTTTGTCCTGGATTTCAACTTCGCCTACAACCCGTCCTGCGCCTACAATGAGGCCTGGGTATGCCCGCTCCCAGGGCCCTCCAACCGGCTCGCCGTGGACATTCCGGTGGGCGAACTGTACTGATGGGCGCCCCGCTCCGCCTTGCCCGTGTCCGTCCGTTGCCGCCGGCATCACCGGCAGAACAGTTCTTCGTGGCAAATGATGCGGGAGACTTCAGCAGCGGGCCCGGAAGGGTCTGGACGGTAGTGGACTCGCCGTTCCCCGGCTCCCCTGCCAACGCCGCGAGCGCCGCGCGCCCCGGGTGGGGATCCGGGAACACTGTCCTGCAGGAGGCCTTTGCCTTTCTCGCCCCCAGCGTTCCCGCCAATGTGCTGGGGATGGCACACAACACCGGCCCGGCTGGCCGGGACCTGCCGCCGCAGGCGTTCCATAAAGCGGCGACCAGCGTGATCGGACCGGGTGAAGCCATTGAGCTGCCCGCGGGCGAAGGCCAGGTGGACCCCGAGGCCGAGCTGGCCATCGTGATCGGAGCGAAAGCCAGGGCACTGACGTTGGCCGATGCCCGCAGTGCCGTCCTGGGATTTACCATCGCCAACGATGTGACGTCCCGGGAGCTGCAAAAGTCGGACCAGCTGTGGATCAGTGCCAAGAGCCAGGACACGTTCACCCCGGCCGGGCCATGGATCGTCACGAGCCTGGCCGACGCGGACCTCGCCATCAGCATTGTCCACAACGGTACCCGGCTGAACGCGGCAAGCACCGCGGACCTCGGGTGGAAGGTGGACGAAATCCTGGTCTACCTGACGTCCTTCATGACGCTGCACCCGGGCGACCTGGTCCTGACCGGCTTTCCCGCCGAATGCACTCCGATCGTTCCCGGTGACACGGTGACGTGCTGCGTGCAGGGAATAGGCGAGCTCTCCAACCCGGTCAAGCCTTCATCGAGGAAGGGTTTCTCCGCCTGATATGTCAGGCTTGACCCATGGAATCCCCTGCTGCGCCTGCCGCCGAGCTGACGCAGCAGCCGCAGCAGACCCTGCTGAGCGTAACCGGGGGCAGCCTGCACACCACCAGGCGCCACCGCGGAATCCTCAGGTTTCCGGTGGTGCGCCAACTCATCCGCTTTACGGGCGTCGGTGTCATCTGCACGGCCACATCCCTTGCCTTGTACGCGCTGCTGCGTCCCTGGCTTGGGCCGCAACTGGCAAATGCCGCAGCCCTGGTCGTCACCTCGTTAATGAACACGGCCCTGAACCGGAGGCTGACGTTCAAAATCACGGCGCAGAGCAGGATGGCCCGCGACCATGTGAACGGCCTGTTCGTGATCGCCGTAGCCCTGGTCCTCACGGGCGGCAGCCTGGGCGCCCTGCATTGGCTGCGCCCGGACGCCACTTTAGCCGATGAGCTCTGGAGCACCACTCTCTCGGGCTTCCTGGCAACGGCCGTCCGCTTCACCATGCTGCGGCACTGGATCTTCCGCCGCGCGCGCCACATCTGAACCGGCACATCGGATCCGCCGCATCCGTCAGGCGGGGTCCGTCAGGCGCGGCCGAGCGTCCGGACGCCGGCGACGGCGGCCCCGACCGCCTTCGCGGCGGTCTCCAGGTCTGCACCGCTGACGGTGGAATCGAAACTGAAACGCACGGCGGTCTGGGCCACTTCGGCGTCGAGTCCGAGAGCCGTCAGGACGGGCGACGGTTCATCCGAACCTGCGGCGCAGGCCGAACCGCTCGAGCACACCACGCCCTGCCGCTCCAGCTCCAGAAGCACCGATTCCCCGCTGGTGCCGGGGAAGCAGAAGGATGCCACGGAGGGCAGGCGCTCGGTGGGGTGGCCGGTCAGGACTGCGCCTGGAACTGCCGACAGTACCGCGGCGATGAAACTGTCCCTCAGCGCGGCGACGCGTTCCGTGTCCTCCGCGTGCTGGTTCTGCGCGAGGGTGAGGGCGGTGGCCAGGCCCACTGCCCCTGCCACGTTCTCTGTCCCTGACCGGCGTCCCCGTTCCTGGCCGCCGCCGTGAATGAGGGGCTCGATCCGGGTCCGGCCGCGCACAAACAGCACACCGCAACCCTTGGGCGCCCCGAGTTTGTGGCCGGAAATGCTCAGCGCATCCACCCCCAGCGACTTCACGTGCAGGGGCAGCCAGCCGGCGGCCTGGACGGCGTCGGTATGAAACGGGATGCCCCGCGAATGCGCCAGTGCCGCCAGTTGGGCGATGGGCTGTACTGTCCCGACCTCATTGTTGGCGTACATCACGCTGACCAGGGCCGTCTCCGGACGGAGCAAGGCAGCTAGCGCCTCCGGCGCTACGCGTCCCGCCCCGTCCACCGGAACCACATCCACGACGAAACCGTGGAACCGCTCCAGGTACCGGGCTGATTCCTCCACTGCGGGATGTTCGACGGCGCTGATCACCACCCTGTTCAGGGTCGGCTCAGCGGCATGCCGCGCCAGCGCAATGCCCTTCACGGCCAGGTTGTCCGCCTCGGTTCCGCCGGAGGTGAACGTCACCTCACCGGACCGGCAGCCCAGCACGGCAGCCACCGCGGCCCGGGCCCCGGCGAGCGCGTCGGCGGCGGCCTCACCCAGTGAGTGGTGGCTGGAGGGGTTGCCGAACTCGCCGGTCAGGTAGGGCCACATGGCATCCAGTGCTTCACGGCGGACCGGGGTGGTGGCGGCAGCATCAAGGAAAATCACTCGGCGCTCATTCCACGGTCAGCTCGACATCGAGGCCCAGGTCCAGCGCCGACACGCTGTGGGTAAGGCCACCGATGGAGATCACGTCGACGCCGGTGGCGGCAATCCGGGCCACCGTCTGCAGGTTCACGTTGCCGCTGGCCTCCACGCAGGCGCGGCCGGCCACCAGCTGGACCCCGGCTTTCAGCTCCTCCAGGGTGAAGTTGTCCAGCATGATGGTGTCCACGCCGGCGGCCAGGACCGGCTCAATCTGCTCCATGCTGTCAACCTCCACTTCGAAGTGCGTGGTGTGGCCCAGCTGCGCTTTCGCGGCTGCCAGGAGGTGCGTGAGCCTGGCCGGATCCCCGCCGGTCATGACCGCGAGATGGTTGTCTTTGGCCAGCACGGCGTCGGAGAGGCTGTACCTGTGGTTGGCGCCGCCCCCGCAGCGGACGGCGAACCGTTCCAGGACCCGGAGGCCGGGTGTGGTTTTGCGCGTGTCCGTGATCCGGGCGGAGGTTCCCTCGGCCAGTTTCACGAATTCGGCGGTCTTGGTGGCGATGGCGGACATCCGCTGCACGAGGTTGAGGGCGACGCGTTCCGCCAGCAGCACCGAGCGGGCCCTTCCACTGACCCGCGCCAGGCGGGTGCCGGCGTCGAACCTTTCACCGTCGGTGAGCAGCAGCTCCACTTCCGTGTCCGGATCGATCAGCAGCATGGCGTCCCGGAACACTGTCGCGCCGCTGAAGACCCCCGGAACGCGGGCGTTGAGAACGGCCGTGGCCCGGGCCTGGGCCGGAATCAGCAGCTGGGACGTGATGTCGCCCGCAGGAGCGTCCTCCGCGAAGGCCCGTTCCAGGATTTCCCGTACAGGTGCCGCCGGGAGGGACAGCCCGATCCTGGAGGCTTCTGTGGTTTCAGTCATGGACGAGGCTCGCTTTCGGGCGCGTTCGGTAGGTCTTTTCAAATTCTTCGACGCCGGCATTGTCAAGGCTGTCACTGCGGTAGTGCGCCCCCAGCGACGTCCGCCGTTCCAGGGCAGCACGGACCAGCAGCTGCGCCGCCAGCACAAGGTTCGCATCCTCGACTCCCCGGGGATCGCCGTCAACCGAAACCAGCTCAGGCCGCAATTCCACCGCCCAGGCCGCCAGCGCCGCCTCCGCCTCCCGGAGCAACACCCCGTTCCGCAACACCCCGGCCTTGGCAGTCATCAGCCGCCGCAGAGCAGCCCGTGAGAACGGCGTCGGCACAGTGACATTCGCGCTCCACAGGGAGCGGTCCGCTGGCTGTGTTACGGGAGCGCCACCAAAGCCGCGCCTCCGTTCGTCGTCTGAGGGTGCTCCGGAAGCGTGCGTCAAAGGGATGCCGCCCGCGGCCGAGCTAGCACGCGGAGGAGTGCCGTCAGGCGACACCCAAGCCGGCTCCGGCGCAAGGAACCCCTCGACAGCGCGCCGGCCGAAGACGAGACCTTCGAGCAGTGAATTGCTGGCGAGCCGGTTGGCACCCTGGACTCCGGTGCAGGCGGCTTCGCCGGCGGCCAGGAGCCCGGGCACGCTGGTCCGGCCCTGCAGGTCGGTGACGACGCCGCCCATCCAGTAGTGCGCTGCCGGTGCAACGGGCACGAGGTCGCGGGTCCAGTCGATGCCTGCTTCGCGGGTCTTCTTGCTGAGGGTCGGGAAGCGCTTCTCGAGGAAACCGTTGCCCCGCTGAGCCTCGACGACTGTTGCGTCGAGGTATACGTGTCCGTTGGGGTCGCCCAGTTTGGCCAGATGGAGGGCGATGCTGCGCGATACTACGTCCCTGGGCGCCAGTTCGGCATCCGGATGGTACTCGGGCATGAAGCGCCGGCCGCGGCCATCGACGAGGACGGCGCCTTCACCGCGCACCGCTTCTGAAATGAGCAGCGGATCCCTGTCAGGATAAGCCGCGCCTGCCGCGGGGACGAGGCACGTGGGGTGGAACTGGAAGAATTCCAGGTCGGCAACGGCTGCGCCTGCGCGCCAGGCCAGGGCAAGCCCGTCGGCAGTGGCCACTGCAGGATTGGTGGTCTGCGCGAAGAGCTGGCCGGCACCGCCCGTGGCCAGCAGCACGGCGTCGCCCGGTAAGGTTGCGCTCCGGCCGTCCTGGATGAATTTGACGCCTGTCACCCGTCCCTGGGAAACGACGAGTTCCGTGGCCCGGGCATGTCCCAGGAGCCGGATGCTTCCCTCCGCCTGCCGTGCCAGCACTGCGCGGATCAGTGCATGTGCCACCCCGGCACCGGTGGCGTCACCGCCAGCGTGGAGGATGCGCGGGGCGGAATGGGCCGCTTCGAGTCCCAAGGAGGGGCCGCCGTCGTGGTCCATGTCGAAATCCACGCCGTATCGACTGAGCCCGGCGATGTCCTGGCTCGCTTCCGAGCACAGAACCCGCACCGCCTCGTTGTCGCAATGGCCGGCCCCGGCCCTGAGGGTGTCTGCGATGTGTGCCGCCACGGTGTCGCCGGGAGCCGGCAGGTCCAGGACGGCGGAAATGCCGCCCTGGGCGTAGTAGGTGTTGCTTTCGGACAGGGCTCCCTTGCTCAGCAGCACCACGTCCACGCCCGCGTCGGAAGCCAGGAGCGCGGCATAGAGCCCCGCAATGCCGCTTCCGACGACGATGAGCCGCCGGGGCTTTGGGGCCGGCTTCACCTGGGTCCGGGTCATTACGGCCTGGCGGCGAGCATGCGCTCGAGCGCCGTCCTGGCGTTCGCCTGCACGGCGTCCGCGACGGTGATCCGGTTGACGATGCGGCCCGCCACGAGTTCTTCGAGGACCCAGGCGAGGTAGCCGGGATGGATCCGGTACATCGTGGAGCAGGGGCAGATGACAGGGTCCAGGCAGAAGACGGTATGTTGCGGGTATTCGGCGGCCAGCCGGTTCACCATGTTGATCTCAGTGCCGACCGCAAACGTGGTGGGCTCTGTGGCGGCTGCAATGGCTTTCTTGATGAAGTCAGTGGATCCGGCGGAGTCCGCGGCGTCCACCACTTCCATGGGGCACTCGGGGTGCACGATGACCTGGACCCCGGGGAAGTCCGCCCGTGCCTTGTCGATCTGCGCCACGTTGAAGCGCTTGTGCACTGAGCAGAAGCCGTGCCAGAGGATCACGCGGGAGTCCACCAGGTCCTGTTCGGCGTTTCCGCCCAGTTCCTTCCGCGGGTTCCACATCGGCATCTGTTCCAGCGGCACGCCCATGGCTTTGGCGGTGTTGCGGCCCAGGTGCTGGTCCGGGAAGAACAGGACCCGCTGGCCGCGCTCGAACGCCCACTCAAGCACAGTCTTGGCGTTGGAGGAGGTGCACACGATCCCGCCGTGTTCGCCGCAGAAAGCCTTCAGGGCTGCGGAGGAATTCATGTAGGTGACAGGGATGACGGGGACCCTGCCATCGGCGTCGGGCTCGGTTCCGAAGATTTCCGCAAGCTGCTCCCAGCAGTCTTCCACCGAGTCCGTGTCCGCCATGTCGGCCATGGAGCAGCCGGCTGCCAGGTTGGGCAGGATGACGGCCTGTTCCGGCGTCGAGAGGATGTCTGCTGTTTCGGCCATGAAGTGCACACCGCAGAAGACGATAGCCTCGGCGTCGGGTTTGGTCAGCGCCGCGTTGGCCAGCTGAAAGGAATCTCCCACGAAATCGGCGTACTGGATCACTTCATCGCGCTGGTAGAAATGTCCCAGGATCACCGCACGGCCGCCCAGGGTGGCTTTGGCGGCGCGGATCCGGGCGTCCAGTTCGGCGTCGCTGGCCAGCTTGTACTCCTCCGGCAGCTGGCCCTGGCGGGGTGTGGCCGCCGGGGCAACGTCCGCGCTGGACGCCCCGGGGCCGTAGGCGGGGACGCCTGCGAGCGCCTCGGCAAGGTCATAGTCCCACGGGCCCTTGGCCAGCGCGGGACTGCAGGTGCTGCCTGCCGCGCTGCTTGTTGCTCGGGTGCCCTTTTCGGCCTGCTCGCGCGTGATCAGCTGGATTGCTGTGTTGACGCTGCTCATGGTGTGCTCCTGTTATCTGGGTCGAGGCCGGGGCGGCCGGTGAAGCGGTAGAGGCGCGGGGGGCGGTGTTTGCCGCCCTGGAGGTACTCACCGGTCTCTTCGATCTCCGGTGTGGACATGATTTGGCGGCGGAAGTTGGCGGGATCCAGTTGGCGGTCAAGCACGGCCTCGTACACTTCGCGTACTTGGGCCAGCGTGAAGTACTCCCCCAGCAGGTGGTAGGCCACTGAGCCGTAGGCCAGTTTGTTTCGAAGGCGCCACAGGGCGTAGTCAACAATGGCGTTGTGGTCAAAGGCGAGTTCGCCGAGGCGGTCTGCCCGAAACCATTTGACGTTCTCCGACTCATCGGCGAGCGCGGCTTCCGTGGGCTGGACCAGCGCCCAGTAGACGATCGAGACGACGCGCTGGCTGGGCGAACGGTGCAGGCCGCCAAAGGCGTAAAGCTGCTCCAGGTAGCTGGGGGCCAGGCCGGTGGTCTCCCGCAGGTTCCTCGACGCCGCATCCTGCAGGGACTCCGCATGCGTCAACGGTCCTCCGGGGAGGGCCCACAGGCCCTTAAACGGTTCTCGGATGCGGCGGACCAGGGGCATCCAGAGTGTGGGCCGCCCTGACCTTTCGCTGGGCCGAAGGGCGAAGATGACGGTGGAGATGGCAAGCGAAGGCGGCGCCGTCTGGCGTTCGGCCACGTTCGCTGAACTGGTATACACGGCCATCCTCCCCGGCTCTAGTTATAGTCAACATGACCAAAACTAATTCTACGACCGGGGGCATCCGAATCAAAATGTTTCGCTGGAATCGGCCGACCGGAATGACTGCCAGGGAGCTTGGCTCTTCGGCTTCGATCCCGGCTATTCAGGTTTTGGCGCTGCTATTCAGGGCTGGAGGAAGCCTCCAGCAGGCTCAGGGTCCGGCCCTGGAAGTGGGTGTTGAGGACAATAACCGTTGAGGCCCTCTGCACGGTCCTGGTGGCGATCATGGCATCCAGCACCCGCTGAAGGTCCGCGTTGGACCGTGCCGCAATTCTCGCCATCAGATCGGAACTCCCGGAGACCGTATGGATTTCAATCAGCTCCGGAATGGCCGCCAGCGCGTCAGCCACAGCGTCGTGGCCCAGGTCCTGGTTGATGGTGAGTGAACAGAAGGCCACGACTGGAAAGCCGAATTTGGCCGGGTCCGGCTGGGGGACCCACGAACTGATCACGCCCGCCTCCGTCATTCTGTCCAGCCGCGACTGGATGGTGGCCCGGGCCACCCCGAGGACCCGCGAGGCCTCCAGCACGGACGCCCGGGTATTGTCCGTGAAGAATCGGACAATTTTGGCGTCCAGGGCATCGACATTCATGCAGTTCTCCTCGTGGCGCAGGCGGCTGAGGCAACAACCTGATAAGCCTTTAGCGCCTGGATGAATCAATGTGCATCCATGGTTGCACACGGGGATCAGCCGGGGGATCCGGGGGGTGTAACTTGTCCGGGCGCCGGCCGGGCCTGCAGTACCCGGCTCCGCCCCCGCGCCAGGGACTCCCATTATCCCGGTCATGCCGGCAGGATCAGCCTGCACAGATTGCAACGTCAACAGCTGAAAACCCTGACGACTTCCGGCAGTTTGACCACTGGATGCTGAGCTGATTGCGCGGGCAGGATCCCGTGACTAGGGTCACAGCCATGGACACCCTTCCGCCTCCGGGCGCCGGCAGCCCGGCCGTCCCACTGACCTCCGGGCAGCTACGTGAACTGTATTCCCTGATGGTTGCTGTCCGTCACCTCGACGTCTCCGCCGTTGCATGGCAACGGCAAGGCATCATTCCCGGGTACGCACCCGGGCTGGGCCAGGAGGCTGCCCAGGTGGGGAGCGGCTACGCCGTGGAACTGGCGCGGGACTTCGTCTTTCCCACCTACCGCGAGATGGGCGTCGCGCGGGCCATGGGCGTGGACATGGTGGCCTACATGGCATCGCACAAAGCTGTCTGGCACGGCGGGCTCTATGACCCCCTCGAGTCCCGGCTCGCCCCGATCCAGGCCGTGGTGGCGGGCTCTGTGCTCCACGCAGTGGGATGGGCGCACGGCCAGACCCTCGAGGGCACGGAAGGCGTTGCCCTGAGCTACTTCGGCGACGGCGCGTCGTCCCAGGGCGATGTCCATGAAGCCATGAACTTTGCCGCCGTCATGAAGGCTCCGGTGGTGTTCTTCGTCCAGAACAACGGCTGGGCCATTTCGGTGCCCGCCGAGCGCCAGGTGGCTGGTGGCTCCGTCGCTGCCCGGGCGCAGGGCTACGGCATTCCGGCCATCCGGATCGACGGGAATGACGTGGTGGCGGTGTTTGAGTCGACCCGCCGCGCCCTGGCCCACTCCCGGGCCGGCAACGGGCCGGTCCTGCTCGAAGCCATGACCTACCGCCGCGGGCCGCACTCCACATCGGATGACCCCGGCCGCTACCGTTCGCTTCGGGACGAGCGCGACGGCGCCGGCGCGGACCCGCTGGAACGCTTCCGGCAGCGGCTGCTCGCCGACGGAACCGCGGACGAGGCTTTCTTCGCTGCTGCCTTGGCCGTGGCAAAGGCTGAGGAGGAAGAGATCAGGGCGGGCATCCAGGCATTGGGTCCGCGCCCCGGTGAGGAAATGTTCACCCTCGTCTTCCAGGAGACCACCCCTGCGTTGCAGGCCCAGGCCGCCAGTTGGCGCGGGGAGTCCGAACATGTCTAGCGCCATCCTTGAAAGCGGGGCCGCCGTGGCACACGGACCTCAAGAACACGGGATTGAAAATCTCTCCATGCAGCAGGCCCTGAACCGTGCACTGGATGAGGTGCTCGCGGAAAACCCGAAAACCCTGATCTTCGGCGAGGACTGCGGCCGGCTGGGCGGGGTCTTCCGGATCACTGACGGACTGCAGGCCAAGTACGGCGAAGCCAGGGTGTTTGACACACCGCTCGCTGA
The DNA here is from genome assembly GCA_036565085.1 of Arthrobacter sp. GTDB lineage: Bacteria > Actinomycetota > Actinomycetes > Actinomycetales > Micrococcaceae > Arthrobacter. The sequence goes on from DATCNU010000172.1 coordinate 32,663, forward strand.
GTCCGGCATCCTGGGCATGTCCGTCGGACTGGCCATGGCAGGCTTCCACCCCATCCCCGAGATCCAGTTCGACGGCTTCGCCTACCCGGCCATCAACCAGATCGTCTGCCAGATCGGCCGGATGAACTACCGCAGCCGCGGCAGGCTTCCCATGCCCATCACGGTGCGCGTTCCCAGTTTCGGGGGCATCCGCGCCCCTGAACACCACGGTGAATCGCTGGAGGCACTCTTTGCCCACGTCCCCGGGCTCAAGGTGGTGTCGCCGTCGAATCCCCATGAGGCGTACCACCTGCTCAGGTACGCGGCGGCGCGGCCTGATCCGGTCATTTTCATGGAGCCCAAGTCCCGCTACTGGCAAAAAGGCGACGTCGACGTTTCCAGGCACGCAGCGGACGGCGGATCCCCCACCGGTGCGAAGGTCATGCGGACCGGGCGCCATCTCACGCTGGTGGCATGGGGTGCGATGGTGGCACGGTGCCTCCAGGTGGCGGACCTCGCGGCCGAGGACGGCGTGGACCTCGAAGTCCTGGACCTGCGCTGGCTCAAACCCATCGACGCCGACGCACTGGTGGCGTCCGTGCGGAAGACGCGGCGCGCCGTCGTCGTTCATGAAGCTCCGCTGACGTCCGGCCTCGGCGCCGAAGTGGCGCAACTCATCACGCTGGGCTGCTTTGACACCCTCAGGGCGCCGGTGGAGCGGGTGACCGGCTTCGATGTCCCCTACCCCTCCGGCGACCTCGAAGACGAATACATCCCGAACGTTGACCGGATCCTCAGCGGGATCCAGCGGGTATTGGGGTACCGCCGTGGCTGAAATACCGTTCCCGTTTCCGGACCTCGGCGAGGGCCTCATCGAGGCGACAGTCCTTGAGTGGCTCGTTTCGGCGGGTGACCAGGTGGAGCGGAACCAGCCCCTTGTGGAGGTCGAAACGACCAAATCGGCTGTTGAACTGCCCAGTCCGCAGGCAGGTAAAGTGGTGCGTACCTTCGGTGGGCCCGGCGACAGGATCAATGTCGGCGATCCCCTGATCGTGTTCGAAGTGCCGGATGACTCTGCCGGCATTGTGGGCACGGTGCCGAAGGATGAGGCACCGAAGCGCCGGGTCCGCCTGAGCGCCGTACTTGATGAGGACTGACACCATGAGCGGCAGGCACACCGGCGGGCAGCATTCCCATACCGTTGAAGGGACTGATCCCCAGCTGTATGTGGAAGTGCACGAACCCGCGTCCGATGCCGGGCTCAGGCCCGTCCTGCTGCTCCACGGCTTCTCCTCGTCCAGCAAACTGAACTGGGAAGATACCGGATGGCTGGCGGCACTGCTTGAGGCGGGACGCCGCGTCATCACCGTGGACCTGCCGGGCCATGGCCGCAGCGGCGCCCCGGAGGACCGCGACTCCTACGCCCCCAGCCGGATCCGGGCGGATCTGCTGCAGATAGCGTTCGACGCCGGTGTACGGCCTTTGCAGGAGGGTGATCCCTCCAGCGGGCTGGACCTGGTGGGCTACTCGTTGGGGTCCCGGCTCGCCTGGGAGTTCGGCGCCACCCAGCCGGAGATTGTGCACCGGCTGGTCCTTGGCGGCCCGAACATTGCGGATCCGCTGGCCGCCTTCGACCTGGTGGCGGCGCAGCGGTACCTCGCGGACGGGTCGCCCATCGCCGATGAATCGACCGCCGGGCTGCTGAAGATGGCCATGCTGTTGCCGAGCAACAACATCTTTGCGCTGCTTTCCCTCATCGAGGCCATTAAGTCCGAACCCTACGATCCGGCTGAGGCAGTCCCGCATATGCCCATGCTCCTGGTGGCAGGGGAAAAGGATGACCGCGCGGCCACCCTGCCGCAGCTTGCTGAGCTGGGGATCAGGGCAGGGTCAATGGCCGAGCAGTTGGTCCTGCCCGGCCGCAACCACACCAACGCCATCACCAGCAGGGCCTTCAAACAGGGTGCAATCGACTTCCTCGGTGTCTGAGAGCTGACAGGAGATTCATAGCTCTTCCATAGATTGCGCTGGTTTGATCGGCCTATGCCCAATCGATCCCCGCGCCGCCACCGTCCCGGAAGAGTCCTCGCCGGACTCGCAGCGATGGTCCTGGCAGCCGCCGCTTACGCGGTGGTCCAGGCCCCGCCGTCGCGGACCGCACCGCCTGCGGCTGCCCCGACGGCTGTCCCGGCGCCACCGGGAGCCGGAAATCAGCTCGACACGGCGATAGCCGGCATCATCAGCACCAGCAGCCAGTACCAGGTGGGAGTAGCACTCGTTGACCTGGGCAGCGGCGTTCTGCACCAGTACGGCATTGAGGAACCCTTCGAGGCGGCCAGCACGGCCAAGATCCTGACCGCTGCCGCCTACTATCAGCTGGTGGAGGCAGGCGCAGCGTCCCTGGAGGACCCGTTGGGGGACTATACGTCGGGCTTCCAGATCCGGGAGATGGTCCAGGACAGCGACAACGATTCCTGGAGCCTGCTGATGGACGCTGTGGGCCATCCAGGTCTCCGCGCCTATGCCTCGTCAATCGGCGTCGCCTACGACCCCGAGGTGAACACCCTCTCCCCTGCAGACATGGCCCACGTCCTCGCCGAGCTCTACGAGGGAAAGCTCCTGGACCCGGAACACACGGAGCAGTTGCTGTCGTACATGCAGAACACCAACGACGAGGACCTCATCCCCGCCGCTGTCCCGGACACAGTAACGGTCTTCCACAAATACGGCCTCCTCGACGACGAACTGCACGACGCCGCCATCCTCACCGCCGGCGGCGCCAGCTACGTCCTGGTGGTCTACACCAAAGGAAGTGACTTGGGTGATGTTCCGGAACGGACGGCAGTGATCCATGACATTACCCGCGCCGTCACCGCCGCCCTTTTCTGAGCCTCACTTTTCTGGGCCTCACTTTTCTGGGCTTCACTTTTCTGGGAACGGGCCGTTCTGACCACGGGCCGTTCTAACCACGGAACGGAGTGGATCCGTTCCGCTGCCCCTGTTCCCTGCGGATGCGGAAGATAGGCTGGAGGGGTTAGCGGAAAGCCGGAGAGGGACCGATGAACACGCGTTTTGAAGACCGCACGGATGCCGGCGAGCGCCTGGCGGCGGTGCTGACGCAGTTCCGCGAACACCCCGACGCAATCGTCCTGGGGCTCGCCCGTGGCGGCATTCCCGTGGCGGCGGCCACGGCCAAGGCGTTGTACCTGCCGTTGGGCGCCGTGCTGGTTCGCAAACTCGGCATCCCCGGCCACGATGAAACTGCGTACGGCGCCCTGGCCTGGTCCCAGGGACGAATTGTGCGGCTGCTCAACAGGCCGCTGACGACCCGTATCCTCGAGCATGGCGTGCGCCAGGAGTGGCTTGACCAGGTCGAGGAACGTGAACGTGCCGAGTTGCTCCGCCGCGTTGAACGCTACCCCGGTATTGGCCACGACCTCAGAGGCAAGACTGTCCTGCTTATTGACGATGGCCTGGCGACCGGAGCCACGATGCGGGCGGCTGCCGAGGCCGTGCGTGCCGGAGGGGCCGCGCGGGTGGTGGCGGCGGCCCCGGTTGCCTCCGTTGAGGCAGAGGCAACGGTGTCAAAAATCTGCGATGCGGTCCTGTGCCTCCATCTTCCCGGGAAGTTCCGAGCCGTGGGCAGCTTCTACCGCCATTTCGAGCAACTGACGGACGATGACGCCATCCGCCTGCTGAGCCAGTAGGCACCGCCCGAAGTCCGGAGGCCAATACGGCGCCGGGCCCGGACTGTATTGTCCGTGCCCGCCGCCGTATCCGTATGCTCCTAGTGCCGGCTGACTCCCAGCAGGTTTCCCTTGGTCTCCCGCGCCAGCACGACGCCGATGGAGGAAATAACGCACAGAACCATGATGTAGATGCCAATGGACCCGGTCCATTGGGTGGTCTGCAGCAGCCACTCCGCAATGCTCGCCGCGAAGGCACCGCCAAGGATCGCACCGAACGCGTAGCCGATCGAAATGCCGGAGTAACGGACATTGGCCGGAAACATCTCGGCATACATTGCGGACATGGGGCCATAGGACAATCCCAGGCCAACCGTCAGCACGAACAGGGCCAGTGTGTACAGGAAGATGTCCTTGGTGTCGATGAGGGCGAACATCGGGATCATCCAGGCGAAAATGATGGCGTAGCCTGCGAGGAAGGTGCGGACGCGGCCAATACGGTCCGACAGCCAGCCCCCGACGAGGGTGAAGATCAGCCATCCGAAAGACGCGAGGGTCGTGGCGAGCAAAACCTGCGGCACGGCCATGTGCAGGGACCGGGTGGCGTAGGAAATGAAGAACGCGATCAGGAGGTATCCGGCCGCGTTGTTGGCGATGAAGATCATGGTTGAGTAGAGCACCGGCCGCTTGTGGCTGCGGATCAGCTCACCCAGCGGTGCCTGGCTCTCCGCCTTGCGGGCCGCCATCTCCTGGAACACAGGGCTTTCCGCAACAGCACGCCGAATGAAGTAGCCCACCACGATCAGCACAATGGACAGCAGGAACGGAACGCGCCAGCCCCAGGCGGCGAAGTCATCCTTGGACATGCTGCTGTTGAGGAAGAACAAAAGGCCGGTGGCCAGGATCATGCCGATAGGGACGCCGATCTGCGGGTATGCGCCGAAGATACCCCGCTTGCTCATGGGTGCATGCTCCACGGCCATCAGGGCGGCGCCGCCCCATTCGCCTCCGGCTGAGAAGCCCTGGACCACCCGAAGGGTAATCAGCAGGATCGGCGCCAGGACGCCGATCTGGCCATAGGTGGGCAGGACGCCGATCAGTGCCGTGGCAGCCCCCATCATCACCAGCGTGAACACCAGCATGGCCTTCCGCCCCAGCTTGTCACCGAGGTGGCCGGCGATGACTGCTCCAAGCGGACGGAAGAGGAAGCTGATGCCGATAAGCGCGAAGGAGAGGATCTGCGCCAAGCCCGGATTGGACTGCTGGAGCGGGGTCAGGAACAAGGGTGACAGTAAGGTCCCTGTCAGCTGCGCAAAGATAAAGAAGTCGTACCACTCGATGGTGGTGCCGACCAGTGTTCCGGCGAGGACTTTGCGCTCCTCATGTTTGCTGCTGGGCCCCGTCTCTGAATCGACGGAGGAAGTTACGGTCATTGGAACTCCATGGCTGGGGGCAGTGTCAGTACCCGGGGCGGCTTAATACCGGAGATGGCTCACTGCCGTTCGATTTACTGATCGAACGGTCAGTAAGTAAGAGGATACTACGGATGCGTGACCAGGGACACTCAGTCCTCGCGGGCCAGGAACTCCCGCAGCCGCGCCCGGACGGGCTCGCGGTCATAGCTGTTGACCAGCGCCCCGGCCATCCGCACAGGGTCGCCGAAGAAGAAGTACTCGTAGAGGGACTGGCGGCCCGAGAACCCGGAGATGGAGGCGTCAAAAGCCAGCTTGAACAGCCGCACGCGTTCCGGCCCGGTGAGGGTCTTGCCCTGCAGATACAGGTCGATGTCAGCACGGGCCTCGCTGTGGACGTCGGCCTCGCCGGGCAGTGCCATCAGGCCGGACGCCGAGAATTTCCGGATGATCTGGGGAAAGCGCTGGGCGATTTTCGGATACCAGTTCCGTGCAGCGTTCAGCGTTGACCACTTGGGCAGCATCACCCCTGAGTCATTCAACGCGGCGTCCGCCTCCGAAGCCCGGACCAGGGCCTTGCCGATCTCGACGTCGACGATCAGTTCGGCGATGTCCTCCTGGATGTGCTGGAAGCCGTCGATGCCGATCGAATCTGCCAGCTCCGAAGCCAGTCCCAGGAAGAACTCGCTCTTCGCGATGGTCCGGGTGACCACCTGGTGGGTCATCAGGGCACCCGCACCGGTCTCCGAATAGAAGGCGTTGCACAATTGCGGGTTGCCCAGCATGAAAATCCGGTCACTCGGGACGAAGACGTTGTCGAAAACGGCCACCGCATCCATTTCCTCATAGCGGGAGGCCAGCGGCTCGTCATGCGTGCTGCCCCCGTTGTACAGCGAGGTCCGGCACAGATAACGCAGGCCCGGTGCATCATTGGGGATGGCGAACGCATACGAATACGGCGCGTCCTCCGGGGATCCGCGGAGCACGGTGGAAGGGAACACCAGGAGCTCATCCGCGATCGGGGCGATGGTGGCCAGCATGCGGGCGCCGCTGATCACAATGCCGTCCTCACGCTCCTCCACGATGTGCGCCGAAAGCTGCCCGCCAAGCTGTTCGGATCCGGACACGGAACGGTTGACCTGCGGCGGGATCAGCGTATGGGTCGCCAGAACATCATTTTCCCGGGCCCACTCGTAGTACTTGCAGATGTTCTCGCCGAACTTGGGATCGGCCTGGGCGAACCACTTCTCGGCGGTACTGAGCGCCGTCAGGGAAGAGTTCATATAGTCCCCGGTGCGGCCAAGAAAACCGTTGGAGTATTCCGCCCACGTGGAAATGGCCCTGCGGCGGCGCCGCAGGTCCTCCACGGTCTTCGGCACCAGGAAGGATGCGTTCACCAGGTCCCCCGTGGTGGGAGAGGTATACGTCAGGGCCTCCTGATGGACGGGATCGTGCTGCATGTCGAAGAGCCTGGCATAGGTGCGGGCCACGTTGGCGAAGGACGGATGGTCGGCGATATTGTCGGTGACCAGTTCGCCGTCGATCGTGATATGGGGCTTCATGGAATTGAGTTTGTCCAAGTACTGCTTGCCGGTGCGGATACCCATGGTGTTTCTCTCCAGTCGTCGTTGAGCTGTTAGGGATTTCTTGCGTTGCATCCGGGAATCAGAGGAGGTCCTCCATGCCAAGCTGGCTCTCCGGAATGGTGGTGAACGTGCTGTTGGCGAAGGCCAGGGCATCGCCGTTGCGGTAGTCGAAGTCAGCCACCTCTCCCAGGTACAGGGTGTGGTCCCCGCCGTCGTAGGCAGCCCACGGTGTGCACTCAAAGTAGGCCAGGACGCCGGAGAGCCGCGGCGCCGTCCGGCCTTCCACCCAAACGGGGTCCGGTCCTGGCTTGCCCGCAAAGTGCATGGCCAGCTGACGCTGTTCAGCGCCCAGGATGTTGACGGTAAAGGGCCGCCCGGCCAGTTCATCATGGGCCTTGGTGCTGCGTGCGATGCTGACGAGCACCAGCGGAGGTTCCATCGACACCGAGGTGAATGAGTTCACCGTGATGCCATGGCGCTTCGTGGCCCCGTCAAAAGTCACGATGGCAACCCCCGTGGCAAACCGCCCCAGGCTGCCGCGGAAGTGGTGAAACCGCGGAGTTGGGGTCCGGCCGGGCACCGGCGGCTCGGCCTGGTTCCTGTACTTGGAAATCATCTTTGATCCTCACCATAGAACCGCGTCGTCACAGTGGCTCTGCCCGACAAGGCCCTGGACTGCGGAGCCCTCACTGTGGAGTTCTGGACTGCCAGGAGAGATAGTTCTATATTTGAACTACCTATTCGTATATAGGACGCTACCTGAAGGTGAGACGCAACACAAGACCCTGCCGCCCCCGCGGCGGCAGCCGCCTAGGATGGACTCCATGAACCCCACAGCCGCCCCGGCAGCAGGAGCAGTGCAGGCCCAGCCCTCGCCGTCGCAGACCCTTTCCAGGGGAATCCGCGCCCTGGAAATCCTGGCCGCCGCCCAGAACCCGCTGACGATCGCGGAGCTTGCGGACGCCATGGGCGTGCACCGCTCCGTCGCCTATCGGATCCTGCGCACCTTGGAGGACCACTCGCTTCTGGTGCGCGACGATGCCGGACGGGTGCAGCCGGGACCGGGGCTGGCTGTGCTGGCGCGCGGGGTGTCCCGAAACCTCCAAACAGCGGCGTTGCCCGAACTCACCCAGCTGGCCAACAGCCTGGACATGACCGCTTTCGTCACCGTCTGGGACCACCAGGACTGCATCACGCTGGTGACGGTGGAACCACGTCATTCGGGGGCGACCGTGGCCCAGCATCCAGGCACGCGGCATCCCATCAATGCCGGCGCCCCCGGCATCGCCATCCAGTCCGCCCTGACCGAAGACGAATGGAGCCAGCTGGGCACCGGCATCCCGTACCGGCCTGAAGCGGCCGAGGCGCGGCGGACCGGCTACTCCACGAGCCACGATGAGGTCATCGCCGGCGTATCATCGCTCGCGGCCCCGGTCCGTATCCCGGGGGGACGGCCCGCTGCGCTCGCCGTCGTCTACATCCGTTCCGCGCATGACCCGGCCGCAGTGGGCTCGGCCCTCGCCGAAAGCGCGGCACGGATCGAACGCCAGCTGGCATGACGCGGCCGGTCCCGTGACCGGAATTCCCCGCCCATAGTGTGTGGTCAGGCCTGGGGTCAGGGCGTGTGGTCAGGGCATGCTCTCTGCGGCGTCGGAGATGTGCAGCGTGGACCCGCTGCGGCCTTTGACCACCTGAAGCTGGGTTCCGATGCGCTGTTTCATCTCACCCACATGGCTGACGAGGCCTACAACGCGGCCGCCATCCCGGAGGCCTTCCAGGGCGTCCATCACCTGCTCCAGGGACTGCTCGTCCAGGCTGCCGAAGCCCTCGTCCACGAACAAGGTTTCGATCTGGATGCCCCCCGATTCCTGTTGGACGACGTCGGCGAGCCCCAGAGCCAGCGACAGGGACGCCATGAAGGATTCCCCGCCGGACAGCGTGGACGTATCCCGGCGATGTCCTGTCCATTGGTCCACGACTTCCAGGCCCAGCCCGGACTTTGCGCCCCGCGCCGCCTTGGCGTCCGTGTGCTGCAGCAGGTACCTGCCGTCGCTCATTGCCACGAGCCGCTCCGAGGCCGCCATGGCCACCTGCTCAAGCCGTGCCGCAAGAACGTAGCTGTTCAGGCTCATCCGGTACGAGTTTTCGCCGCGGCCGGCGGCGGCATCTGCCAAGGCCGTAAGCAGCTGGGCGCGCTCCCTTGGCACCCGCCCCGAGCGGGCGAGCTCCTCGTATTCGTGCCTGATGGCGATCAGCGACTCCACGCATCTTGACGCCAGGCCGGCTGCCAGGCCGGCATCGCGGGCCTCCTGCCTGGCACCTGCAGCGTCGGCACGAAGCTCTTCCAGCCGGGACTCGTCCGCCACCATGTTCCCGGCCTGTTCCTTCTGCGCCAGCACCAGATCATCGGAGCCGAAGAGTTCGGCAATCCGTGCCTGTTCATCCTGGCCCGCCCGCACCTCCGCCTGGAGGGACGCCGCCTCGGCTCCGGCCAGCAGCTGCGCCCTGGCGTCCTCGGCCGTGCTGAACCCGGCATCCGGCAACGCCAGTTCCAGCTGGTTCCGGGCCTCCAGCGCACGCGTCCGTGCCCTGTCCAGCTGGGCCTGGGCCTCCACAGCCTTCTCGAGCGTGCCTGCCGCATTCTGCAGGGAACGCAGCCGGTGCGTCAGGCTGGGGTGCCCGGCGCGGAGCCCTGACAATGCTTCATCGAGGGAGGAACTCTGGTCCCGCACCTCGGACAGCGAAGATGCCACCTGGGCGTATTCCGTTTCGGCGCTGCTCCTGGCCGCGTGGGTGGCTTCGATACTCGCCTCCACGGCTTCAACGCGGTGGCTCAGTCGGGTGAGTTCCTCACCGGCCTGCCGCGAGCGTTCTGCTGCGACACGGCACGTTTCCGCGATCCGGAGCGCTTCTTCTTCCGGGGTGTCCCCGCCCTGGCTGGCGAGGACGGCCACGCGCTGGCTGGCTTCGGACAGCTCGCCGCCGGCCCGCGTCAGCGAGGTCTCCGCGGCCTCGTAGGCGTGCTGGGCGGCCTCCTCGGCCTGCCCCAGCCCCGGGGCTGAAGAGGTGCCCTCCGCCGGAGCCGGATGAGCCAGGCCGCCGCAGACGGGACAGGGTTCCCCGTCTGCCAACTGCGTGGCGAGTTCCGTCGCGGCGTTGGCAAGTCTTTCTTCCCTCCGGTCCAGCCAGCGCCGCTTCTTCTCAAGATGGACCTCCCGGGACCTGTCGTGGCGTTCCTTGGCCAGGTCCTGTGCTGCCAGTGCTGACCGGAAACGCCGGACAACGTCCAGCAATTCATCAGCCGCGGTGGACTCCTTTGCGTGCAGGACAGCCGCCGAGGCCAATTCCTCAAGCGGCCCAAGGCCGGCGGACAGGGCTGCCAGCTCGGTCCGGAGCGTGCTGAGCACGTCCCCAAGCCTTCCTTCCTCCGCTGCCAGTTGTTCCTGCTTCTTCTGCAGGGTTGCGCTTCTGGCGGCCAGGGAGCGGAGCCGCTCCTCGTCCGGCAACCGGGCCTCCACAACAGCCAGGAGGGAACGAATCCGGTTCAGTTCGCCGACGACGGCGTCCAGACTAGCGACGCCGCCGGCGCCGGATAATTCCGCATCCCATGTTCCGAGGTCCAGCTTCGCCAGTTCAGGGTCCTCGCCGGCAGCCATCCGCAGAAGCGTCAAAGCCGATTCCATGGCCCCGGCGGCGTGCCGAAACTGGGCCTCGCTGGCCTCCGCCGCCCGAAGCTGCCCGCCGAGGACCTCGGCCTGCCGGTGCCGTTCAAGGCGCGCGGCATGGGACGAAAGGACCGGTGCCGTTGCTTCAGCCGCGGCTTTTCGTGCAATGGCACCCACGAGCCGTCTGTTCCTGTCCGCGCGCGCCCCTTCGCTCTCCAGCCGGTCTGTCCGCAGGCGGCTCAGGGCTTCTGCTTCTTCTGCCGTGCCGGCCAGCTCACTGGCGCGTTCGGCGACGGCAGCCTGCAGCCAGGACAACCTGGCCGGGGTGTCCTCCACCAATGGTTCGGCGGTGTCGCCGCCCGCGAGAACGGACAACGCCTCCGCTTCGGCACGGGCCGCCAGGAGGTCCAGCGCACTGTTGAGGCGCGCCACATCGTTCCGCGCTGCCTGCGCCCGCAGTGCCAGATCCTGTTCCACGGCTTCAAAACGCTGGGTCCCGAAGAGTTTCTGCAGCAGCTCCAGCCGGTCGGCCGCCTTGGAGCGGAGGAAAGCCGCGAAGTCGCCCTGGGGCAGCATGACCACCCGCGTGAATTGTTCCCGGTCCATTCCCAGCAGGGCGGTGATTTCTGCCCCCGCTTCATCGTTGCGCCCGGACTTTTCAGTCCAGGCCCCGTCGACCCGTTCCCGGAGGAGGGTTTTCGCCTGCTGGGTGCTGAATCCGTTCTTGCCCCGGGCGCTCGGCTTGTCCCAGGCAGGAGACCTTGAGACTTCGAAGTGGCGCCCCTGGGCGGAGAATTCGCAGCTGACCGCCGGTTCCAGGTCCGGCTCCGCGTGATCGCTGCGAAGGCGCTTGCCGTCCTGGCGTGCCCCGGGCACCGATCCGTACAGCGCAAAACAGATGGCGTCCAGGACACTGGTCTTGCCCGCACCAGTGGGACCGTTGAGCAGGAAGAGGCCATGAGTGCTAAGCCGGTCGAAGTTGATTTGCTCCGTACCGGCGAAGGGCCCGAATGCCGAGATCCTCAGGCTGTGGATCCTCATGGCGAAGTCTCCTGGAGCCGGACGCTTTCCAGTGCTGAGGCCAGGGCAGCACGCTCGGCGTCGTCGGCTTCCCGCCCACGCACATGCTCCAGGAAGCCGCAGCAGACCGAAAGATCGTCCTGGGCTTCGGCGAGCCGGCTGCTGTAGCTCGACGCAGCCTTGGCGGATCCGCCCTGCGGATCGAACCCGAGGACGAGCGTGTCAGGAAAGCGGGCGCGCAGCCGTTCCATGGCCCGGGCTGGCCTTTGGACGTCCGTCAGGGTGATCTGACAGTAGGCCCCTTCCGCCCAGGCATGATCCTGGGATTCCAACAGCTCCAGGAGTTCTCCACGGAGCACGGCCAGTTTCCGGGGTGCCTTCCACAAAAGTGCAGAAACTTCGGTCACCCCTTCGGGGCCGACGTCGACGAGCCAGCTGCCTTTGGTGTGTGTGGCCTCCGAAAACGAGTAGGCGAGCGGAGAACCCGAATACCGCACGTGCGGGGAAAGAGATTGCCGCCCATGAAGATGGCCCAGCGCGGTGTAGCTGAAGCCGTCAAACAGATCCAGCGGTACTGCCCCCACTCCCCCGATACTGAGGTCCCGTTCGCTGTCGGAGCTGATGCCGCCGCTGGCGAAGGTGTGTGCCAGGACCACGGAATGGACCGTCCGGGATGTGGACCGGGCCGCAAGATCCGACCGGATGCGGGCGGTGGCCGCCCGTGTCACCTCAAAGTGGCTGGCGGTGTCGACGCCGAGCTGTCCGGCCACGAGCCGTGGTTCCAGCCAGGGAATACCGTAGACCGCGAGTACCGGCCCGGCGCCGCTGCCCGTGTCCGGACCGCCGTCGAGCGCGAAGACCACGGGCTGTTCCAGTTCACTGAGCCGGGTGCGCAGATGCACGCCTCCACGCTCCAGCAGCCGCGACGCAAAACCCAGCCTGATGGCGGAGTCATGGTTGCCGCTGGTCAGTATCACCTTCGCGCCGGACGCAGTGAGCCGGACCAGCGCATCATCCAGCAGGCCGACGACGTCCACTCCCGGCAGTGCGCGGTCGTAGACGTCGCCGGCGATCAGGACCACGTCAACGTTGTGTTCCGATACCGCGCCGACGAGCTGGTCGACGAAAGAACGCTGGGCGTCCAGCATTCCGACCCCATGGAACGACCGGCCCAGATGCCAGTCCGATGTGTGCAATAACCGCATATTCCAAAGCTATCGGCTGCCACCGACAGTTTAGGCAACCGCCGCAGCCGGCAGCCCTAGCTGCCTTTTGCCTCGAAGAAATCCTGCGCCTCGTCGCGGCGGGCGTCTTCCCGGCCGGCAGGAACAGCCACGTCTTCAGTGGCCGGGCCGTTGTCGTCCGCGTCAGATTCGTCCGCGTCGGATTCGTCCGCGTCAGATTCGTCAACGTCGTCCTCCCCGAAAGCGGCTGCGCCGGTACCTGCGGCCGCGGCAGCCGGATTTTCAGCGAAGCCTCGGAAGACCAGGCCGGCGATAGCCGCGCCTACCAGGGGTGCAACCCAGAACACCCACAGCTGCTCCAGGGACCAGCTTGAACTGAACAGGGCAGATGCCGTGGCGCGGGCCGGGTTGAAGGGGGCGTTTCCCACTGACTGGCCCAGCTGCAGCAGGACGGTGAAGGCGAGGCCCACGGCGACGGGCGCCGCGGCTTTGTTGAGGTTGTTCCGGGCCGTAGTGCCCAGGAATACGGCGACAAGGAGGGCGGCACCAAGCACTTCGAGCAGGAGGACCCCGGCAAGCGGGGCCTGGATGATTGAATGCTCCCCGAAGCCTGCCGTTACGGTGTCGAAGGCGGTACGGCTGTCCTGGATGCTGGGCAGGGTGCGCAGGATACCGAAGAGCATGAGCGCACCCAGCAGGCCGCCCACCAACTGGGCACCGATGTAGGCCGCAGCGTCGCCAAGCCGGATCCGGCCGGCAACCGCGTTACCCACGGTCACGGCCGGATTGAAATGGCCGCCCGATACGTAGCCAAAGGCGAACATTGCGGCGGTGACCGCCAGGCCCGCAGCGAGCGCGGCGGGTACGGGACTGGACTGCGGGATCGAGAACAGCGGTACACCAAGGCCCGCGACCACCAGGAACAGGCTGCCGAGCGCTTCCGCCGCCAGCCTGGGCACCAGTCCGTGGCGGGCTTCGGCAGCAACGCCGGCATTCAGCGCGGCATTGTGTGCGTGGTCTACGGGCACAGGCGTTGTCATGGCAGGACGGTCCTTTGGGTTGGAGTTTTATGGATTTGGCGCAGGCGAAGATGAAAAGTTCATCTGCAGCCTTGCATTCTGCCAGCGGAGTCTGGACGTTGGCTGGATCCGAGCTTAGCGCCGGTTCGTCCGGAGGTTTCTGCCACGGTAAATTTACTGTCATGAGCAACGATCCCGGCGCAGACAACGTGCCTTCGCTGGAGTCCCGCATCCACGGCTGCCTCTTGGGCGGCGCCCTGGGAGACTCACTGGGCTACGCCGTCGGGTTCGATTCGATCGAGGCAATCCGCAGCCGCTTCGGCCCGGACGGGCTCACGGAACTTTCGGCGCTCGACGGCGGCCGCCACTTCTCGGACGATACCCAGATGACCCTGTACACGGTGGACGGGCTGGTGGAGGCGCTGGAGTGGGCCAACTCGGGCGTGGGGGCAGACGTGAACGCCTGCCTGTGGCTTGCCTACCTTCGCTGGCTGGCCAGCCAGGGTGAGGCGGCGCCGCCTTCCGCTCCGTCGCCCCAGCCCCGTTGGATTGACGCCCAGGAAGTCCTGCGGCATCGGCGCGCGCCGGGAAATGCCACCATCACCGGGCTGGCGACCGGAGAAATGGGAACGGTCTTCCGTCCAGTGAATCCGGAGTCCAAAGGCTGCGGCGCTGTGACGCGGTCCGCTCCGTTCGGCCTGGTCCCGCACATAACGCCCGACGCCGTCTACAAGCTGAGTGCGGATGCCGCCTCGCTGACGCACGGGCATCCCGCTGCCCGGCAAAGTGCCGGCGCCTTCAGCCTGCTGATCCACCGCATGGTTTCCGGTGACACCCTGCAGGAGGCTGCCACCGCCGTCCTGGCGGAACTCCGCGGCCTTGGCGGCGTGGCGCCCGAACTGCCCGAGCGGCTGGGAGCCGCGGTCCGGCTGGCGGGCTCCGGGCCGATGACACCTGAGGACCTTGCCCGGGAGTTCGGCGGGGGCTGGGTTGCCGAGGAGGCATTGGCCATCGGACTTTATGCTGTCCTGGCCACGGCTCCGGCCCGCCGCCCCGGAGGCGCCCCTGACGCGGACGTCTCACCCAAAGACCACTTCAGGGCCGCCCTCGCCTTGGCCGTCAACCACAGCGGCGACAGCGCTTCCACGGGTTCCATCGCCGGAAACATCCTTGGAGCCTTTTACGGCGAGGCCTGCCTCCCGGCGGAGTGGCTGGATGCACTGGAAGCTCCGGAAGTCATCCGCGGCTTGGCGGACCAGCTCGCAGGTGTCACGACCGCCTGAGCGAGATGTTGTTGCAGGCCTCGCAGACATCCTCGGGGATCAGGCCGCGGCGCTGGAGCAGGCCGAAAATCAGGCATCCCAGGCAGAAGCCGGCAAACGCCTCCAGGGACGCTGCCGCCATCAGAACCCCCAGTGCAATCCAGGCCGCGGGAACAGCGCCTGCCAGGAAGAGCACCAGCGCCGCGGTGGATACAAAGGCCCCCATTCCCTGGGCGAAGCGCTTGGGCGGTCCGGGAACCAGGCGTGGCCGGCCCAGGCGCGGTGCGAGGACCCTGACGGAGAGCAGGGCCAGCGGCGAAATCCGTGGCCCGAAGAGTACCCGCAGCCAGAATCCCGCCGCGATCACCAGCAGGCCCCAGCCTGAACCGGACAGCAGCGTGGCTGCCGCGAGGAGCACCACCAGGCCGGCCGTGATCCGGGCGGCGTATTCGTTGACGGGGTTGGGAAAGGCGAACACCGCACGCCAGTCCACACCGGAGCGGTCGGGTGCGGGACTGTCCGGAGTGCCGTCCTGTACTGCCGTGCGTTCCGGTGCGGTTAATCTGCTCATGATGCAAGGCTAGGAGCGGGCAGCGCCGCTGGGAAGAATTGTTGCGCCGGATGAACCTGCCCGCGGTCCACACGGCCGGGGTCATGCAGGGCGGGCGTCATGCAAAAGCCGGGGTTATGCAGGGCGGGCGTCATGCAAAGGCCGGGGTTATGCCGTCCCTGCGGCGGCGAAGCCGCCGACCATCTGGAGGAACTCACCTTCGGACAGGACTTCGATCAGCTGGCCCCGACCGTGAAGTTCCAGGACCCGCCGCGCTTTGCCGGTCAGCCGGCCCGAGCGCAGGTCGGAGGCCACAAAACCATCCCCGACCACCAGCACCGTGGTGCGGGCCGTCACCCGGCTTTCGGGCCGCGCGCCCAGCTCCGCGGACCGCACCTTGGCTTCCGGCCGCCCCATGGAAAGCGTGCCGGTAAAGACGACGGTCTGGCCGTACAGCGGATGCCCCGGTTCGGCGTCGGGGTTGGGCAGGGGGTTGTCGCCCTCTTCCGGCCACCCGGACTGAAACGGCCGGACGAGCGCGGTGCCGTCTCCCACGGCGGCAGCGGAAAGCGCGCTGAGGCTGGGCTTGGACAGGGCGTCGCGCGCCGGATCGAACGCCGGCTGATGGGGCAGGTTTAGTCCCAGCGAGAGGTACAGCTCAGCGATGCTGTTGGCACTGTTGCGGGCGGCGATGTCGATCAGGATGCCGGCACACGCACGGGCGTCCTCGGCGGCGTCGTGGTGGTTGACCAGAGGGACCCCCGCCTCCTCCGCAGCAAACGGCAGGGAGTTGGAAACCAGCGAATAGCAGCGCCGCGACAGCATGACCGTACACACGTAATCGTAGGCAGGACCGGGAAGGCCGGAAACTTCGAGACCGGACCGGATGACCCCCAGGTCGAAAGCTGCATTGTGCGCGGCCAGGATGTCGGCACCAATGAACGCACCGATTTCGGGAAAGAGCTCACCGAACCGCGGACGTCCTGCGACGTCCTGAGCCCTGATGCCGTGGATCCTGACGTTATGGTAATCAAAGTGGTCGTGGTTCGCGGGCGGCCGCATCAGCCAGGATGCTTCCTCCACGACCCGGCCGCCGCGGACCTTGGTCAGGCCCACTGCGCACGGTGAACCCCGGAAGCCGTTGGCTGTCTCGAAGTCGATCGCCGTAAAGTCCAAACCCACGGGGGCTACTTTACCGCCGAAAACCGCACAGGTCCGTCAAGTACCCTTGAGTGGTGATCTTTCCTGTGACGAACCACCTCGCCGTGTCCATGCTGGGCGGTGCGGGACCTGTCCAGCCGCAGCTGTCCTCGTTCCTGCCCGGCTGGCTGGACCCCCAGACCTTCCTCGCCGATCCTGCGCTGGCGCCCTGGGTGGTGCTGCTCGTGTGCGGCATCGTCTTTGCCGAGACGGGCCTGCTGGTGGGGTTCTTCCTGCCCGGTGACTCGATGCTGTTTACGGCCGGCCTGCTGGTGGCCACCGACACCATCAAGTTCAACGTCTGGCTTTTGGCCCTGTTCATCGTTGTCTCGGCCATTATCGGGAACCAGGCCGGCTACCTCATCGGGTCAAAGGCCGGTCCGGCCATTTTCAACAAACCGAACTCGCGGCTGTTCAAACGTGAAAACGTCGAGAATGCGCACGCCTTCTTCGAAAAGCACGGCGGCAAGGCACTGATCCTGGCCCGCTTCGTCCCGATCATCAGGACTTTCGTGCCGGTCATCGTGGGCGTGGCCCAGATGAGCAAGCGGAAATTCTTCCTGTTCAACGTCATCGGTGCGGTGCTTTGGGGCGGAGGCGTCACCCTCCTCGGCTACCTCCTGGGCGACAAGGTGCCCTGGGTCCGGGACAACCTGGACATCATCTTCATCGCCATCGTGCTGGCCTCCGTGATTCCGATCGGCATCGAGGTACTCCGGGGAGTTTCCGCCAGGCGCCAGGCTGCCGCCTTCGGAACCGACGTGGTGGAGAAGTTCGTCGAGGAGCACGAATCCAGGGCCGAGCGGAAGACCCACCGGGAGAACTGATCCCCTCTGGAGTTGGAGTGGCTACCTGAGGGCGTCCACGATGGCGGGAAGCAGCGCCCGGAAGGCCTTGCCCCGGTGGCTGATGGCATTCTTCTCGGCTTGGGTCAGCTCGGCGCAGCTGCGGTCCTCGCCCAGCGGCTGCAGCACGGGATCGTAGCCGAAGCCACCAGCTCCGCGGGGTTCACGCAGCAGCGTCCCTTCAAGCTGGCCGTACTCCACCAGTTCGCTGCCGCCGCCACCGTCGCGGTGCACCGGAATGGCGAGCGCGGCCGCACAGACAAAGGCGGCGCCCCGGTGCGCATCCGGCACATCCGAGAGTTGATCGAGCAGCAGCCTGAGGTTGGCGGCGTCGTCGCCGTGTCTGCCGGCCCACCTGGCAGAAAAGATTCCTGGCGCGCCGCCCAGCACGTCCACAGCCAGCCCCGAATCGTCGGCGATGGCCACAAGGCCCGTGGCATCGGCGACGGCGCGCGCCTTCAGCAGCGAATTCTCGGCGAACGTCACGCCGGTTTCGACGATGTCCGGCGCACCTGCCGCCGCGGCGTCCACTACCTGGGTATCGACGTCGAGCCCGGGGACCTGGCCGCGCAGGAGTTCGCGGAGTTCCTGCAGCTTGCCCTTGTTATGCGTGGCGAGGACCAGGCGCGGCGCCACCCCGACGGGCGCAGGCCCTACCGCAACCGGGAGTGTCACAGGACGTCCGCGAGCGTCTCACGCTGGATGGCCGCAAGCTGTGTGGTTCCCAGCAATGCCAGGTCCAGCAGCTTGTTGAGCTCGTCCCGGTCGAAGGGCGCGCCCTCGGCGGTGCCCTGCACTTCGACGAACTTTCCGGATCCGGTGACCACCACGTTCATGTCCGTCTCGGCACGGACGTCCTCGACATACGGGAGGTCCAGCATGGGAATGCCGTCGATGATGCCTACCGAGACCGCGGCGATGGTATCGATGAGGGGCTGGGCGCTCTTGGCGATGAGCTTGTTGTCCCGGGCAAACCGGATGGCGTCGGCCAGGGCGACGTAGGCCCCCGTGATCGCCGCGGTGCGGGTTCCGCCGTCGGCCTGGAGGACGTCGCAGTCCAGCACGATCGTATTCTCGCCCAAGGCTTTGGTGTCGATGATGGAACGCAGGGACCGCCCGATCAGTCGGGAGATCTCATGGGTGCGCCCGCCGATTTTCCCCTTGACCGATTCCCGGTCCGACCTGGTGTTGGTGGCGCGCGGCAGCATGGCATATTCGGCCGTAACCCAGCCGCGGCCTTCGCCCTTGAGCCAGCGCGGCACTCCTGCCGTCAGGGAAGCAGTGCAGAGGACCCGGGTATTGCCGAACTCGATGAGGGCCGACCCTTCGGCCTGCTTGGACCATCCTCGGGTGATGCTGATCGGGCGGAGCTGGTCGGGCGCGCGGCCGTCGCCACGCACTACGGGCACTGCAGTTGCTTCAGAAGTCATGCCTCTAGCTTATCGACTCGAGGGGACGGCCTTCGCGCCGGAGCGCAGAGTGAAGCGCGGCAGCGCGATGAACCGGCAGCCGGAAGAAACAGTGCGGTCAGATGGTGTAATGCACGCCGGCCACGGCAACAGCCACATCCCCGCCGAATGCCGGGCGCGCGTCGGCCATCACCTTCGTCTGTGAGGTCCAGACCGGAATGTGGGTGAGCAGGAGCCGCCTGGCACCGGCGACAGCCGCCGCTTCCCCGGCACGCTTCCCGGTCAGGTGGACGTCCTTGATGGCGTCGTCCCGGCCTTCTTCGAAGGCGGCCTCGCACAGGAACAGGTCCGCGTCCTTGGCAGCTTCCTCCAGCCCTGTGCAGGAGTCTGTGTCCCCGGAATAGGTCAGGACGCGGGTGACGTGGTTGCCGTCCCTGTCCGGTTCAGTGACTTCCACCCTGAGGGCATAGGCCTCTTCCACCGGATGGTTCACCGCGAACGGCGTCACAGTGAACGGTCCCAGCGCCACGGACTCCCGCTCATTCCAGTTGGTGAAGTCGAATTCCCCGTGCATGCCGGGGTCCAGGTCCAGGCCGTAGGCCGTGGCCATGCGGTCAGCCGTTGCCGCCGGACCCCAGACCGGGATCCTGCCCCGCCCCCAGCCGCCGGGTTTCCAGCGGACCGCCACGTGCAGGCCGCACAGGTCCATACAGTGGTCCGGATGAAGGTGCGTCAGGAAGATGGCGTCGATGTCTTCGAGGTCCGTGTACCGCTGGATCGCCCCCAGTGCGCCGCTTCCCAGGTCCATCACGATCTTCCAGGTCCGGTCGCCGTCGTGGGCGGTCAGGAGGTAGCACGACGCCGGCGAGCCGGGTCCCGGAAAGGAACCCGTGCAGCCGACGATGGTTAGCTTCACTGGCCGGGACCGCCGGCCCGGTTGCTGTCCACAAAGTTGGAGATCCGGGGATGCGCGGCTGCGCCCCGCGCCGAGGCGCCCTGAGCGGCAGCGATCATCTCCGGCGTGATCCGGGCCAGGCTGCCCGTAGGGTATTGGGCGGCGACGTGGTCCACGTGCCGGACGGAGAGCACTTCAGGTCCAAGGAACCTGCGGGCAAGTGCCTCGAACTGGGCGGCGTCCCCCGTGGCGATGAAATGGTGTTCCGGCGGCGTCGGAGTGGTGCGCTGCAGGTCATGGGTGGCCAGGGCCCGGTAGACGTCCTTGGCTGTTTCCTCGGCGCTGGACACGAGCGTCACGGCCTCGCCCATCACGTAGGAAATGACTCCGGTGAGCAACGGATAGTGGGTGCAGCCCAGTACCACTGTGTCCACCCGGGCGGCCTTCAGCGGGGCCAGGTATTGTTCCGCTACTGCCAGAAGCGCAGGCCCGGTGGTGATGCCGGCCTCCACGTAGCTCACAAAATCCGGGCATGCCACTGACGTGATCCTGAGATCCGGCGCGGCGGCGAAAGTATCCTCGTAGGCACGGGAACCCACGGTGGCCGACGTCCCGATGACGCCCACCCTGCCGCTCCGTGTGGCGGCCACTGCACGCCTCACCGCCGGCTGGATCACTTCGATGACCGGGATCCCGTACCGGGCGGTGTACCGCTCGCGGGCGTCCCGCAGGACGGCGGCCGACGCCGAGTTGCACGCGATGGTGAGCAGCTTGACGCCGGAGTCCACGAGCTCGTCCATCACACCAAGGGCGTTCGCCCGGACTTCGGCGATGGGCAGCGGGCCATAGGGTCCGTGGGCGGTGTCCCCCACGTAGAGAATTGACTCGTTCGGGAGCTGGTCGATGATGGACCGTGCCACTGTCAGCCCGCCGACGCCTGAGTCAAAGACGCCGATGGGCCGGGACCCCATGTGGCCGCCGGGGCTGGTGCTGGCTGGGGACTCCGCTGCGGCCGCCGCTGACGGGTCCATGCTCGAGGCTGTTGTCATGATTATTCGAGGATAGGTCTTCCCTGTGGCCGCAGCCATCACATTGTGGCGTCCGACTCATGTCTAATTTGTCACAGTCGGGGCTTGGCTCCCCTGAGACCCCGCGCCCAGGGGCGGGCGCTCAGGGGCGGGAGTCCAGTGAGTGGAGCATCGCCTGCACCAGCGACTCCTGCAGCCACGTGGCGAAGTTGTAGACGAGGGCGAGATAACTTTCCACGTCCTCGGCCTGGGACCAGTCCTGCATGAGATGGACATGTTCAGCGTCCGCCTCGTCCCGGATGTCCAGGCGCTCAGCCAGGACCAGGCGGACGTCGTTCAGGGCCATGGACCAATGCCTGGCACCCTCGGAGGTCAGGACGATTTCGTCCTTGTCCAGGTCAAGGGCGGCAGCCCGGAGGGCGCCGATCTTGGTTTCGCGCAGCGATCGCTCGGTGAGCTGGCGGAATTCCAGGGAGGCGCCGTCGTCGTTCTTCATGACGTTGGGCAGGAGGCGTTTGACGGCCCGGTCCGTGGGCTCGCGGACATCCATGTCCAGGCCGATCATGGCGGCCAGCGGATCCTGGTTGGCCCGGTCCTCCGGCTGGAGCATGGAGATGACGTCGTCGATCAGGCTGCGGAGCAGCTCGCGCTCTGCCGGTTCAAGGAAGCCGGTGATGCCTTTGAGGCCGTTCTTGAATGCCTTAGCCACGTTTTCCCCTGCCCTGCCCGGGACCGCCGGATTTTCCGGTATTGCCGCCCGGACCGCCGCTCGCCTTCTCAACAGTGGCCCACAGACCGAAGCCATGCATGGCCACGGCGTGCCGTTCAACCTGCTCCTTGCTGCCGTGGGCAACAATGGCCCGGCCCTTCTTGTGGACCTCCATCATGAGCTTGTTGGCTTTCGTCTCCGAATACCCGAAGTAGCTCTGGAACACGTAGCTCACGTAGCTCATCAGGTTGACGGGATCATTCCAGATCACCAGGTTCCAGGGGATGTCCGGTGCAGTCAGGGAGTCCGTGGACGACTCTGTTCCGGTCCGGGTGCCCTCCTGCGTATCGGGGCCGAGCGCAACGCTTAAGGTCATCTGTCCATTCTATGGGGATGCGCACTAGAGTGAATTTGTGAGTACCTCTGCCGGCTGGGACCATCCACGCACGTCTTTCTATACGGACCACTACGAACTGACCATGCTGCAGGCGTCGCTCCACTCCGGCGCCGCGCACCGCCGGTCCGTGTTTGAAGTGTTTGCCCGGCGGCTTCCGGAGGGGCGGCGGTACGGGGTCGTAGGTGGCACGGGACGGTTGCTGGAAGGCATCGCCAACTTCCGCTTCGGCGACGCCGAACTGGATTTCCTGGGCCGGACCGGAGTGGTCAACCGGGACACCCTGGACTATCTTGCCGCCTACCGGTTCTCCGGAGACATCTGGGGATACGCCGAAGGCGATGCTTACTTTCCCTTTTCGCCCGTCCTGATTGTGGAGTCCACGTTCGCCGAGGCCTGCATGCTGGAGACTTACCTGCTGTCGGTCCTGAACCACGACAGTGCCATTGCGTCGGCGGCGTCACGGATGATCACTGCGGCAGGCAACCGGCCCTGCATTGAAATGGGTTCCCGGCGAACCCACGAGGAAGCGGCGCCGGCTGCCGCCCGGGCAGCTGTGATCGCGGGCTTCGACAGCACGTCGAACCTCGAGGCAGGCATCCGGTATGGCATCAAGACTGTTGGCACCGCCGCTCATTCCTTCACGCTGCTCCACGACACCGAGCGGGATGCCTTCGAAGCCCAGGTGGCCTCCCTGGGAGCCGGAACCTCGCTCCTCGTGGACACCTACGACGTGGAAGAGGCTGTCCGGTCTGCGGTGGCGCTCGCCGGGCCGAAGCTCGGCGCGGTGCGCCTTGACTCCGGCGACCTCGTGGCCCAGGCCCAGTGGGTCCGCCGGCTGCTGGACCAGCTGGGCAACGAGACCACCAAGATCGTGGTGACGTCGGACCTGGACGAGTTTGCGATTGCCGCGCTTCAATCCGCTCCCGTCGACAGCTACGGGGTGGGCACCTCACTGGTGACAGGTTCCGGTGCACCCACGGCCAGTATGGTCTACAAGCTCGTTAGCCGCACTGACGCGGCCGGGGACTTCATTCCGGTGGCAAAAACCGCCCTGAACAAAATCAGCACCGGCGGCCGCAAGTACGCGCTCCGGAAACTCAACGAGCACGGCACCGCCACCCAGGAAATCGTGGGAATCGGCCACCGCCCGGACGACGACGGCAACGACCGGCCCCTGCTGCAGCAGTTCATGAAGAACGGCGAACTGCTGCCGGGCTGGACCGGCCACGAAGGAGTGGTCCGCGCGCGCCAGAGGCACACCGAGACCATGGCGGAACTGCCGGCAGTGGTCAACCGGCTCCAGCGCGGCGAGCCCGCCATCCCCACCATTTATGAGGAGAACTGATGTCCCGTGCCCTGATCATCGTTGACGTCCAGAACGACTTCTGTGAGGGCGGTTCGCTGGCCGTGGAGGGCGGTGCCTCCGTCGCCGGCGCGATCAGCGAGTATGTGGACGCCCACCACCGCGAGTTCGACCACATCGTGGCCACCCAGGACTGGCACATCGACCCCGGCGCGCATTTTTCCGGGAACCCTGACTTCAAAGACAGCTGGCCCCCGCACTGCGTGGCCGGTACCCGCGGCGCGGAACTCCACCCTGATCTTGACACCGAATACATCCAGGCCTACTTCCAGAAGGGACAGTTCGCCGCAGCCTATTCGGGATTCGAGGGGCTGTTGGCGCCGGAGGACGCGGTTCCCACGGGAGACCGCCAGCCGGGGGCCCTGTCCGGTCCCGGCGACCTGGACGCCCTGGTACCCGCTGATGATGCCATCGGGCTGGACGACTGGCTGCAGAGCCACGACGTCGAGGATGTAGTGGTGGTGGGAATAGCCACCGATTACTGCGTCATGGCCACGGCCCTCGATGCCGTCCAGGCAGGCTACTCGGTCACCGTCGTCCGCTCGCTGACGGCCGGGATCGCCGAGGATCTGGATGACGCCATCGCCGAGATGGAACTCGGCGGGGTGGACATCGCCTGACGGAGGCCCGGCCGTACCGGCCTGTTCCGGCACCGGCCCGTTTCGGTTGAAAGGCCTATTTCCGGCCGATGAACCAGTCCTGGAGCTTTCGCAGCCTCGATTGGAGCTGCTCCTCGTTCGCCTGTGCCACGGGAGGGCCGCCGCAGACCGTCCGGAGTTTGGTGTGCACCACACCGTGCGGGGTCCCGGTCCTGGCAGACCAGGCCGCCACGTTCTTGGCCAGCTCGTTGCGCAGGTCCATGAGCATCCGGTGGTCGGGAAGCGCCGGACCAGCCGGCGCCGCCGCGGCAGGAGCCTTCCGGTTCTTCCTGTTGAGCTGCTCGTGCTGGCGCTGCCGCAGGAGGGTTCCCACCTGCTCGGCGTCCAGCAGGCCCGGGATACCCAGGAAATCCAGCTCGTCCTCGGAGCCTACTTCTCCTCCGGTGCCGAACTCACCGCCGTCGAACAGGACCCGGTCAAAGGAAGCCTGCGAGTCCAGGGCCTCGAACTTTCCCTTGGTGAGACTGTCGGACGCCTTGTCCTCGCGGTTGGCCTCCGCCATGAGTGACTCTTCGGGGTTGAAGAGACCGTCGCCGTCCTCTTTCTCCGGCCGGTCCAGTGCGTGGTCGCGTTCGGCCTCCATCGAGTTGGCCAGGGCCATCAGCTGCGGCACGGACGGCAGGAAGACCGACGCCGTTTCGCCCCGCTTCCGTGCCCGCACGAAACGGCCCACGGCCTGGGCGAAAAACAACGGCGTGGACGTCGACGTGGCATAGACCCCCACCGACAGGCGGGGAACATCCACTCCTTCGGACACCATCCGGACGGCCACCATCCAGCGCTTGTCGCCCGCGGTGAAGGCCTCAATCTTGCTGGAGGCCTTGGCGTCATCCGAAAGGATCACGGTGGGCGATTCGCCTGTGATCCGCTTCAGCTGCCCGGCGTAAGCCCGTGCGTCCTCGTGGTCGGTGGCGATGACCAGACCGCCCGCGTCCGGGACGGTCCTGCGCACCTCGCTTAGCCGCTTGTCCGCTCCGGCCAGGACGGCGGGAATCCATTCGCCCGCGGGGTTCAGCGCTGTTCGCCAGGCATGCGAGGTGATGTCCTTGGTGACGGCAGCCTCACCGAGGGAAGCGGCCATCTCCTCCCCCGCGCTGGTGCGCCAGCGCATCTGGCCCGAATAGGCCATGAACATCACCGGCCGGACCACATGGTCCCGCAGCGCGTTGCCGTATCCGTAGGTGTAATCGGCCTTGGAGCGCCGGATACCGTCCCGGTCCTGCGCATATTCGACGAAAGGTATGGGAGAGGTGTCCGAGCGGAACGGCGTTCCGGTGAGCGAGAGCCTTCGGACGGCGGGGTCAAAGGCCTCCCGCAGCCCATCCCCCCAGGACAGTGCCTCGCCGCCGTGGTGGATCTCGTCGAGGATCACCAGGGTGCGGGCCGCCTCCGTCTTGGCGCGGTGCAGCAGGGGCTTGCTGGCCACCTGGGCATACGTTACGGCCACGCCCACAAAGCCGCGGCCGTGCTGCCCGTCCGAATTCTTGAAGTTGGGGTCGATAGCGATGCCGACCCGCGCGGCTGCATCTGCCCACTGCCGCTTCAGGTGGTCCGTGGGTGCCACGATCGTCACCCGGTTCACCGCCCCGGCCTCGATGAGCATGGATGCCGCCCGCAGCGCGAAGGTGGTCTTGCCGGCACCAGGCGTAGCTACCGCCAGGAAATCCTTGGGACTGGTGCTGAAATAGAGATCAAGCGCTTCCTGCTGCCAGGCACGGAGCTTCTGGGCGGTTCCCCAGGCTGCGCGTTCGGGATAAGCCGGAGGCAGCGTGGGGCCGCCAAAGAGTGTTTCCGTCACTACTTGTCGTTGCCCGAGTCCCCTCCGGGACCCTTGCCGCCGTCGTTGCCCGGCCGGAGGCCTTCATAAACCTCTTTGCACATCGGGCAGACCGGGAACTTCTGCGGGTCCCGGCCCGGCGTCCACACTTTGCCGCACAGGGCAATAACGGGATCACCCGTCAGCGCGGATTCCATGATCTTTTCCTTGCGCACATAGTGCGAGAAGCGCTCCCGGTCACCGGGCTCCACTTCCTGCCGCAGCTCCTCGCGCTCTATCGTGGCCGTGGACGTTCCAGCCCCGGAAAGCTCGCGCATCGGGTCGTTTTCGAGAGGGTCCGTCATGCTAGTCATGGCATCCATCTTAGCCTTTCCGGTTCGTTGACGTTCGACGGCGGCCCGGCCGTTTTGCGGTCAGCACCGGTTCCAAAGGCGGGCAGCATTCGCCGGTTTGCCGTTTGGCCGGCCCGGCCAGCTAGAGGCCCTGCCAGTCCGGTTTGTTGTCGTACGTATGGCGGTAAAAGTCGGCCAGCTTCAGGGACGATGCGGCCGCCTCGTCCACCAGGATGGTGGCGTGCGGGTGGAACTGCAGGACCGAGGCTGCACAGATGGCCGCCACGGGCCCTTCGACGAAATCCCGGACTGCCTGCGCTTTCTGCGCACCTGTGGCAACGAGGAGCACGTGTCTGGCCTCAAGGATGGTTCCCAGGCCCTGGGTCACCACATGGTGCGGGACCTCGGCCAGGCTGTTGAAGAACCGGGCGTTGTCTCGCCGCGTCTGCTCGATGAGGCTCTTAATACGGGTCCGGGACGCCAGCGACGAACCGGGTTCGTTGAAACCGATGTGCCCGTCTGTCCCCACCCCCAGGATCTGCAGGTCCACCCCGCCAAGGGAATGCATCAGGTCCTCGTAGGACTGGCACGCGGCCGGAAGGTCAGCGGCAGCCCCGTCCGGACTGTGGACGTTTTCCGGGGAAACATTCACACGGCTCGTGAATTCACGGCGGATGACCTCGCGGTAGGACTCCGGATGGCCCGGCTCCAGGCCGACGTATTCGTCCAGGGCAAAGGCGTGCACCTGGCTGAAATCCAATCCGTCGCGTTCGTGCCTGGCGGCCAGCTCGTCGTAGATTGGCAAGGGCGACGATCCCGTGGCAAGTCCCAGGACTGCACCCGGCTTGCGCCGCAGCAGGGCCTCGATGGCGTCAGCCGCCAGCTTTCCGATCTCCTTGTTACCCGGAAGGATGACTACTTCCATGGCCAACCGCCTTTCTGGTGTGAAGTTTCTGGTGCGGAATCAGTGGAGGAATCAGCGGTTGACAGTCAACTGCGCGAGCAATTCGGGTCCCCGGGCATCAAGCCACCGTCCGCCCAGCCGGACTCCGGCAACAAAGAAAACCAGTCCCAGTATCAGCCCCACAGCGAGATTGATCCAGCCGAACACAGGGTTGCCGGTAAGCAGCTGGGCGATGAGGAGTGCCGCTTCAGGCAGAACCAGGACGGCCAGGATCGCCATGCCGGCAAACTGTACGGCCATGGTCTGGCCGACATTGCCCGGCGGCTTCTTGAACGGGCTGTCCCCCGGCAACGGAACGGCTACGGTGTAGCGGGCAGAGACTACAGACGACAGCCCCAGAGCCGTCAAGAGGATACCGAGGCTCAGTCCGAGCTGGCCGGGCAGCCCCTCCCAGCCGCCGGTGAGCACAAAGTGTCCCACGGCGAAAACCAGCACCACCGGAAGTGCGATAGCCAGGCAGGCGATGGCCCGGCCCAGCCTGTCATCCACGCCGCGGACCCCCGTGGCCAGGTGCAGCGCGAATGCGGTGTTGTCGTAGGAGACGTCAGCCGAAATGGACCAGGCCAGCAGGAAAGCAGCAAGCGGTGCGGCAAAGGCAAGGCTGCCGTAGTTACCGGACTGGCTGCCCTGAAAGAGCAACAGGACGGGCAACAGCGGAACAACCACCAGTGAACCGGCGTAGCGGGGATCCCGGAGCCAGTAGGTGAGGGACCTGGCTGTCACGGCCCCTGCTGGCGTCGCTGGGAGGACAGCGAACAGGCCCAATTTCCCACCCTTCCGGCTCCCGCTTCCGGCGTACGGCGGATTGACCATGGCCCGTCCCAGGAGGAGCTTCCAGCACCAGGCAAGGCCGGCCAGCGTGGCCAGGGATATCAGCAGCTTGGCTGCCGCTTCGCCCGGCCGGCCGGAGGCGAGGTCGCCTCCGAGGGACCACGCCGCGCCAAGAGGTGTCCAGGCCAGGGTCCGGGCGAGCTCCGGAAGGAAGCCGGCGGAGGCTGAAATTCCCCGTGACACGCCTGCCACGATGGGTCCCGTCAGGACCAGGGGAACCATGAAGGCGATGCCGCTGGCGTCCTTGAACCGGCGCGAGGCTGCAAGGCTGGCGGTTGCTGTGGTCACGACTTTGGACAGCACGATGCAGCTGAGGACGCCCAGGCAGGCCCCGGCCAGTGCCCCCAGGGCCGGGAACACGCCGCGGGACCAGGTCCACACCGTGGCGAGGGCCACGAGCCCGGTGGCCACGCCAGGGATGCCGATGAGGCCGCCGAGGGCGAGTCCGGCCAGCAGCTCATGCATGGGAATGGCGAAGGTGGTGAAACGGGCAGGATCGAGTGTCATGTCTGACGCCGATGCTGCCACGGGAATGATGCCCCAGCCCAGGATGGCCGCGGAACCGCCCAGCACCACGGCGGTCTGGGCAAGTCCGGCATCCGCCCTGCGGAGCAACACCAGTGCCACCACAAGCGCGGCCACGAGCCCCAGCGCATAGAGGCCGCCCAACGCCATGCCCACCAGCTGCCAGGGGCTCCGGCGCAGGCCGTTGCGCAGCAGCGTCAGCTTGAGCCTTAGAAGGTGCGCAACCATTCCAGGCCTTCCGTGTGGTTCCGGCCGCCCACCAGCTGGACGAACCGGTCTTCGAGGGAGGCCCCCGCGCGGACCTCGTCGACCGTGCCGGCGGCCAGCAGCCGGCCGGCAGCCACCACCGCCACGTGATCGCACATGCGCTGGACGAGGTCCATCACGTGACTGGAAACGATGACCGTGCCGCCGGAGGCAACGTACCTGTCCAGGATGGCCCGGATGTTCGTCGCGGACACGGGGTCCACAGATTCGAAGGGCTCATCGAGCACCAGCAGGCGCGGAGCGTGGATCAGGGCGGAAGCGAGGGCGATCTTCTTGGTCATGCCTGCCGAGTAGTCCACCACCAGTGTCCCGGCGTCCTCGCTCAGGTCCAGGGCCGCCAGAAGCTCCGCCACGCGGGAGGACACCACGTCCCTCTCCATCCCGCGCAGCAGCCCTGCATAGGTCACCAGCTGCTCCCCCGTGAGCCGGTCAAACAGCCGGACCCCGTCGGGGAGGATGCCCATCAGTTTCTTGGCTTCAAGCGGCCTCGTCCAGACGTCGACGCCATGGACGACGGCGGTGCCGAAGTCCGGACGCAGGAGTCCCGTTGCCATGGACAATGTGGTGGTTTTGCCCGCGCCGTTGGGACCGACGATGCCGAAAAAAGATCCGGCCGGAACATCCAGGCTGATGCCGTCCACGGCGATTTTTCCGCCGAATCTTTTGGCGAGGCCACGGATGGACAGGGCGGGAACCGGGGCGGCGTGCACCACCGGATCAGGATGCGGAGCAGTCATACTGCCACCCTAGACCCGGCGTCCCTAGAAGGAGTTCCGCGGCCTGGCACGTTCGTATTGGGGCGGCCATGCGATGTCGTGTCCGAGTTCAAAGGCAGCGCGCAGCCACCAGTGCGGGTCCCGCAAGGCGGCCCGGGCGATGAAGACGCCGTCAGCCTGCCCCGTGGCCACAGCATG
>DATCNU010000173.1:0-14398 GCA_036565085.1 Arthrobacter sp.
TGCTCATCCGACGTGGATTCCCGGCCTGAGATCCGGGTCCGGCTCGTTCTCGCGGATGATTTCGCGGACCACGGGGGCTGTGTCACCACGGCCAAGCAGCAGGTAGCGCATCAGGTGGACCAGCGGGTTTCCCTCAGCCCATTCGAAGTACGCGTGGGGCCGGACTCCGGTGGCATCCCGGAGAGCCAGCAGGATGGCGGCGATCGCGTTGGGCGCCGCCGGACTCTCTGCCCGCAGGACCCGGTGTCCGTCCACCTCGATCCCCCGCACCTCCAGGATGTCGCTGAACCCTGACGGGTCGGTGACGTCGATCTCAAGGAAGATCACATCCCCGTCGCGGGCCTCGTCGAGGGCTTCGTGGAGCCCTGGGCGATTCGTGGTGGATCCGGATTTCTTATCTACGTAGATATGTTTGGCGGGGATGCCCTCGCCGCGTAGTGCGTCGATCTGTCGGTCGAGATCCTGTTTCGCGGTCGAGACGCGGGCGTACCCAATATCCATGAGCCCACTGTATCGAAAGTTAGTTTCGTACGTTCTCTGTGGGACGGCCTTTGGGGAATAGTTGTGGAACGAAATTCGGCGGCGTGTCGCCACTTTGTTAAGGTCCGGCTCCGGGTGTTTCACTTCCTTGGATGTGGGCGGGGTTCGGGACGTTGTATGAATCCGACAAAACCGCACCGGAGCCGGGATGTGTTCTTGAATTTCTGTTCTCCTGCCGGGTTCTGGGGTGGGCGCTATGGTCGCGGCCGTTAAGAAGCCGTAAAGATTCGGCCCTGGGGCGTTAAGAAGGCATCAAAACGTCCGTCACCAGGGGATCCGGGGGGTTGACTGGCGGTATCCCCTTTGGATGGTTCTGATGAAAGGACTTTGTGATGGCCGATGTGGCTGTCGTTGCGATTCTCGTGGTGTCAATGGGTTTCGTAATGTGGATTGGCAATTTGGCGGCCAAAATGGTCGGCGCCCTCGGCGACGGGACGGGGGCAGGTCGATGACGTTCGATGCCGTGATGTGGGCTGTTCTGTTGGCCTCGGGCCTGGCGTTGCTCGGTTACCTCGTCGCCGCCCTGCTGCACCCCGAGAAGTGGTGAGCGGGACGTGACGTTTAGTACTGTTTCCTTCATCGTCCAGGTCGGTGTCCTGATCCTGGCCCTGGCGCTGCTGCACAAACCGCTCGGGGTCTATATGGCCGGGGTCTTCACCGGGACGAAACACAGCCGGCCGGAGCGGTTGTTCTACCGGTTGGCGGGCGTGGATGTCGACGCGGACCAGAAATGGTCCACCTATCTGCGCAGCGTCCTGGCCTTTTCCGCCGTGTCCATTCTTCTGGTGTACGGGTTTCAGCGTCTTCAGGGGCTGCTTCCGGGCAGCAACGGCCTTTCCGGGGTCGACCCGTGGGTGGCCATGAACACGGCCATTTCGTTCGCCACGAACACCAACTGGCAGACCTACGCGCCGGAGGCGACCGTGGGGATTTTCGTCCAGATGTGCCTGCTCGCTGTGCAGAACTTCCTCTCCGCCGCCGTCGGCATCGTGGTGGTGCTCGCCCTGATCCGGGGTATCACCCGGACCAGGACGGACCGGTTGGGGAATTTCTGGGTCGATCTGTCCCGGACCTCGTTCCGCCTGCTGCTGCCGCTGGCCGTCCTGGCCGCCCTCGTCATGATGGTCGGCGGCGTCGTCCAGAACTTCTGGGCCACGGACGTCATCAACCAGGCCACCGGCGTCCACCAGAGCATCCCGGGCGGCCCGGTCGCGTCACAGGAGGCGATCAAGATTCTCGGCACCAACGGCGGCGGTTACTTCAACGCCAACTCGGCGCACCCGTTTGAGAACCCCAACGTCTTCATCAGCCTCTTCGAGGTCTTCCTGATCCTGCTCATACCCTCCGCCCTGCCGTACACGTACGGGCGGATGGTCGGTGACCGGCGCCAGGGCTTCACCATCGCCGCGGTGATGGGATCCCTGTGGCTGGCGTCCACGACGCTGATGGGGTGGGGCGTCGCCGCGGCGCAGGGAAGCGCCACCGCCGCAGCGGGCGGCCTCGGCGAGGGGTTCGAACAACGCTTCGGCGGCGCACCGAGCGCCATCTACGCCGCCGCGACCACTCTGACCTCCACCGGCGCGATCAACGTGGCGCATGATTCTTTGCCTCCGCTGGCCGGCGGCACAGCAATGTTGAACATGATGCTGGGCGAGGTGGCTCCGGGCGGCACCGGCTCGGGCCTGTACGGGATGCTGATCCTGGCCATCATCGCCGTGTTCATCGCTGGCCTGATGGTCGGCCGGACCCCGGAATTCATGGGCAAACGGATCGGCCCGCGGGAGATGAAAATCGCCGCGATGTACATTCTTGTCACCCCGGCCCTGGTTCTTGCCCTGACCGGCATCACGGTCCTTCTCCCGGACATTGTGGCCAACGCGCCCTCCTCCGGCCCGCACCAGTTCAGCGAGATCCTCTACGCGTTCACATCGGGGGCGAACAACAACGGCTCGGCCTTCGGCGGGATCACTACCTCCGGGTCCTACCTGTCCGCCATGCTGGGCGTGGCCATGCTCCTGGGCCGGTTCCTGCCCATCGTCCTGGTGCTGGCCCTGGCCGGTTCCCTGGCGCAGCAGCGCCGCATCCCGCAGTCTGCCGGGACCGTGCCGACCCATGGCTGGCTCTTCGGATCCCTGCTCCTGGCGGTGACGGTGATCCTCACCGCTCTCAGTTATTTTCCGGCCCTCGCACTGGGGCCGCTGGCAGAAGGACTTATCCGATGACCCCGCAACGGGCAGACCTCGCAGTACCCACGCTCGCCGACGGCAATCCCCTGGGCACCCCCGGCGAGCACAAGCACCACACGAAGAAGCCTGCCAGGCTGACCATGGCCTCTCTCCTCGAAGCCCTGCCGCTGGCGGTCCGCAAACTCGGCCCGCGCCAGATGGTCCATTCGCCCGTGATGTTCACCGTCCTGGCCGGAGCCGTCCTGTGCAGCCTGATCTGCATCGGCCGGCCGACGTTCTTCGGCGTCGCCGTGACCTTCTGGCTGTGGCTCACGGTCCTGTTCGGGACCCTTTCCGAAGCGATCGCCGAGGGCCGCGGCAAGGCACAGGCGGACAGCCTGCGGGCCAGCCGGCAGGGCGTGACCGCCCACCGCAGCCTCGAGGACGGTTCCACGGTGGACGTCGCCGGAACCGATCTGAAGAAGGGGGATCTGGTGGTCTGCGAAGCAGGGGACACCATCCCCTCCGACGGTGAAATTATCGAGGGCCTGGCCAGTGTGGACGAATCCACCATCACCGGCGAATCGGCACCCGTGATCCGCGAATCCGGCGGCGACAGGTCCTCCGTCACCGGCGGCACCAGAGTCCTGTCGGACCGGATCGTCATCCGCATCTCCGCGGAGCCTGGGCAGACGTTCATCGACCGGATGATCCGGCTGGTGGAGGGCGCCGTCCGGCAAAAGACCCCCAACGAAATCGCCCTGAACGTGCTTCTGGTCTCCCTGACGATCGTGTTCGTCCTGGTCACGATGGCGCTGGCCCCGTTCGCCGCGCTGGCCGGAGCGACACCGTCGCCCATTGTCCTGGTCGCGCTCCTCGTCTGCCTGATTCCGACGACCATCGGGGCACTGGTGCCGGCCATCGGGATCGCCGGCATGGACCGGCTGGTCCAGCACAACGTCCTGGCAACCTCCGGCCGGGCCGTCGAAACCGCAGGGGACATCACGACCCTGCTGCTGGACAAGACCGGAACCATCACCTACGGCAACCGCCGCGCGGTGGCCTTCCTCCCCGCCGACGGCACCGACCGGGACACGCTGATCGGGACGGCCCGGCTTTCCAGCCTGGCCGACTCCACGCCCGAGGGCCGTTCCATCATCGATCTGGCGGCCGGGCAGGGAGTCACCGCACCCGCGCTGGAGGAGCTGCAGAGAACCACGGACGGCTTCGAGGTGGTCGAGTTCAGCGCGACCACGCGCATGAGCGGCCTAGATCTGGACGGGCGGATGATCCGCAAGGGGGCAGGCTCGGCGGTGGCCGCCTACGTCAAGGAATTCGGCGGATCCGTCCCGCCCGAGATCGACGCCTACGTCCAGGACATCTCCGGCCAGGGCGGCACTCCTCTGCTGGTCGCCCGCGTTGATCCTGCCGCGGACGGCGCGGCCCGCGCCCGGGTGCTGGGCGTGATCCATCTGGCCGACGTGGTCAAACCCGGCATGCGGGACCGCTTCGCCGAGCTGCGCCGGATGGGCATCAAAACCGTCATGATCACCGGCGATAACCCGATTACTGCGGCCGCCATCGCCGCCGAGGCCGGTGTGGATGACTATGTCGCCGAGGCCACACCGGAAGACAAACTCGCCGTGATCAAGAAAGAGCAGGACGAAGGGCGCCTGGTGGCGATGACCGGGGACGGGACCAACGATGCCCCCGCGCTGGCAGCTGCCGACGTCGGGGTCGCGATGAACTCCGGAACGCCGGCGGCCAAGGAAGCGGCCAACATGGTGGACCTGGATTCGGACCCGACCAAGCTCATCAACATCGTCGGCATCGGCAAGCAGCTGCTCATCACCCGCGGTTCGCTGACCACCTTCTCCGTCGCCAACGACGTCGCGAAGTATTTCGCCATCGTCCCGGCACTGTTCACGGCAACCTTCCCGGGGCTGGGGCTGCTGAACATCATGGGCCTGTCCACACCGGCCTCGGCCATTCTGTCGGCAGTGATCTTCAACGCGCTGATCATCATCGCCCTGGTCCCGCTTGCCCTGAAGGGAGTCCGATACCGCGCCGTCTCCGCGCAGCAGGCGCTGAGCCGGAACTTGCTGATTTACGGCCTCGGCGGCCTGATCGCACCCTTCATCGGCATCAAGATCATCGACGTCTTCATCTCCCTCATCCCCGGCATCGGCTAGGAGCAACGCACCCGTGAACACCTTCCTTGGATACCTCCGGCAGGCAGGAACCGCACTGCGGTTCCTGGTCCTGGCAACCCTTGTCCTGGGCCTGCTCTACCCGGTGGCGGTCTTCGGCCTGGGCCAGGTCATCGCCCCTGCCCGGGCCAACGGCTCGATCGTCAAGGATCCCGCCGGAAACCCGGCCGCTTCTTCACTGATCGTCCAGACCAAAGCGGACGATCAGGGCATCCAGGACCCGGCGTGGTTCCACGCCCGCCCCTCGGCCGTGAAATGGGACCCGGCCTCCTCCTCGGCCAGCAACCTCGGACCCAACGACCCCAACCTGGTCCAGGCCGTCCAGGCCGCCAGAGCCGACGTCGCGGCGTCCGAGAAGGTGGACGTTTCCCGGGTGCCCGCGGACGCCGTCACGGCCAGCGGCTCCGGACTGGACCCGCAGATTTCCGTCGACTATGCCCGCCTCCAGACTCCGCGGGTGGCCGCGGCACACGGTCTCAGCGAAGGCGAGGTCCTTGTCCTGGTGGACCGGAACACCACGTCCGGGCTCGAGGCCTTCCTGGGCCAGCCCTCAGTGAACGTCACCACCCTCAACCTTGCCCTCGCCGCGCGGTAACGGCCCCGCGCAATGAAAGAATAACGACATGGCACGTGGAACGCTGCGGATCTTCCTCGGGGCAGCCCCCGGGGTCGGCAAGACCTTCGCCATGCTCGAAGAGGCCCACGGGCTGGTCGTCAAGGGCCACGACGTGGTCGTCGGCCTGGCGATGGACCACGGACGCGCCGGCACCAGGGCGCTGATGGATGGCCTGGAGATAGTCCCGCCCAAGCTCCTGGCCTACCGCGGATCCACGTTCGAGGAGATGGACATTGACGCGGTCCTGGCCCGCAAACCCGTCACGGCCATCGTTGACGAGTACGCCCACTCCAACATCCCCGGCAGCCGCCACGAAAAACGCTGGCAGGACATCGAGGAACTCCTGGACGCCGGGATCAACGTCCACTCCACCGTGAACGTCCAGCACCTGGCCTCGCTCGGAGACGTGGTCAGCGCCATCGCCGGGGTAAAACAGTCCGAGACGGTTCCCGATGACATCGTCCGCCGGGCAGACCAGATCGACCTGGTGGACATCTCCCCTGAACTCCTGCGCCAGCGCCTCAGCGAGGGCCAGATCTACGCGTCGGACAAAATCGACGCCGCGCTGTCGAACTATTTCCGGCTCGGAAACCTGACGGCGCTCCGGGAACTGGCGCTGCTGTGGCTGGCGGACAGGGTTGACGAAGGGCTGTCCCGCTACCGGGCCGAAAACGGCATCGACGCGAGCTGGCCTGCCCGTCAGCGGATCGTCGTGGGGCTGACCGGCGGCCCCGAAGGGGAAGTGCTGATACGCCGGGCCGCCCGCGCCCTGACCCGGGTCAGCGGCGGTGACCTCCTGGCCGTCCACGTCCGGGCGTCCGACGGCGTCAGCGCCGAATCCCCGCAGGCCCTGGAGGCCCAGCGGCAGCTGGTGGCAGACCTCGGCGGGAGCTACCACACGGTCGCCGGAGACGACGCGGCGCAGGCGATGCTGGACTTTGCCCGAAGCGTCAACGCCACCCAGATTGTCGTCGGTGTTTCCCGGCACAAGGCCATGACACGGTTCTTTGCCGGGGCCGGCATCGGAGCGCGGGTCGTGCGCGGGTCCGGGGATATTGATGTGCTCATGGTCTCCCACCCCTTGGGTGCCCAAGGCTCGGGGCGGCGGCAGCAAGGGGTTCTTGGCCGAAGACGTGCGACGGCCGGTTTCGCCCTGGCCGTACTCCTTCCGGTCCTGCTGCAGTTCTTGCTGGAACTGAACCCGGAACCGAACGTCGCCACGGCCGTGCTGGTCCAGCTCACCGGGTCGGTCGCCGTTGCCCTGGTGGGGGGACTGTGGCCGGCGATCCTGGCAGCCCTGTGGAGCAGCCTGCTGGTGAACTACTTTTCCATCCCTCCCGTGGGCACACTGACGATCAGCGACCCGCAGAACGTTCTGGCCTTGCTGGTATTCGTCGGGGTGTCCACCGCCGTGGCCCTGGTCGTGGACGGTTCAGCGCGCCGCTCCAAAGACGCAGCACGGGCCCGGGTCGAAGCCGTCACCCTCAGTGAACTGGCACGCGGTGCCGTACGTTCCGGTGATTCGGTGACGGCCCTGCTGGAACAGGCCATGGACGTCTTCCAGGTCCGTAGCGCAGCGCTTTTCACCGCCGAGACCCCGGGCCGCCCAGGCGCCGCCGGAGGCGACGAAACCTGGCACCGCACCGCCGCGGCAGGCGAAAATCCTCCCGCTTCACCCTCCGAAGCCGAAAACGTCGAACACGTAGACGCCGACACCGCCCTTGTCCTCGCCGGCCGCACCCTGCCCGCCAGCGACAGGCGCCTCCTGGGCGCCTTCGCAGCCCACCTGGCCGCCCTGCGCGAACGCCAGCAACTGACCGTAAGCCGGCGGGAAAACCTCCGCCTGGCCGAGGGCAACACGATGCGGACCGCCATTCTCCGAGCCGTGTCCCACGATCTGCGCACGCCCCTGGCCGGCATCAAGCTCGCAGTCAGCAGCCTGCGCCAGACCGGGATCCGTTTCCCTCCGGAGGTGGAGCGGGAGCTGCTGGCCACCATCGAGGACTACGCCGACAGGCTGGACCTGCTCGTGGGAAACCTGCTGGACATGTCACGGATTACCAGCGATTCGGTCAACCCGCTGCTGCGGCCACTCCGGTGGTACGAGGTGCTCCCCGGCGCCCTGCACGGCGTCCCCGCCGGAACAGTACGGGTCGATCTGGCACCCAACATGCCCGAGATTGATGCCGATGCCGGCATGCTTGAGCGGGTCATCGCCAATATCGTCGAAAACGCCCACAAATACGCCCCGGATTCCGACATTGTTATTGTCGGAACGGCCGGCGGCCTGGGCAACGCCACCATCAACGGCCGTCCGACCGGTGAGCTGCGCATCATCGACCACGGTCAAGGCATACCCGCCGAAAGCGTCGTGACGATGTTCAGGCCCTTCCAAAGACTCGACGATGTCCCCTCCACCACAGGCGTCGGCCTGGGGCTCGCGGTTGCCAAAGGATTCCTCGAAGCCATGGGCGGCACACTCACCGCCGAACAGACCCCCGGCGGGGGACTCACCATGGTCATCCGCCTGCCCCTGTCCACCGGCACACCCTGGGACGGCGCGCCGGAGGCGTCCGCCGCGCGGCCGCAATCCGGACTCAAGCCCTGGACGAAGAAGCCACACGTCCAGTTGCCCGGCGAGATGAAAAAAACACCATGACTTCCGTGCTGATCGTCGATGACGAAGCGCAGATCCTGCGTACCCTGCAAATCAATCTGCACGCCCACGGCTACACCGTCCACACCGCCAAGGACGGGACCTCGGCCCTGAACGAGGCCGCCCGGCACCCCGTGGATGTCATCATCCTGGATCTGGGCCTGCCGGACATCGACGGCGTGGAGGTCATCAGGCGGCTTCGCAGCTGGACCCCGACACCCGTCATCGTCCTGTCCGCACGCCACGGCTCCAACGACAAAGTCGACGCCCTGGACGCCGGGGCGGACGACTACATCACCAAGCCCTTCGGCCTGGATGAACTCCTGGCACGGCTGCGCGCCGTAACCCGCCGCACCGTCGAGACCCACGACGTCCCGGCCATCACGACCGCGGCGTTCACCGTGGACCTGGCCCGACGGCGCGTCAGCCGCGACGACGAGGACATCCGCCTGACACCGATCGAGTGGAACATCCTGGAAATACTCATCCGCAACCCGGAAAAACTGGTCACCCAACAGCAGATCCTGACCCAGGTCTGGGGACCCGCCTATGCCAAGGAAACCCACTATCTGCGCGTCTACATGGCCCAGCTGCGGCGCAAACTCGAACTGGAGCCGGCCAGCCCGCGCCATCTGCTGACCGAAGCCGGGGTCGGCTACCGCTTCAAACCATAGACCGGGCCGCGCGCCCGGAATCAACAGCCGTGCCACGGGCAGTGCGAACGTGTTGAAACAAGGCGTTAAGAATCCGTTAAGAGCGGCGTCCCGGCGCTGTGGCAGTGTTATGGTCGGCAGTGATCGCGGTGCGGTGCAGCGCGCGGAAAGGCATGGATGACTACGTTGAGCAGGCCGCCGGCAGACCCGTCGGCCCCGAAGCCCGGGGCAAAGGCGGCGCTGAAAAGCTGGCTGCTGTTCGGTCTTCAGGACAGCAAGGGCACCCATCAGGGCCCGGGTGCGGTGAGCGACTCCCACTTGAAGAAACATTCATGGTGGCAGGTGATGTGTCTGACCGGTGTGGACTACTTTTCCACCCTGGGCTACCAGCCGGCCATCGCGGCCCTGGCGGCCGGGGTGATTTCCCCGCTGGCCACGCTGGTGCTGGTCGCCGTTACCTTGCTCGGGGCACTGCCCGTCTACCGCAGGGTGGCCGGCGAAAGCCACCGGGGTGAGGGATCCATTGCCATGCTGGAGCGGCTGATGCCGCGCTGGGGCGGGAAACTCTTCGTCCTGGTCCTCCTCGGATTCGCTGCGACTGACTTCATGATCACCATGACCCTCTCGGCCGCGGACGCCACCGCGCACCTGATCCAGAACCCGATGGTCCCGGGCTGGCTGCAGGGACAGAACGTGCTCATCACGCTCTTCCTGCTGGCGCTGCTGGCCGCGGTGTTCCTGCGCGGCTTCAAGGAAGCCATCGGCGTTGCAGTCACCCTCGTCGTCCTGTATCTGGGACTGAACGTCGTGGTCGTCGCCGTGACGCTGTTTGAGGTGTTCACCCAGCCCCTTGCCATGGGCGAATGGTGGCGGGCACTGTCCACCTCGCACGGCGACCCGTTCATGGTGATCGGGATCGCCCTGCTCGTCTTCCCCAAACTGGCGCTGGGCCTGTCCGGCTTCGAAACCGGGGTGGCTGTCATGCCGCAGATCCAGGGCCATGCCAGCGACACCGAGGAGAACCCCGCCGGCCGGATCAAGGGCGCCCGGAGGCTGCTGACCACGGCCGCGGTCATCATGAGTGCCTTCCTGATCACCACCAGCTTCATCACCGTGGTGCTCATCCCGGAGCAGGAATTCCAGCCCGGCGGCCAGGCCAACGGCCGCGCCCTGGCATTCCTGGCCCACGAATACCTCGGCGTCGGGTTCGGCACCGTGTACGACATCAGCACCATCGCCATCCTCTGGTTCGCGGGAGCCTCGGCCATGGCCGGGCTGCTGAACCTGGTGCCCCGCTACCTGCCCCGCTACGGTATGGCCCCCGGATGGGCCAAGGCCGTCCGGCCCCTGGTGCTGGTCTTCACCCTCATCGGGTTCCTGATCACCTTCCTCTTCAACGCCGACGT
The DNA here is from genome assembly GCA_036565085.1 of Arthrobacter sp. Classification (GTDB taxonomy): domain Bacteria; phylum Actinomycetota; class Actinomycetes; order Actinomycetales; family Micrococcaceae; genus Arthrobacter. The sequence continues at coordinate 10,247 of DATCNU010000173.1, forward strand.
CGATGCCCAGGGCGGCGCGTACGCGACCGGCGTCCTGGTGCTGATGACCTCGGCCGCGGTGGCCGTGACGCTCTCGGCCCGGCGCAGCAAACAGCGCAAACGCACCGTCGGGTTCGGGATCATCGCGGTCGTGTTCATCTACACCACGATCGCGAACATCTTCGAACGTCCCGAAGGGATCCGGATCGCCGCCGTGTTCATCGCGGGCATCATCGTAATCTCACTGCTGTCCCGGGTCCGGCGCTCCTTCGAGCTGCATGCCACCCACGTCCACCTGGACCGCGAGGCGCTGGAGTTCATGTCCGACGTGCTGGACGGGCCACTGGCCATCATTTCCCACGAACCGCTCCGGCTCACGGCCGAGGCGTACCGGGAGAAGCTCACCTCAGCGATCGAGGTCAGCCACCTGCCCGTGGACCAGCAGGCCCTGTTCCTGGAAGTGATCGTGGACGATTCCTCCGACTTCGAAACGGAACTCGAAGTCCGGGGCGTGGTCCGGCACGGATACCGGATCCTGGAAGTCCACGGGCCGGTCGTCCCGAACACCATCGCCTCCGTGCTCCTGCACATCCGCGACGTCACAGGCCTCATGCCCCACATCTACTTCCGCTGGACCGAAGGCAACCCCGTCACCAACCTCCTGCGCTTCCTCTTCCTGGGCGAAGGCGAAATCGCCCCCGTCACCCGCGAAGTGCTCCGCGAAGCCGAACCCGACGTCACCCGGCGCCCCTGGGTCCACGTCGGCTGAACGCGGCGGCTGTCCGTCCGGAAACGGCGGGGAGACTCTGTCTCCCCGCCTCAAACACATCCGCACCAGTTTCGTGCCCCCATGGCCGGGGCGCCGGGCTCAGTCCCCGCAATCTTTAGACCTACCCCTTCCGGGCAGGGATGCCCGCAGCGACTCCGGCGGCATCTTCAAAGGAGGACGGTGCCCCTTCCCGGAACGCGGCGTCTGCATCGTGCTGAAGGACATCCGCGGCCAGCACCAGAATCCGAACCGCCTCGCCATGCGAGGCGCTGCACGCCAGGACATCCCCGTGAACCCGGGCACGGGAAGAGACATCGTCCGCGGAGCGTTGGAAGATAATCCACCAGCCATCGCCAGAGTTGTCCCTGAAAAGGTAGCCGCCAGGCGAACCGTATGCCGCGCCCTCCACCCCGCGATCGCCATACCCCGCCACGGCACCGGGCAGTGCCATGTACTGGACTCCACTGGGGCCGTCAGACCCCAGCTGGCTCATCCAGCGCTCCGCCGGCAGAAGGGAATTCCCCGTCGGAGCCGCTTTCCGTGCCGCCTCCCGAGGCCAGGAATTCGCCTCTCTAAGCACTTCAACACACCGGTGCTCCCACATCTCCTCAGCCGAACGAACAAAGCTAATCACCGGCAGAAAGCCGCTACATCCAGCCAAAAGGAAAACCAGCGCCGCCCCAGACTCCTCGGCGATGCTCCCCTTGTCTTTTCGCATGCAGGGGAATCCGGTCCCCTGCATGCTCTCGCTTACATCAAACATCGTTTAGTGCTCCAGAAACGGTTCCGGCTACTTTCTTGACGGATTCTTAACGGGCATAAACCGAACGATCGCCGTCTGACGTGCACAGAGTCAATCTTTTCGCGCCTTGCCGGGAGCGACCTGGTCGGCATGCACCCAGGGATGAAGGGGCGCTGATAACGGTGCTGTCACCAGCGCCCTGCTTCGTCCTCTTACTTGCCGTCGCCGGGATTGGTTGTCGGTTTGTCGGGTGTGGTGGTTGTTCGGATACTGAGGCGGGCCGTCATATCGAGTTTCACTTCGCCGTAGGGCAGCACGTGCTGCCAGAACAGGGGCGTGGGGCCGCGGCGGTCTTCGGGTGTGAGTGTGCCTGCCCATTTGCTTTCGGCGAGGACGTCTGGAAGCATGAGCGTGTTCACGTAGACCAATGCGGCCTGCAGGATCCGCAGGCACAGCACGGACATTTCCTGCTCTTCCTTGTGGTTGGAGGCTATTTCCCCGTCCTTGCCGTAGTAGATCACCGAGTTGGCGCCGTTGAACGCTTCCACAACATTCAATCCTTCGGTGATCTCGCGCTGGAGTTCACGCCGGCGCAGATATTTGGTGACGAAGATCGTGCGCTGCGCGCGTCCGATTTCAAGCATCGCCTGATAAGTGGGGTGGGACGCCGATCGAGTGAACCGGCGCAGGATCGCCTCAGTCGAGGCAGTACCGTGCTTGATCGCCGTCGCGTACTTGATCATCTGGTCATAGTTCTGTTCGACCAGATCCCAGCGGATCGGCCGGGTGAGAGCCGGTGTCAGCAACGGGTAGGCGTCGGGCTGGCCGGTTGCCGGTCGGTAGAGCTTGATCCTGTTGACTTGTTTGATTCTCGGTAGCAGATCGAAGCCAAGCAGCCGGGTGATGCCGAAGCCGATCTCCGACTGGCCATGAGTGTCGACGTAATTTCCTTCGACCTTCATCGTCGTCCCGTGCCGAATGGCACCCTCGACCATCGCGTGCACTTCGGAGGCGGAGGCACGCAGCGTTTGGGAGTGCACGACCATTGACCCTCGTTCGACATGCCAGTAGATCAGGATGCCACGCCCACCGTAGCGGGAATGCCACTCGGTGAAAATGTTCTGATCGTAGGACCGGAAATGAGTCGAATCCGAGGCGACCGCCGTCGAGCCTTCGCCCCACAGCGTCTGTTGTCTTGCCGCAAACGTGGCGTTGGCGATTCCGATCGCGACAGCATGGGCCGTGTCCGTGGTGAGGTAGCGGCGGCGAACGTAGCGGATTTCATTCTCGGTGTGTCCGTGGCCGCCGCCGGCGGCAACTGCACGGATGCCGGTGTTGGTGCCGTAGGCGTAAATGGCCAGCATCAACCGCTCGGCCAGGACCTCGACGGGCAGAGTGCCGCCGCCTGCGACTGCGCTGATCTCGTTTAGACATCCGGTGCGCAGGACCGCTTCCTTGAGGATGTCAATCAGGGCGACCGTTCCCCAGCGCCGCTGCACCTCAGCCTTGACACGCCGCAGGTTGCGTGGTTCGGGTGCCGCCTCGTGCTTGGTGAGCTTGATTGCACCCGAGGCCCGGTCTGTGATTTCCAACCAATCCAGCGTCGGAACCGCCTCGTTGAGATCATCCAGCGCAGCGCTCATCTCATTTCGCAGATCCTCAATGAATGCGGTGGGATCCAGCGGCTTGCGCAGCTCCCGATAGTTTTCAGTCCGGCGGGCGTCGAAATCATGGGGCAGGTCATCATCGGGGTTGCGCCAGGAACAGGCCCCGACGACCCAAATTTCCTTGCAGCGCAGCTGTTCCCGCAACGCCTGGAATGTGACTACCTCATACACCAGCCGTGCGACGCGGTGCCTGCCGCGGGTGTCTGTCTTGTAAACCAGGTCAGCCCAGTCACCGGCGGCGCCCCGGTGGGCAGGCACGCTCTCCCCAAGTGGAAAGTATGTGAGGTTCCTGGTTGTGGCGTGCCGGCCGATCAAGGCCAACGCATCGATTACCGGGCGGTGTGCTGTGTTGTTGCTCCTGAACTCCAGGACCTCCAGCAGAGCCATCAGTCCGCGCCGATAGTGGCCGGTGTAGGACGATCTCAACGTGGTCTGCACCGTGCGTCGATACACCGGGCCCTTCGTTTTGAACTCGTGAACCAGCTCCCGCAACGTCTGCTCACCGCCAGTAACAGCCGGGAAAACCACGGACCGCACCGCGCCGTCAGGCTTCTCGAGCGCCGCTTCTGCGATCGAGAAGAGAATGTTCTCTTTGCCCGAGACCCGTTTAAAGGCATTGATCAACTCGGCAGTCACTTTCCGCTCAGCACGGGGGTCTGAGGAGGATTGGTACGCAAATTCACGTTTAGGGTGCGCCGGTGCGGATTCCGGCTTTGGACGGTGAGACAGGGCCAGGGCGTCCGGAGTTCTGCGACGGCCGTACTGGACCCAGGAGCCGGCCGCGAAGCGGACGCCCGAAAGGGTGCGAGCCTTGCGGGCATGCCCAGCCTGGCCAAAGACCTTAGCGCCGGATAGGGGTCGCCGTAGTACTCGGGAAAAATCGGAATCTTCTATATCTGTCAAGCCGCGGTCGGGACCGCACTGTCGGGGGCGTGTAGGGCGTGTAGGGCGTTGAGGGTGCGGTAGAGGTGGCGGGCGAGGTATCGCTTGAGGCA
>DATCNU010000174.1:0-36577 GCA_036565085.1 Arthrobacter sp.
CGGTTTCGGCTCGGCCTATGACGTCAGCAGCATCCTGATCCTCTGGTTCGCCGGCGCCTCCGCGATGGCCGGGCTCATCAACATCGTGCCCCGCTACCTGCCGTCCTACGGGATGGCCCCCGACTGGAGCCGGGCCGTGCGGCCGGTGGTACTGGTCTACACAGCCATCAGCATCCTGATCACCATCGGATTCAACGCCGATGTCAACGCCCAGGCCGGGGCGTACGCGACGGGCATCCTGGCCATGATGGTCTCCGGTTCAGTGGCTGTCACCATTTCCGCCGCGCGCAGCAAAAGGCGGGGCGCCGCCGTCGGATTCTCCATCCTCACGTTCATCCTCCTGTACGCCCTGGGCGCAAACATTATCGAAAAGCCGGACGGCCTCGCCATCTCCGGGTTCTTCATCCTGGGCATCGTGGTTGTTTCACTGGTGTCCCGGGTGAGCCGGACCACTGAGCTGCGCGTGGACCGGATCGAATTCGATGAGGACGCACGGCGGTTCATCACCGACACGCTTGAATTCGACGGGCGGATAAACCTCATCGCAAACCGGCCCCAGGACCGGGACGCCGCCGAGTACAAGGACAAGGAAACCGTGCAGCGGGAAACCAACCCCGTGCCCGGGACGGCCGACGTGATATTCCTGGAAATCGACATCACGGACCCGTCCGGCTTCAGCGAGGTCCTGGAGGTCCGGGGCGTGGAGGTGGAAGGGCACCGCGTGCTCCGCGCGGACAGCCCGGCGGCGCCCAACGCCATCGCCGCCATCCTCCTGGCGCTGCGTGATGCGACGGGTGTCCGGCCGCACGCGTACTTCGAGTGGGCCGAAGGCAACCCGCTGGCGCACCTCATGCGCTACCTGCTATTGGGCCGCGGCGACACCGCACCTGTGGTCCGCGAGATCATTCGGGAAAACGAACCCGATCCTGACCGCCGCCCCGGCATCCACGTGGGCTGATGCCGTGGCCCAGGAACTGAGAGCCGTCAACAAGAAGGCAATGAACGAAAAGGTCGTCAAAGACCGGACAGAAAGTGCCCTCCGGCGGTTCCTGTCCCACCCGGTCCGGTCCGTTCCGCTGGCGTTCCTGGCCGTCATCTCCCTGGGTGCTGCGCTGCTCGCGCTCCCGGCATCGCACACGGGGGACGACTCCAACATCGTGATCGACGCGCTCTTCACCTCGGTTTCCGCCGTGTGCGTCACCGGCCTGGCAACCGTGGACACCGCGACGTTCTGGACGCCTTTCGGGCAGGCCGTGATCATGGCCCTCATCCAGCTGGGCGGCTTCGGCATCATGACACTTGGCACCCTCCTGGCACTGCTGGTCCGGAAAAACATCGGCCTCCGCAGCCAACTGGTGGCACAATCCGAAACGCAGACGCTCAACCTGGGCGATGTGCGTTCCGTGCTGCTCCGGGTGGCCAGGATCATGCTCAGCATCGAAGCCGTCACCGCCGTCCTGCTCACAGGCCGGTTCTGGTTCGCCTACGACCGCCAGAACCTCGGGGATGCGCTCTGGCACGGGGCATTCCATGCCGTCTCCGCCTTCAACAACGCCGGCTTCGCCCTTTACAGCGACAACCTCATCGGCTTCGCAGAAGATCCCTGGATCATCCTCCCGATTTGTGGCGCCATTGTCCTGGGCGGGCTCGGGTTTCCCGTGATCATCCAGCTTCTCCGGTCCGACCTCAGGGTAAAGGACTGGAGCGTCCATCTCCGGCTGACCGTCTACGGCACGCTCCTGCTCCTCGTCGTCGGCATCGGGCTCTTCGCCGCGTTCGAATGGAACAGGGACCAGACCCTGGGGCATCTTTCCTTCGGCGGCAAGATCCTGGGATCGCTGGCCGGCGGGGTGTTTCCGCGCACGGCAGGCTTCAACAGCATCGACTACGGCTCCGCCTCTCCCGAAACGCTCATGGTCACCGACATCCTGATGTTCATCGGCGGCGGCAGCGCCGGCACGGCCGGCGGCATCAAGGTCACCACTTTCCTTCTGCTGGCCTTCTCCATCTGGAACGAGGTGCGCGGCCGTGACGAAGTGACGATAGCCCACCGGTCCATCAGCGCCTCATCCCAGCGCCAGGCCCTCTCCGTGGCACTGCTCGGCGTGGCAGCAGTCGTCGGCGGGACACTGCTGTTGCTCATATTCACCAACTACAGCCTGGAAAAGGTCCTCTTCGAAGCCATCTCGGCTTTCGGCACGGTAGGAGTCTCCACCGGGATTACCTCCAACCTCCCGCCGTCGGCCGAATGGGTGCTGATGGCGCTGATGTTCACCGGGCGCATCGGGACTGTGGCCCTGGCTTCCTCTCTGGCGCTTTCCTCGCGCCCCAGGCTCTTCCGGCTGCCCGAGGAACGGCCTATCATCGGTTAACACAGCGCCGCCGGGCGTGTGGATGATCAACTCCTGGAAAGGGAATGGTCATGAAACTGAGCAACAGCGTCTGGGCGGTAGCCGCCGCAGCATTACTGGCAGGCGTGACCGCGTGCGGTTCAACCGTCGGCGGGGCGGCCCCACAGACAACTTCCGCCGGCACTTCGTCCGCGGCCCAGGACTCCTCCGGGGCACCAACGATCACGATCAGCGGGTTCGCGTACCAGGTGCCAGGCTCGGTCAAGCCGGGTGCCACCGTCACGGTCGTCAACAAGGACTCTGCCCCGCACACTGTCACGGCCAAGGACAAAGGCGGGTTCGACGTCGAGGTCGGTGCGGGGAAAACCGCCACGTTCACCGCACCGAACGAGCCGGGCGAGTACGCCATCATCTGCACGTTCCATTCGCAGATGAGCGGGACGCTGGTAGTCAAATGAGCCGGGCGGCGGAGAGCCGGTCCACGTCCCCGTTGTGGGCGCTGCGGGTGCTGATCGCTGGCGGCCTGTTCACCAGCGCCGTTATCCACCTTCAGCTGGCTCCCGGCTATCAGCAGGCTGCGCCCGGAGGCATCGGCCAGGGCAACCTGTTCCGCATCCAGGCAGCGGTCGCGATCCTGGGTGGCCTGTACGTCCTGATCAGGGGGTCCCGGCCGGCCTACCTGGTGGCGGCGCTGGTGGCCCTGTCCGCATTCGCAGCCATCATCCTGTACCGCTACGTGCAACTCCCGGCCATCGGCCCGATCCCGTCCATGTACGAGCCTGTCTGGTTTACCGCAAAAGTGGTCACCGCGGCCGTAGAAGGCGTTGCGGGTATCCTTTCGATCACCGGATACATCCTGCTTCGCCGGGCCGGAAGGGCCGGAGCAGGCACTCCTGCCCCCGCCTCAGCCCACTAGCCGATAGGAACAGCTTTGGTTATCCCCACTTCCCCGGAACGCGGCCTGCTCCTGGAACTGCAGGACCTGATTATCGGCACGGAATCCGTGGCTGATTTCCTTACCGGGCTGGCGACCATGGCTGCATCCATCCTCAGCCGCAATACAGGGACGGCAGTGGAGTGCGGCGTGACCCTCAAACGCGCCAGGGGAACAAGGACCGTGGGCGGCAGCAGCCCCAAGGCCATTCACTTGGACAAGATCGAACAGCAGGTGGGCCAGGGCCCCTGCATCGAGGCGCTGAAGGTCAAAGTGCCTGTACTCCTGGCTGATGTCCACACCGATCCGCGCTGGCCCGCCTACCAGCAGCGGCTGCTGGAGGAAGGCTGCCTCAGCGCCCTCGGGGTGCCGATGGAACTCGGAGAGGGCTCAGCCGTGGCGCTGAATTTCTTTGCACCCGCCCCGGGCGTCTTTACCGAGGAGATCATCCGGGAGGCCACCGACTTTGGCGACCTCGCAGGGAGGGCCATCCGGCTGGGCGTGAAGGTCGGAACCGCGCAGGGCGCAGCGGATGACATGAGCGCCGCGATGCGCAGCCGCACGGCCATTGATCTTGCATGCGGGATCATCATGGGCCAAAACCGGTGCACGCAGGCAGAAGCCATGAAGATACTGACGAACGTCTCCAGCCACCGGAACCAGAAGCTTCGCGAGATCGCCGAGGAAATGGTACTCAAAGTGTCGGGCAACACCCCCACCACGCACTTCGTCATTTAGCTCCCGTTGCGGGCATAGCTCCTGTTGCGGGCAGGTTTCCGCTGCGGCGGTGCCGCGCCCTCCTCGATGGCCCGGACGGCAGCCTCCAGGCCTGCGGTTCCGGCCGGATCATCGAACCGGTTCAGAAGGTCCGCGGCAACAACCCAGATTTTGACGTTCCGATGGCTGCTGTAGTCGATGAGCAGCTGGAAGGCCGCATCGGAGCTGATCAGCAGCCTGCCCATCAGGATGCCCCGGGCCTGGTCGATCACGCGTCGGGTCGCGGTGGCCCGTTCAACGGCGTCGTGCGCGGTTTCTTCCGTCTCCTGGCGCAGGGTGGCTGTCAGGTCAAGCATCAGGCCGTCAACGGCGGTCACATTCCCGGCAGCGTCGCGGATTCCCTCCCCTGAGGTCAGCACGCGGCGGACGCGGCCCCGCACATCGAGAATCCGGTGGTAAATGCAAAAACGTCCGCCCGCACGGATGACCTCGGCCAGTATCTCCCCGGCACGTGCCTTGTCGGCGGGGTGCTTGTGCGACAGCAGCAGCTCCACGGTGGGCACCACTTCCCCGCGCTCATAGCCGTGCAGCCGGAAGATGCCGTCCGACCATTCCAGGCGCCCCGAGGCCACGTCAAGATGGAACGTTCCGGCAGGCAGGTCAGCGTCGCCGAGGGCGCTGGAGTATGTGAAAGGCTTGCTCATAACTGACACAGTGGCACCTCCCGTATGGTTCAGGCCCCGCCCCGGGCACCTGATTCCCCAAGTATGGACACCCCCGCTACCTGGCAAAAGGGCTTCCGGAACACGAGTGCGGCAACCCGCACCTCGGCGTGTTAAGTTGAAAAGTGCGGACCAGACAGGTCCGCGCACCGGCTGGAAAGAGTAGCTCCGTGGAATCCCCCGCATCTGTCCCCGCACCCGTCAGGATCCTGACAGTCTGCACGGGCAACATCTGCCGCTCCCCCGCAGCCGAGCGGCTGCTGCAGGCGGGCCTGGACCAGGTGGCGCCGGGCGGATTCGTGGTGACCAGCGCAGGCACCCGGGCCATGGTGGGCGAACCCATGCAGCCGCCGTCCGCGGACATGGTCCGCACCTTCGGCGGCGACCCCGAAAACTTCGCCGCCCGCCAGCTGACCAGCAAAATCCTGCGCGGAGCGGACCTGGTGCTCACCATGACCTCGGGCCACCGCGGCGAGGTGCTGCAACTTGACGCTTCCCTGCTCAGGCGCACCTTCACCATCCGGGAATTCGCCCGGATGCTCGATGTCCTGGACGATCGTGCCGAAGCCTCTCCGGCTGATTCAGTGCGGACGGCGCACGATGCCGATCCGCTAGCAGCCAACACCGCCTTCTGGCGCGCGCTTCCTGCACGCGCCGCCTCGGTCCGGCACCTGTCACTGCCGGCGCACTCCTCCGAGAACGACATCATCGACCCCTACCGCCGCGGGCCGGAGACTTACCGCCAGATGGAAGACGAACTGGCCCCCGCCATCGTCTCCATCCTGCGCCACGCACGGCTGAACCTTCCCGCCTGAGGCGGTGCCGCCGTCGTCGCCTCTTTGCCGGGGCTTATTGAACGGGTTCATTGACCGGGTTCATTGAACGGGGCCTATTGAACGGGGTTTGCTGACCGCTGTCTACTGCCGCGGATCCATTGTGCGGGTTTCCTGCGGATTCCCCTGATGCGGCGCCCGGGCGCCGGTGCTAATTTCCTGGACATGGGCACCACACACGACACGCTGGGCGTCTACGTAGCGGCAAACGGGCTTCAGGGCGGAAACTGATCCCATGGAGACACCGTGAGCACCCCGACCGGCCCAGAACCATCCGCGCCTGAACCGTCCGGCCCGTCACCGGACGCCAACGTCCGACGCCGGCGCTTGCTCGCCGCAGTCCTGACACTTGTCCTGGTGGTCGGGGTGGCTGTGGCCGCCCTTGTCTTCAACCGTCCGGCAGGCCCCCCGACGAGTGCAACAACCCAGAGCGCCCAGCCGACCGAAACTGCGACGCCTACGCCTACGCCCACTCCCACCGAGACCGCGACCCCTGCCCCTCCCCCGCCGCCGGAGCCCATCCCCGAGCTTCCGGCCGCGGCCATGAACGTCCTGATCATCGGCAGTGACAGCCGCGGCAGCGCCCGGGAGCAGGAAGCGCACACCGAGGCCACAGGTGAATACTCGGACCACCGCTCCGACACCCTCATGCTGGTCCACGTCCCCGCGGACCGACATACCGTCCAGGTCGTCTCCATCATGCGGGACCTGTGGGTGGACATTCCCGGCTACGGCGGCTCCAAGATCAACGCCGGCCTGGGGATCGGCGGCATCCCGATGACCGTGCGGACCGTGGAGTCCCTGCTGGGCACCCACATCGACCACACGCTGATGCTGGACTTCAACGGGTTCAGGGCCCTGACGGACGCACTCGGCGGCATCGATGTGGATGTCCCCATCCCGTTCCAGGCCTCCGTCGATACGCACCATGTCTTCGCCCAGGGCCTGAACCACCTGGACGGACAGGCTGCGCTTGAGTTCGTCCGTGAACGTTATTCGTTCGTCGACGGCGACTACCAGCGGGTCCGCGACCAGCAGACATTCCTCCGTGCCTTGCTAGCCAGGCTGACCAACGGCGGGGCCATGAACGACCCCAACGTGGTCCGAAGCCTGGTGGGCCTTTCGGGGCCCTGGCTCACCGTGGACCAGGGCTTCGACGCCATGTCCGTGGCAATCCTCGCCTACGGCATGCGCGGCATCGACTACAACGCCTGCACCTTTATCACCCTGCCGACAGCCGGGGTGGGAACCAGCCCGGACGGTCAGTCCATCGTGCTCCCCGACTACGGAGGGATCGCGGGCGTGGCCGCTGCCCTGAGGGACGGCAGGCTGGCCGAGTACGCGGCCGCCAACGGGCTCTGACGCAGGGTCATCCGGCAGCGTCATCCGGCCCGGGCAAGCTCATACTGGCCGGCGAAGGGCGGCACGGCAAAGGTAACCACCAGCCGGCCACCGTCCGTGGACCTGATGGTCAGGCTCCTGGTCCCGGGCGGCACCGACGGAGTGAAGACCTGCAGGTTCCTGGACCCGACAGTTGCCGAGCCCTGCAGCGAGTACACCGTGCCCCGATGATCCTCAACGGCAATCTCCGGCGCCGAGGTCCCTGTTGCCGATGTCACCTGGATGTTGACCACCAGGCCGGTGGTCCAGACTTCAACGGAGAGCACTGTGAATTCGGCGGCCTGCGTGGCGTGCAACCCGAAGGTCGGCGGCAACAGCAGGTGCCGCAGGGAGCCGCTGGGTATCAGATCCTGGCCGGTCATTCCGAACTCCTTTGGGTGCTTGCCCGCCGGGCGCTTGTCCTCTGCCACAGCTGTGTCGATCCTCTCACGCTGAATTATTGCTAAGGCTACTTATAAGTAGCCGGCGTTCCGGCCCGGGTGTCAAGTGCCTTTCCGGGCCCGTTCACCGGCCGGGGCCTTGACGTTAATTGGCCCGCGTTCTTCCGTTCATGCCTCCGCGCCAGAGTAAAAAGCATGACTGACATTTCACGCCGCACCATCGTAAAAAGTTCCGTCCTCGCAGCAGCTTTTGCAGCCGCCCCCGCCGCTGCCCAGGCCAGCCCCAGGCCCTCCGGCGTTCCCCTGGTCCGCAACCGGCTCACCCTGCCCAGCGGCATCGCCACCGGGGACGTCACCCCGGATTCGGCAGTGCTGTGGTCGCGTGCCTCGGACACTGGACGCATGACGGCCACCCTCCGGGCGGTGGACGACGCCGGCGCCGTCCTGCGCGGGCCCGGAGCCTTCGAACGCAGCCTCCGCGGCCCCCGCGCAACCCAGGCATCCGACTTCACGGCCAAAATCCATGCGGACAAGCTCCCGGCCAACACCCGCTTCGCCGTCGAGATCAGCTTCGAGGACGACGGCGGCGCCGCCGGTGAAACGGTTAATGGCACCTTCCGCACTGCACCCAACGGCAGCGGCAACAACGGCAGTGGCAATACCGGCAACGGAAACACCGGGGGCGACTCGTCGTCGTCGTCGCTTCAAAGTTTTGTGTGGACCGGCGATACCGCCGGGCAGGGCTGGGGCATCAACGAGCAAATCGGCGGGATGCGCGGCTACTCCGCTATGCTCAACACCCGCCCTGATTTCTTCATCCACTCAGGCGACACCATCTACGCCGACGGCCCCATCGCCGAATCCGTCGTGGAGAAGGACGGGCAGGTGTGGCGCAACCTGGTCACCCAGGAAGTCTCCAAGGTAGCCGAGACCCTCACTGAATTCCGCGGCCGGCACCGTTACAACTCCATGGACGCCAACATGCGGGCCATGTTCGCCGACGTGCCCGTGATCGCCCAATGGGACGACCACGAAACCCACAACAACTGGTATCCCGACCAGATCATCGATGACGCCCGCTACACCGTCCGCGACGTCAACACCCTCGCGGCCCGCGGCCGGCAGGCATGGCAGGAGAACATGCCCATCGCCGACAGCTCGGCTCTGTGGCGGCCCGGAACATTCGACGACGCCGGCCAGTACCAGCCCGCGCGCATCTACCGGAAGATCCCCCGCGGACCGCAGCTGGACATCTTCTGCCTGGACATGCGGACCTTCAAGTCCCCGAACACCGACGGCAAGGAACCCTACGCGACTCACATTCTGGGCCAGGAGCAGGCGGACTGGCTGATCCGAGAGGTATCCAGGTCCAAGGCGACGTGGAAGGTGATCGCCAACGACCTCCCCCTCGGCGTCATCGTCCCCGACGGCCCGGTGAACGAGGAAAGCGTCTCCAACCGGGATAACGGCACTCCCCTGGGCCGGGAACTGGAGCTCGCCGGCGTGCTGAGCGCCTTCAAACGGAACCGCGTGAAGAACACGGTGTGGCTGACGGCAGACGTGCACTACTGCGCGGCGCACCACTACTCCCCCGAGCGGGCGGCGTTCACCGACTTCGATCCGTTCTGGGAGTTCGTGGCCGGCCCGATTGCAGCCGGGTCGTTCGGGCCCAATGCCATGGACGGCACGTTCGGGCCGGAAGTGGTGTTCGCCAAGGCAGGCCGCTTCCCCGGCGAATCACCCCGCGACGGCGAGAACCAGTTCTTCGGCCACATCCAGCTGGGCGAGGACGATACGTTCACGGCCAGCCTCCGCAATGCCAACGGAGCCGTCGTCTACTCCCAGGCGCTCACGCCCGAAAGGTAGGTCCGCGGGCGTTTCCCGACGCCCGTGCCCGGCGCTGCGCCGGTGCTCTTCATGGTGTATTCGACGCCGCCCCGGCTCCCTGCAGCCTAAGCGAGACTTTGGGTTCCAGCGCTTCGGCGATGGTGACAGAACTGGCGGAGGCCCAGGCCTGGGGGCGGCAGCTGGCGGGGAAGGGAACCGGCGTGCGCAGCGATTCCGCGCTTTGTCCGCCAAAGAGTTCGGGAAGCCGCCAGTGGTTGGCCTCTGCGACGGCAAGGAGTCCGGAGGCCAGCGTGGAGGCCTCTTCCATGAAGCCATCCGCCAGCATGCCCTTGATGATCAGGGCCGTGTCGTGGCTCCACACAGCTCCGGCATGGTAGCGGGTGGGCCAGTATCCTCCGTTGGTCGTGGACAGGGTGCGCACCCCGTAGCCGGAGAACATGGTGGGGTCCATGATGCGCCGGACAACGGCCTGCTTTTCCTCCTCGTTCAGGATGCCGGTGCCCAGGAGGTGTCCCATGTTGGAGGTGACGCCGTCGACCGCTTTCTTCCCGGCGTCCAGCGCGAGCGCCGGATAGGGGCCGAATTCGTCCCGGCACCAGAACTGCGCCCGGAAGCGGTCCGCCATGCCCGCCGCATAGTCCCGCCACTCATCGGCTCCCGGCCGCCCGAAGGCGTCAAGCAATGCCGCTCCGGCCACGGCCGCTTCATAGGCGTAGGCCTGAACCTCGGCCAGGGCGATCGGACCCTTCGCCAGGGACCCGTCATGCCAGCGGATTGCGTCCCCGGAGTCCTTCCAGCCTTGGTTGACCAGTCCCTGGCCCGTTTCGTCGAGGTACTCCAGGAAGCCGTCGCCGTCCAGGTCGCCGTGGTCCCGGAGCCAGGTCAACGCATCCTGCAGGTTCGGCAGGAGTTCTTCCACTTCACTGCCCGGCATTCCGGCTTTCCAGGTGTCATGGAGGAGGCAGATCCACAGGGGTGTGGCATCAATGGTTCCGTAATACACGGGCGGCAGACGCAGCGCCTGTTCGCCTTCGGCCATGGTCAGGACCGTCCGGCGAACTTCGTGCAGGATCTTTCCGGGCTGGACGGCAGTGGTGTGGTCCGTCTCGGTCCCCTGCCGGCCCGCAAGGGCGCGCAGCGTGCCGGCGGCGATGGCGGTGTTGATCGGCAGCAGCATGCGGGCCGCGATGATCGAATCCCGGCCGAACATCGTGAAAAACCAGGGGGCGCCGGCAGCCAGGAAGGTGTCGTTCGGATGCGAGGCATGCGCCAAACGCAGGCTGTTCAGGTCGCTGACTGACTGTTCGAGAAGCCTGTCGAGGCGCTGGTCAGAGTGGGCCGGGGCAACGATCGGCGCGCCAGCGCCGGCGAGCATTGGAGAATCGGCGTCGACCAGGTCAACCGCCCAGCCGATTTCCACGGCGGCTCCCGGGCGTACTTCGACAGTCCACTCCACCGTCACGGTGCTTTCGGAGACGCTGGTCGTGGCGGCGCGGCCACCTCCCACGGCGCTGAGCTTCAGGAGGGTGTCCGCATCACGCCAGGACCAGGTGCCCGAGGTCGGTTCAACCCTGCGGGTGGAGCGTTCGCCCTGCTTGACCTGCTCCATTGTGGTGCCGTCGGCCACCAAAGTCAGCCGTACCCCGAGTGTGACAGGGCGCGGCAGCGCGGACTCAATCCTGATGGTCTCCGCAACGCTTCCGGAGCACCCTGTCAGGGTTTCGGCCTCCTCGCCGGGCCTTATCCTGCCGGACTCAGCCTTACGGCTTCGAACCAGGGAGAGCAGCGGATCCGCGACCTCCGCCTCGGCACGGACAAAGTAGATGTAGTCGACCAGCTTGGAGGAATGCTGCTGGGTGGACACCCACTCCGGCTCCCGGCCATCCACTGTGAGGACGGCTCCGCTGATAACCCTGTCGTCGCCGCAGTAGATCCCCTGCGCCCCCGAAGTGCGCAACTGCCCCCTGGAATCGGACCACGCCTGGATCGGAGCGCTGAAGACGCCCGAGAGGTTGTGCATGAACGGCTGCTCAAGGCCCACGGAGGACTCCTGTAATCAGAAGGGTACGAAGAGGGGAGGGGAAATTTGATCGATGCAAATCCAGCTGTAAATCGTCTCACAGGTCACTGTGGAATGAAAGGCCACGCCGACGCTGCCAGCTGCCGGCAGAGTGCCGCAGCACGGCAGCTGCGCCCGTGGTCGGGTTCGAAGACACGCCCGTCGCCGTCCGTTATTTTCTTCCCCCGGCGGGTACGCGGCTAGTAGTGTCTCTGTTCTGATGCAGCAGGTTTTGGCGCAGCACGTTTTGGCACAGCGCGTTTTGGGCGACTTGGCGGCGGGGTGAAGTCTTGGGAAACGATGGAATGACGCAGGCGGTCCGGGAGGCGGGCGCTGTGGAACTCATCCTGATCCGCCACGGCGAGAGCCAGGGCAACGTTGCAGCCTCCAAGGCGCAGCTTGCCGGCGTCGAGGTGATCGCCGTTCCGGCCCGGGATGCCGACGTCGCACTCTCCCGGACGGGCCAGCAGCAGTCGCTCGCCCTGGGCAGGGCGCTTGGTTCCATGTCCGGCGACCGGCGGCCGGACGCCGTCGTGTCCTCGCCGTATGTCCGTGCACGGCAGACGGCTGAAATCGCCGTCGAAACGGCCGGCTGGCAGATTGGTGTCCGGACTGATGAACGGCTGCGGGACCGCGAACTCGGCATCCTTGACATGCTCACCTGGCAAGGGGTGGAAAAGCGTCTCCCGGAGGAAGCCGAGCGGCGGCGCTGGCTCGGCAAGTTCTACTACCGGCCGCCCGGGGGAGAGTCGTGGGCCGATGTGGCGCTGCGCTTGCGGTCTGTGCTGGGCGAGCTGAACAGCTTGGGTGTGGGGCACCGCGTAATGCTGGTGTGCCACGACGCCGTAATCCTGCTGTTCCGCTACATCCTGGAGGGCATGACGGAGGAGCAGGTGCTTGACATCGCCGCCACCACCTCGGTGCTGAATGCTTCCATCACCCGGTATGTGCGCGCCTCAGGGGCGGGACCGTGGACCCTTGAGAGTTTCAACCAGGCTGAACACCTCACCGAACAGGGCGTCGAAGTGACCGAGCACGCTGGAGACGCCAGAGTCCACCCGCGCTGAGGGCGCTGGCGCCGGGTCCGGTTCCCGGGCCGTGCCGGTCACACCGTCGCTGCTGCGCGGCTGGCGGCTCCCGTCCGCCGGCGGGGACAAGTACTCGCGCGGGACGGTCCTCGTCATCGGCGGCGCCCGGAGCACGCCCGGGGCGGTTCTGCTGGCAGGCACTGCAGCGCTCCGGGCCGGAGCAGGCAAGATCACGCTGGCTGTGGCTGAGTCGGCAGCCGTCCAGCTGGCCGTCGCCCTTCCGGAAGCGGGAGTCACGGGCCTCGCGGAGACACCGGACGGATCAGTGCGCGCGTCAGGCCTGGAGCGGATTTTCGCCGACCTGGACACCGCCGACGTCGTGCTGGTCGGCCCGGGCCTGGACGACTTCGGCCGCACCGAGGAACTGCTCCTGGCGCTAGTGGGGAAGACGGGACATCCATCCGGCCACGGGGATCCCGGCGGGGCCACCATCGTCCTGGACGCGTGCGCGCTGGGTTGCCTGCCCAACATCGAGGCGGAACTGGGCCCGTGGAGCGGCCGGCTCATCCTGACGCCCAACCCCACGGAGGCCGGAATCCTGCTGGGGCGTGAGGCAGGCGCCCCGGAGTCCGACGTTGCGGAAATCGCGGAGAGGTACCAGGCCGTAGTGAGTTGCCAGGGCTTCGTCGCCCGCCCTCCGGGAGTTGACGCGCCTGAGGATGCGGAACTGTGGCAGCTCAGCACAGGCTACGCCGGCTTGGGTACGTCCGGCAGCGGCGACATCCTGGCCGGGGCCATCGCGGGCCTCAGCGCCCGGGGAGCCACCGAAGCCCAGGCCGCATGCTGGGGTTCCCACCTCCACGCCGCCGCGGCCGACCGGCTCGCCAGCCGGCTGGGCCCCCTGGGATTCCTGGCCCGCGAACTGGCTGACGAAATACCCGCGCTCATGATGGAACTGGATACCTGAGTCGCGCCCTGAACGGCGGGGCTTCCTGAACAGCCTGGCGTCCCTCCCCGGCGGGGGTACGTGTCCTGCCCCGGATGTGTCCCGCCCGAGCCCGTATGCCGCCCGAACGTGGGGTGGCCCCCGGGAAATGCCGGGGGCCACCTCATGGGAGGAACGGGCGCCCACTGCCGATGCGCTGTCTGGCGCTGTGGCGTGCACAGAATGGCTATCGCCCCGAAAGGCAGTCAACATAGGTCCGGACCTCCCGGTCCTGTGCTGAAACTAGGCGGCAATCTGGTGCTGCGCCTCCTTGGTTTCTATCTCGATCTTGCGCGGCTTGGCCTGCTCGGTGACCGGAATCCGCACGGTCAGGACACCGGCGTCGTAGCTTGCTTTGACGTTCTCGGTGTCCAGGCTGTCCCCAAGGATCACTTGGCGGCTAAATACACCGTATGGGCGCTCGGAGACGATCAGCTCGGTGTCCTTGCCTGCCGGTTCAGGCCGCTCGGCCCGCACCGTCAGGACATCCCGTTCCACATCCAGATTCACTGAATCCGCCGTGACGCCGGGCAGATCAAAGGCGACGACGAATTCCTGGTCCTCCCGCCACGCATCCATTGGCATCGCCGCCGGACGCACTACCGTGCCGAGGACCTGCTGGGCCAGCCTGTCCAGCTCGCGGAACGGATCGGTTCGCATCAACATGGCTTCCCTCCTCGTAAGAGACGGTCCAACACATTTCCATATCAGCCGATCTATATTGGCTGATATAGATTTTCTAGCACCGGCGGACAAGCCATGCAAGGGGTCTGCCGAGCCAATTTGCCTGGATTTACTGGATGGTTGGCCTGGTGGGCGTCGTACCGACATCCTTGACCCGTTGGCACATTAGTCAGCTCCGGGTGGGGTCCGGGCGCAGCGGCGCGGGACCCGGATCCGGAACCGGCAGCGGTCCCGGAGGTTCCGGCGTCGGGACCGGGCTGGGCCTGGCTGGACCAGGATGTCCCGGGAAAGTCGGATCAGGCGATGTGGGATCCGGGCCCGGTTCCGGGGGGAAGGGCTCGGGTTCGTGCACGGGCGGAATGGTCATTGGATTCACCTCTTACGCTGGGCGGATGTCTTCTCGCGTGATCAGGATACGCCCCCGCCGTTTCCTCAACTAGGTGGGCGCAACAGACCCTTCCTCACCTTTCGCAACCCTTTCCCAAACCCTTCCCACCCTTTTGTGAGAAAGGTTTGGGTATCATCTGCGAGATGTGAGGAAGGGTCCCCTAAACATCAACAGGACGTGAGGAAGCGTTTGCGGGGCTACCCCGGTAGCGAACGCCGCTTTCATTGTCCGCCGGGGTCTATATATTGAAGGCATGACCCAGACTCCGCTGCAGGATTCCGCCAGTTCCGCCGACGCCGGCGCTCCCGTCCGCCCGCCCGTCGCCAAGAAGGTCCCCCACGTGCGGACACACCACGGCGATACGTTTGTGGACAACTATGAGTGGCTTCGGGAGAAGGATTCCCCCGAGGTGGTGGAGCACCTCAAAGCCGAGAACGCGTACCAGGAAGCCATCACGGCGCACCAGGAGCCCCTTCGCGAAGCCATCTTCCAGGAGATCAAGGGCCGCACCCAGGAGACAGACCTGTCCGTCCCGAACCGCAAGGACGACTGGTGGTACTTCAGCCGCTCCGCGGAAGGCAAGGAGTACGGTATCCAGTGCCGCGTCAGGGCCTCGAATACCGGCAATCCCGTGGCCGACTGGACTCCCCCGGCGGTGCAGGCCGGCGTCGAGATCCCCGGCGAGGAAGTCCTGCTGGACGGCAACGTCGAAGCTGAGGGAAAGCCTTTCTTTTCCGTCGGAGGCTCAGCTGTCACAGTCGACGGAAACCTGTACGCGTATGCGGTGGACAATACAGGCGACGAACGCTTCACCCTGCACATCAAGGACCTCCGGACCGGCGAGCTGCTGCCCGACGTCATCGAGAACATCTTCTACGGCGTTTCCTTCTCGCCCGACGGCACCCGCATTTTCTACACCGTTGTGGACGATTCCTGGCGCCCGTACCAGGTCAAATCGCATGTGCTGGGCACGCCGGTCCCCGACGATGAGGTGATCTACCAGGAGGACGACGCCGCCATGTGGCTGGGCTTCGAGCTATCCTCTGACAGGCGCCACCTCGTGCTGGGCATCGGCTGCTCCGAATACAGCGAGACGCGGCTGCTTCGCTTCGATGACCCCGCGGGGACCCTCACCACCGTGATTTCCCGCGATGAACGCCTGCTCTACGAAGCGGAGCCGTTCCTGCTTGCCGGCCCCGACGGCGAAAGATCCGAACGGATCCTGCTGACGCATAACCGCGGCGCCATCAACTCCATGGTCTCCCTGGCTGACCCGGCCGAGCTCACCAAGCCGCTGGGAGAGCAGCACTGGGACACCGTCGTCGAGCATTCCGACGACGTGCGCGTCAACGGCGCCGGCGTCACCTCAACGCATCTCATCGTGTCCGTCCGCAAGGACACCATCGAGCGGGTGCAGGTGATTGGCCTGGCCGGCCTGGGAAGCCCTGCGCAGGAAGCCCCGGTGGAGCCTGCATTCGATGAGGAGCTCTACACTGCCGGGGTTGGCGGCTCGGACTACGAGGCGCCCGTGATCCGGCTCGGCTATACCTCCTACTTCACGCCGTCGCGGGTGTACGACTTTGTGCTGCCCACGCCGGAGCAGCCCGCCGGCGAGTTGCTGCTGCGCAAGGAAAGCCCGGTGCTGGGCGGTTACTCAGCCACGGACTATGTGGCCACGCGGGAATGGGCCGACGCCGCGGATGGCACGAAGATCCCGCTCTCGGTGCTGCGGCACAAGGCCGTCCGGAGGGATTCGACGGCGGCCGGGCTGGTCTACGGGTACGGCTCCTACGAGTTGAGCATGGATCCGGGCTTCGGGATTGCCCGGCTGTCGCTGCTGGACCGTGGCGTGGTGTTCGTCATCGCGCACATCCGTGGCGGCGGCGAGCTGGGCAGGCACTGGTACGAGGACGGCAAGAAACTGGCCAAGAAGAACACCTTCACCGACTTTGTGGACGCTACCGACTGGCTGGCGAACTCCGGGTGGGTGGACCCGTCCCGGATTGCCGCGCTGGGCGGCTCCGCCGGCGGGCTCCTCATGGGCGCCGTGGCCAACCTGGCTCCGGAAAAGTATGCCGCGGTGGTGGCGCAGGTCCCGTTCGTCGACCCGCTGACCAGCATCCTCGACCCCGACCTTCCGCTCTCCGCGCTGGAGTGGGAGGAGTGGGGCAACCCCATTACCGACCCCGAGGTGTATTCCTACATGAAGTCATATTCGCCGTATGAGAATGTCCATGATGCGGCCTATCCCAAGGTTGCTGCCGTGACATCCTTCAACGACACGCGGGTGCTTTACGTGGAGCCTGCCAAATGGGTCCAGGAGCTCCGCAACAAGACCACCGGGGACCAGCCCGTCGTGATGAAGATCGAGATGGACGGTGGCCATGGCGGTGCGTCCGGGCGGTACGTGCAGTGGCGTGAACGTGCCTGGGATTACGCGTTCATTGCAGATTCGCTGGGCGCCACAGAACTGCTTCCGGGGGCGGGACTGAAGTAAACCGGGGAGTTGAGATGGGCGCGGGCCTCCGCTAGCTAGCCCCCGCTCAACCTTTTATGACTCAGCCTTCATCCTGGCCGAGTTCGGGGTGCTCAGCCAGCAATTCGGACAGCGTCTCCAGGTTGGCGCGGACAGTCCGGGCCTGGGCCTTCTCCACGAACAGGTCACCAAGCCTGCCGAATACCCCGCCGAGCCCTGACGCAGCATCGATCCGATAGGTGAGGCGGGTGCCGTCGCGTTCGGGTTCCAGGGTGCTGGTGACGGTGAAGTCGAGCTGTCCCCCCACGGACTTGGAGGTCAAGCGGCGCGGGGGCTCGAATTCCGCCACTTCGGTGGTCCAGTCGAACTTCCTTCCGACAACCTTGCTGGTGCCCGTGGCGCGCGTGCCCAGCCCGACGGGCTCGTCCCCGACCGTCTCGGCATGCACAATCGAGGAATCCCACACGGGGATGTTTTCGCTCTTCACCAGGAAATTGAAGACTTCCTGGGGAGGGCGGGCAATGAAAATATTCTCTTCTACGGTGGGCATCGGTTTCTCCTTGGAAACGCCCGGCGCCGGCGCGGTGTGGCCGGCACCTTGGCACAGCGCCAGTTTGGCCCCGGCGCCCCCGGCCGTCAATGGGCACCGGAGACCCCAGGGGGCCTGGCTCACGCGACGGCGCCTGTCAGGGAGCGTTTCCCGTGGCCGTATAGGAGTTGATGGGGCGCCCCGTCGTCCCGTAGGCCAGATCGAGGGAGATCAGTCCCTTGCGTTCAAGGGCACCGAGGTAGCGCTGCGCGGTGGGGCGGCTGACGCCCAGCTGGTCCGCAATGTCCGCGGCGCCTATCGGTTTTGGCGACGAGCGGACGGCGTCGAAGACTTTCTGCATGGTGGGCTGGAGCCGCGGCGCCGGGCCGGCAGGGGGTTGGATGGCGGCGCGGCGCAGGTTGTAGAGGCTGTCAACGGTGGCCTGGTCCCCGCGCGCAGATGACTCCAGCTCGTCCCGCCAGCGGCGGTAGGCCTCGAGCTGGATGCGCAACTGGTCGAAGCTGAAGGGTTTGACCAGGTAGTAGACGGCTCCGCTGCTCATGGCCGACCGGACCGTGGCGAGATCGCGTGCTGCGGTGATGATGATGCAGTCGACCTGGCTTCCTGCAGCCTGCAAAGAGCGCAGCAGTGAGATGCCGTCCTCGTCCGGCAGATGGACGTCCAGGAGGAGCAATTCCGGATCCAGACGGCCGATGGCCTCACGTGCTGCTGCGGCGGTGTACACCTCACCGACACACTCGAAACCCTCAACCCTTGCCAGCCGTGCGGCGTGGATGGCCGCCACCCGGAAATCATCATCGACTACCAGCGTTCTGATCATTGAAGTCCTCCTCTTTTTGGCCGGTGCGATACGGGTTACCGGGGTTCGGCTCCGTGAGGCCCGGGTCGGCTGGGTCGGCCGGGTCGGCCGGGAGCCACACTTCAAAGTGCCCGCCGGGCCCGGGGAAGACATCCAGCGTTCCGGCCGCCCGCCGGACGATCCGGCTCACCAGCGCCAGTCCGATCCCCCGCCGCATGCCGGGCCGGGCTTCCTTGGTGGAATAGCCGTCCACCAGGACCTGCTCAATGCTATGGGCAGGAACACCCGGGCCGTTGTCCCGCACCGCGATGAAGACGCCGTCCGCATCGTCGAACTGGATCGTCACCACCCGGGGCTCGGGCGTGTTGGCCAGCGCGTCGACGGCGTTGTCCAGGAGATTGCCCACGATCGTCAGCAATGATTGGTGGCTGGCGGTGGTCTGGTCCAGCCTGGAATCCTCAGTAACGGTGATCTGTACGTCCTGTTCAGCCGCGACGGTGATCTTGGCCAGCAAAAGGGCAGCCAGTTCCGGGGGTTCAACCCGGGCCCGCAGCCCCTCGCCCAGGGAACGCGACATGTCAGAAATCTTTGATACGAAACGCCGCGCCTGATCCACATCCCCCATCTCCAGCAGTCCGTCCACCACATGAAGCCGGTTGGCATACTCGTGCTCCTGCGCCCTCAACGCTTCTATCAGGCCCCGCATGGAGCGCAGGTCCCGCACCAACGCTTCGACTTCGGTGCGGTCCCGCAGGGTCACCACGGCACCGATGCTGCGGCCGCCGAGATTGACGGGCATGCGGTTGACCACCAGCAGCGCGTCGTCGGTAATCACCACCTGGTCCGTGCCGTCAATTTGCCCGGTGAGGAGATCCCTGAGCCTTCCGACCGGAAGGAGGTCATGCAGGGGCTGGCCAAGGATGGTGCTTCCTTCCAGGTGCAGGAGGCGGCGGGCCTCCTCATTGATCACCGTGAGCCGCCCGTCGTCGTCGACGCCGATCATCGCTTCCCGGATGCCATGCAGCAAGGCTTCGCGTTCCTGCAGCAAGGAGGCGATTTCGGCTGGCTCGAGGTCGAAGGTCACCCTCTTGATGCGGCGGCCGAGCGCCAGTGAACCGGAGGCACTGATGAGCAGCACCACGACCGAAAACCCGACGATCAGCCAAATCTGCTGCGCCACCTCTGTGTTCTCCACTGTTTCGAGGATGCCCACCGATACCTGCCCGATAACGCTGCCGTCTGCGGCGCGGATGGGTGCCTTGGCGTTTACGGACGCTCCCAGGCTGCCTTGGTTCGTGCCGACGTGGTTCTGGCCGTCGAGAACCGCTACAGGCTCTTCCAGGGTCCGTCCGATCAGGTCCGGGTTCGGGTGGGAGTACCGGACGCCGTTCCTGTCGGTCACCACTACGTAGTCCGGCCGGGCCTCAGTCTGGACCCGGGTTGCCAGCGTCTGGATCGAGTGGCCCGGGTCGCCTGTTGCCAGCGCCGCGGCCACCTCCGGCATCTGGGCCACCGTCGCGGCAATCCCCAGCGCCCGCAGTTGGTATTGACGCTCCAGGGTCTGGTTGCTGATCAGGCTGAAGAGGATGCCGCCCATAGTCACTGTAAGCACCAATATCGACAGCATCCAGACCAGGATCTGTGCGGTCAGGGTACGGGTCCGTCCCCGGGCGGACAGCAGCAGGTGCCTGATCCGTGGCCTTCTCACAGCCGGCGGCCGGAGCCGGGACTGCCGGCGTGGCGGGCGTCCGCCGTCGGCACCCTGAACAAAACGTGCAACATCGCGGCTATTTCGCAGAACTTACAGAAGTGTTTCAGCACCTGCCATCTCTTTCTAAGCTCAACACAGCTTAGGTGATCCACTTCACGCAAGCCAACGAAAACGAGGAGAGGATTCGAGTGACGACGGTGTCCGAATCACGAACGAATGGCCGGGGCTTAGCCACGTCTGCGGCTATCGAAATGACAGCAGCAACCAAGAGATTCAGGACCCCCGACGGGTCCAGCTATACGGCGCTGAAGAATCTGGACCTGCGGGTCGAGCGCGGAGAATTTTGTGCAATCGTCGGGCCCACGGGGTGCGGCAAGTCTACGGCCCTGACCCTCGCGGCGGGCATGGAAAGGGCATCCGAAGGTTCCGTGCGCGTCTTTGGCAAAGACGTCAACGGCATCACCCCCAAGGCCGGCTTCATGTTCCAGACTGACGCGATCCTGCCGTGGCAGTCCGTCCTGGAAAACGTGGCTGCCGGTCCCAGGTACCGGGGAGTCGCCAAGACCACGGCCTACCGCGACGCCCGTGACTGGATCCGCAGGGTGGGGCTCGCAGGCTTTGAAAGCAACTTCCCCCACCAGCTCTCCGGAGGAATGCGCAAACGCGTAGCCCTGGCCCAGAACCTGATCAACGAACCCGAGCTGCTGCTGATGGATGAACCGTTCAGTGCCTTGGACGTGCAGACCAGGGCCAAGATGAGCACCGAATTGCTGACCCTGTGGGAACAAAGCAAACCCGCCGTGGTTTTCGTGACCCACGACCTTGAGGAAGCCATCGCCCTCGCCGACAAGGTGGTGGTCCTGACCGCCGGACCGGCCGCCGGAGTCAAGGCGACTTTCCACATCGACCTGCCCCGGCCCCGCGCCGTGCAGGAAATCCGCTTCGACAAGAAATTCAACGAGATCTACCAGAACATCTGGGAGGCCCTCCGCGAGGAAGTGGACATCGCCTACGCCCAGACAACGCGGAGCGTCACTCCGGATGGAAAGGAAGCAGAATGACCACCACCAGCCTGGAGAACAACGTGACCGCCCAGGAACACCAACCATCCGCCCAGGCACATTCCCAGGGCCGGAAAAGATCCCTTGCCGGACGCCGGCTGAAGGTTCTGGCAGTCCAACTGGGCATCGTCGTCGTGCTCCTGGGCAGCTGGGAACTGCTGGTCCGCGGCGGAGTACTCGATGCGCTGCTGTATGGCCAGCCCAGCCTCATCGTGAACCAGCTCTATATCTGGGTCACCCAGGGTACCGACAACGGTTCCCTGGGCCAGCAAATCACGGTGACGATTGAAGAAGCCCTCATTGGCTTCTTCATCGGCACCGCCCTCGGCATCGTTTTCGGTGTTGCGATGGGGCGGATACAGTTCCTGTCCGAGGTCATCGGCCCGTTCCTCAAGGTCGTCAACGCCGTCCCCCGGATCGTGCTCGGATCGTCGTTCGTGGTCATGTTTGGCCTTGGCCTGATGTCAAAAGTCATGCTGGTCATCGTCCTGGTGTTCTTCGGCGTGTTCTTCAACGCCTTCCAGGGCACCAGGGAAGTGGACAAGAACTTCATTGCCAACGCCGAGATCCTCGGGGCAAGCAAGTGGCAGGTCACCCGCCAGGTGGTCATCCCCTCAGCTTTCTCCTGGATCATCGCCAGCCTGCACGTGGCCTTCGGCTTCGCGCTCATCGGTGCCATCGTCGGAGAGTTCCTGGGGTCCCAGGAGGGCCTGGGCAACCTGATCCGCCAGGCCCAGGGAAACCTCAACCAGAACGGCATCTGGGCAGCCATGATCATCATGGCGGGCGTCGCGCTCATCGCCGAATGGCTGATCACCAGGCTGGAAAACAGGCTGCTGCGCTGGCGGCCGCCGCAGCACAGCTCAGCAGCCGAAGCCTGACCGCCATCATCTTCCAGTCCCACCAGCCAAGGGCCAACACCGTCCCGAGGCACCAAACATCTCAAAGAGGAGAACAATGTCTACGAAAAAATGGATCGCCGGAGCGGGCATGGCAGTGGCCCTGGTAGCGGGGATGACTGCCTGCGCCAACACCGCGAGCACAGCAGGGCAGGCGCCCCAGCAGGCCGGGGACGCCGGCGGCCAGGAAGTGAAGCTCATGGTGGGCGGGCTGAACAAGCAGATCTACCTGCCCTTCAAGCTCGCAGACCAGCTGGGCTACTACAAAGACGCCGGACTGAACGTCCAGCTCTCTGACGAACCGGCCGGTGTGGACGCGGAAACCAACATGATTTCCGGCCAGGTCGACGGCGTCGGCGGGTTCTACGACCACAACCAGGTCCTGCAGGCCAAAGGAAAGTCGACCGAGGCCGTGGTGACCATGCTCCAGGTCCCCGGAGAAGTCGAACTGTGCCGGACCGACCTTAAGGACCAGATCAAGTCCGCCGCTGACTGGAAGGGCCGCAACCTGGGGATCACCGACCTTGGTTCCTCCACCGATTACCTGACCCAGTACATCGGCCAGAAGAACGGCGTCGCACCGACAGAAACCCACCGCATCGGCGTCCAGTCCGGGGCAACCCTCATCGCCGCCATGGACCACAAGAACATTGACTGCGCCATGACCACTGAACCGACCGTCTCCCAGCTGGTCAACACCAACAAGGCCTTCATCCTCTATGACTCAAGGACGCTTGCCGGTGCGAACCAGACGTTCGGCGGCGCCTACCCGGCAACCTCGCTGTACATGACGACCGCCTACGTGGACGCCCACAAGGATATTGTCCAGAAGCTGGCAAACGTGTACGTCAAGACTCTGAAGTTCATCCAGGACCACACAGCTGCCGAGATCACCGAGAAGGTTCCGGCCGACTATTACGCCGGTGTGGGCAAGGACGCCTACATCCAGGCACTGGATGCGGAAAAGGGCATCTACAGCCCCACCGGCGCCATGCCGGCCGACGGACCCAAGATCGTCAACGACGTCCTTCAAACCAATGCCGACGTCAAGGGCAAGACCATCGACCTGGCGAAGACGTTCACGAACGAATTCGTCCAGGCCGCCAAGTAACCGGCTAAGAAAGCCCCGGGGCCCCGGGCAGGGCGGCGGTCACGTCTGGCGGTCACGTCTCCGGACGTGGCCGCCGCCTTGCTGTGCGTCAGGACCTGGAGTTGAAGACGTCCGGTCCGAAACCATCCAGCCCCGGCGCCCCCGCGTACCCCAGCCTGGGCAGGGAGAAGATGTCCTCGATAGTGGCCAGCAGGCTGTAGTGGTTATAGGGCTTCTCCGAGACTGTGCCGCCCCGGGCGTACCGCGAGATGACCAGGGCACCCACCAGCCCGCCTTCGGTGCCGCCAGGCAACCCGGAGGGTCCTGCCGAACCGCCTTCGGCCTCGTCAAAGGTGATGACCAGCAGGCCGTCCTGCCTGAAGGCCGGCGAGTCCAGGATGGCGGGAACTTGCCGCTGAAGCCACTTGTCGGCCGCGGCCAGCCCGCCGGTGCTTCCGTCGGCACAGGGGTTATCGTGCCCGTCGTTACACAGGTTGGGGGTGATGTAGGAAAGGTTCGGCGTCGTGGCCGCAGACGTCAGATCACCGGCGAATTCGGTGAAGTCGACGACGTTGCTCCGGCATTCCGGAGAAGACGTTATCTCTTCAAAGTAGACGAACGGGTTGTGCCACATGGCGTACTGGTCCACTCCCCTGGACTTCCGGCTGTCATCTTCGGCGCCCGGTTCAGGGTGGCGGCAGGGCGTCCCCATACCCTCCATGTAGCCCTTCCAGGTTTTCCCGGCCCTCTGGAGTTGCCCGGCGACAGTCGGGACCGACGCGGGGTAAAGGCAGCCGGTTCCCTCGACGACGCCAGGTGATGCGGTGGCCGTGGGTGTGAACGGGACATACGTCTTGCAGTTTTCCCGGGTCAGTGGATTGGAGGGCTGCCCGGAAATCTGGGCGAGATAGTTCGGGTTGGACTGGTGGGCGGTCGCGTAGTACTTGGAGAGCAGCACGCCCCGGGCACGCAGCGACCCGGACAGGTACGGGGCCTGTGAACCCGGACCCCAGACAGTGTCGTAGTTCTTGTTCTCAAGATTGATGACAAAGACGTGGCCCGGCTTCCCCTGCGTGTCCGGCCCGGGAGCAACAGTAGTGGAAGCCACACCAGAAGGCGGGAGACTGGACGACGGGGCACCGGTAGGCGATATGCCCGCAGAAGAGTTGGCCTCACAGCCCGGGCCCGCCAGGATGACTGCCACTGCGCACGCCATCAGCCTCAGATACCGGCCGGTGCTGCGCACCGGCGTCGTTCCGGCATTTTGGCTCATTTCGTCCGGCTTTCTCTTTGACCCCCAGCATAGGTCTCCTGGCCGGGACTGTGCACGGGAAGGGTCGACTGAACCAATGTCAGCGCGCGAGCCACTCCTTGTCCAGGATTGCGTAGACCAGCTCGGTGGCCCACTGGCCCTTGTAATGCCACTTGTCCACCAGCCGTGCCTCCAGGCGCATGCCCAGCCGCTCACACAGCGCGGCGGATGCCGTGTTGAGGGCATCGAGCCGGGCCTCGATCCGGTGCAGCCCGAGTTCGCCGAACCCCAGTTTCAGCATCGCCTCCGCCGCCTCGGTGGCATAGCCTCTGCCACGCGCCCCGGGAGCCAGGAACCAGCCCACCTCGCCCTGGCCCGTCGATTGCCCCAAATGTGCCGTTCCCGGCGCCCACAAGGGCTCCTAAGGAGCAACCGATGAGGAGACGACGGCGGCTGTTGCCTCCGCGATGGCCTGCTCTTCGTCGGTGGGCACCACCAGGACCGGGATCGCCGACGCGGGCGTGGAAATCACCCGGGGTTCCTTGGACCGCTCGCCGTTGAGGCCGGCGTCGAGCTCTACGCCCAGCGCGCCCAGCTTCCCGGCCACCAGGGCGCGGAACTGGTGGGAGTTCTCGCCGATGCCCGCGGTGAACACCAGGGCCTTGGCACCGCCGACGGCGACGTGGTACCCGCCGATGTACTTGGCCAGCCGGTAGGAGGCGACGGCGAGCGCCATCGAGGCTTTGGCATCCCCGGCTTCGGAGGCCTCCACCACGGAGCGCATGTCGTTGTTGCCGGCCAGCCCCTTGAGGCCGGACTCGCGGTTGAGCATGGTGTCGATGTCCTCCGGGCTCCAGCCGGACCTGCCCAGGAACACCAGGATGGACGGGTCCAGGTCCCCCGAGCGGGTACCCATCACCAGGCCCTCCAGCGGTGTGAACCCCATGGACGTGTCCACGGACTTGCCGCCGCGGATGGCAGTGACCGAGGCGCCGTTCCCCAGGTGGGCGATCACGGCGTCGAACTCTTCGACAGGCACGTCCAGCAGCGCGGCCGCCCGGTGCGTCACGTATTCGTGGGACGTGCCGTGGAAGCCGTAGCGGCGGATCCCGTGGTTGGTATAGAGCTCGTCCGGCACGGCGTACCGCCACGCGTGCTCGGGCAGGGTGCGGTGGAAGGCAGTATCGAATACGGCCACCTGCGGCAGCTCCGGCCATCTTTTGGTGATGGCCCGGATGCCCAGCACGTTGGCGGGGTTGTGCAGCGGCGCCAGCGGATTGAGCCGCTCGATGGCGCGGGTGATCTCGTTGTCAATCAGCACCGGCTCGGCGAAGCGCTCGCCACCATGCACCACACGGTGCCCCACGGCCGCCAGTTCCAGGCCGCCCAGCTCCTGGTGGATGGCCGCATCCACCTGCTCCAGGGCCGCCGCGTGGTCCCGCGGGCCCACAATCTCCCCGTCCCCGTCACCACCGTTTCCCATGCCGATCTCTTCGATCAGCCCCTCGGTGAGCACAGTGCCGGCGGCGACGTCGCGGACCTGGTACTTGAGCGACGATGAGCCGGAATTGATGACAAGCACGAGCATGGGGGCCTCCTGAGCCTTGCTGCAGCAGTTTCAAGCACTGACAGCGATGCTACCGAACCCGGTGTCTCCTTGCAGACCGGAGCGGGGTGTGCCTAGAGTCGGCGGGACAGGCAGGACCAGCTGGACCACGGAGAGAGGACCCTTCATGACGAACGACCCCGCTCAGCCAGAAGACACCGAACGCGCCCACACCGAAACAAAAAAGCCGGACCCCACGACAGTAGAGGGCGCCAACCCGGCCCTTGACGACACGGGCCGGTTGAAGGCGGCGGAGGTCGGCGACGCCCCCGAGCCGCCCGAGCATCACGAGGACCTGGACCTGACGCCGGAAGGCCTCGCCGACGAGCCTGCCAAGCAGGAGGACCCGGAAAGCCTGGCGAAGCCCGAGAACAGCTGACGCCTGCCAGCGCACGTTCGACGGCGGCACCCCGGTGAGTGCCGCCGTCGAACGTTAACCGCAGAGCCCTCACCCGGAGAGCGGGGACCTAAACCCTCGCCGGCTCCGTAACCTGCGCCTGGATCGCCGTGATGGCCACGGTGTTCACGATGTCCTCCACGGTGCAGCCGCGGGAGAGGTCGTTGACCGGCTTCCGCAGGCCCTGCAGCACAGGCCCGACGGCGACCGCGCCCGAGCTCTGCTGCACCGCCTTGTAGGTGTTGTTGCCGGTGTTCAGGTCCGGGAAGATGAACACGGTCGCCTGGCCGGCCACTGACGAGCCGGGCATTTTGGATGCCGCAATGGCAGCGTCCACGGCGGCGTCGTACTGGATGGGGCCTTCGACGGCGAGGTCGGGTCGGCGCTCGCGCACCAGGGCGGTGGCCTGCCGCACTTTGTCCACTGCCTCGCCGGAGCCAGAGCCTCCGGTGGAGTAGGACAGCATGGCCACCCGCGGTTCCACGCCGAACTGGGCCGCGGTTTCTGCCGAGGCCAGGGCGATGTCCGCCAACTGCTCCGCATTCGGGTCCGGGTTCACAGCGCAGTCCCCGTACACCAGCACCCGGTCCGGCATCAGCATCAGGAACACCGACGAGACGATCTTCACGCCGTCACGCGTCTTCACGAACTCCAGGGCCGGCCGGATGGTGTGCGCCGTGGTGTGCGCGGCCCCGGACACCATGCCGTCCACCACCCCCAGCTGGACCATCATGGTGCCGAAGTAGCTGCCGTCCTGCATGATCTCCAGCGCCTTGGCCAGGTCAACGCCTTTGTGCGCCCGCAGCTCGGCGTATTTCTCGGCGAAACCCTGCCGCAGCCCGGACGTCGCCGGGTCCACAATGTTGATCCCGGATAGGTCGATGCCGCGGGATGATGCAACTTCACGAACATCCGACTCCGGCCCCAGCAGCGTGAGGTCACAGACATCGCGGCGGTGCAGGATCTCCGCCGCCCTGAGGATCCGGACGTCCGTGCCTTCCGGCAGCACCACGTGCCTGCGTTGTGCCCGCGCCCGTTCGATGAGGTCGTGCAGGAACCTCAAGGGCGTCATCCGCTCCGGCCGCGGGAGGTGCAGGCGCTCGACCAGCTCCGCCTCATCGACGCGGCGGGACCAGAGCCCCAGCGCCGAGGCCACCTTCCGCCGGTGACCGGACCAGATCTCACTCCGGACCTCCGAGACGCGTTTGGCGGTGGTGTAGGTGTCCTCGCGGGAGGCAAAGACCGGGAAAGGCGCCTGCGCCAGAAGCGGGTAGATGTTCGCGTCCGGGGCCAGGCCGCCGGTGAGGATCAGCGCCGACGGCACCGGGAATTCAGGTGAAAACGACGATGCGAGGCAGGCCACCATGACGTCGGCGCGGTCCCCGGGCACGATCACCAGGGCGCCCTCGTCCAGGACATTCAGGAAGTTGCCCACGTTCATGGCCGCCACCTTGATGTCCTTCACGTCACGCTCCATGTCCGCGCGGCCGGCGATCTGGCGCACGCCCAGCGCAGCCGCAACCTCCCCTGTGGTTGGCCGGGCAATCTCCTCCAGTTCAGGCAGGATGTACACGGGCCGCCGGGAAGCGCCTGGCTTCACCTCAGCCGCGATCGCCTCCAACTGGTCCGGATCAGCGCGGTTCACCATGATGGCCAGCAGCGCGCACTTCTCTGCGGCCAGTTCCTTGCGGGCAACCTCGACGGCGGCGGCCGTCTCTGCGACGGTTCGGCCCTTCGCGCCCACCACGGCAACGACGGGGGCAGCCAGGTTGTTGGCCAGCCGGGCGTTAAGGTCAAACTCGACAGCGGCGTCCTGGCCGGTAAGGTCCGTGCCCTCCACGATCACCACGTCGCAGAACCGGCCTATATCGGCAAAGATATCCACGCAGCGGGCGTCGATCTCTGCCCGGTTTCCCTCGGCCAGCAGGGACCGGACTTCAGCGAAGGTGAGGCCGCCACGGCAGCGGTCGTCGTCGAGCGCGAAGCGTGCCTTCATCAGCGCCACCATCGGGTCATTGGCCGCGTCCGGACCGTGGACCACGGGCTTGAAGAAACCGATCCGGTCAGCGTGCCGGTGCAGGGTATCCGCCACACCCAGTGCCACCAAGGATTTTCCCGAGCCCGGTGTGGTTGCGCTGACGTAAATGCCTTTGGCCATGGTCCGCCCTTTGCTGTACTGGTTTGGAGCTGCCGGTCCTCCCATCCTGTCACTTTCCGGGTGGCTTTCGGCAGCTTCCGGTGGCCACAGGTGGCTTCAGGCCTCCTGAACCGGTGCGGAAGCCGGCGTTCCTGCCCAGTTGCCCCCTCCGTCGGGCCTGTCAGACGGCGAGTCGCAGCCAACACGCCGTAGCCGCACCGGGCAAGTGGGCAGGAACGGCCCGGCCTGCCCTTGACAGCGACCCCCTCCATGGGATTACCTAATGAACATTCGGTAAATAAAGCTGGAGGCAATGACGCATGGCTGAAACAACACTTTCCGGGCCACCCCATCCCATCCTGGAAAACGACTATGCCTCCGAGTGGATGGGTATCAAGGTCCTCGCCCTCAGCGACGGCCACGCCACCATCCGCATGACGCTCCGGCAGGAAATGCTCAACGGTTTCGGCATGGCGCACGGCGGAATGATCTTCGCCTTCGCGGACTCCGCCTTCGCCCTGGCCTGCAACCCGGCCAACCCTGCACCCGGCGAGGAGAACAACATCACCGTGGCCTCCGGCGTCGACATCAACTTCCTCAAGCCGGCGTACCGCGGCCAAGTGATCACCGCCATCGCCGACCGCCGCTCCAGTGCGGGACGCAGCGCGCTCTACGACATCCAGATTTTCGCCGCCGACGCCGACGCGCAGCCTGACTCGCAAGGGCCGGGTGAACTCATCGCCGAGTTCCGCGGACGCAGCCGCACCATCCCCAAGAAGTAGGAAACCATGACCCTTCACGCCCCCGAAACCCCCGCGCCCCAGGCTGCCCCCGCCACGACATCGGCCGACGCTGTCCTGGACCGTGAGGAAACCATCTCCCGCGACGAACTGGAAGCCCTCCAACTCAGCCGCCTCCAGCACACCGTGGCCTACGCCTACGACCGCGTGCCGCTATACAGGCGCAAATTCGACGACGCCGGCATCCACCCCAGCGACCTGCGCGAACTCGGCGACCTTGGCAACTTCCCGTTCACCACCAAGGACGACCTGCGCGCCGAGTACCCCTTCGGCATGTTCGCCGTTCCACAGAGCGAAGTAGCCCGGGTGCACGCAAGCTCGGGCACCACGGGCCGGCCCACCGTCGTCGGCTACACCAAGCAGGACCTCGCCGACTGGGCCAAGCTGGTGGCCCGTTCGCTGCGGGCCTCCGGCGTCCGGCCCGGGATGAAGGTCCACAACGCCTACGGCTACGGCCTGTTCACCGGCGGCCTGGGTGCCCACGCAGGCGCCGAAGCGCTGGGCTGCACAGTCATCCCCATGTCCGGCGGGCAGACCGAACGCCAGATCCAGCTCATCCAGGACTTCCGGCCGGACGCCATTCTGTGCACGCCCACCTACCTGCTGACCATCGCCGATGCCATGGCACACATGGGCGTCGATCCCGCCGCCACGTCGCTCAAGTACGCGGTGCTGGGCGCGGAGCCGTGGACGCAGGAGATGCGCCATGAACTCGAAGTCACCATGAACATCAAGGCGTGCGACATCTACGGACTCTCCGAAGTGATGGGCCCGGGCGTTGCGGGCGAGGCCGTGGAGACGCAGGACGGCAGCCACATCTGGGAGGACCACTTCCGCCCCGAGATTATCGACGCCTTCAACCCGGAGGTGGGCAAGGAGAACGTGCTGCGCGACGGCGAACACGGCGAACTCGTGTTCACTTCCCTCACCAAGGAAGCGCTGCCGATCATCCGCTACCGCACCAAGGACCTCACCCGGCTGCTGCCCGGCACCGCCCGCCCCGCGCACCGCCGGATGGGCCGCATCACCGGCCGCAGCGACGACATGATCATCCTCCGCGGAGTGAACCTGTTCCCCTCCCAAATCGAGGAAATCGCGTTGCGCATCCCCGAACTCAGCCCGCACTTCCAGCTTGAACTCACCCGCCCGGAAGGCCAGCGCATGGACCAGCTGACAGTGAAGATTGAGCGCCGTGAAACCGTAACACCTGAGCAAAGTGCGACGGCGGCACGGGCCTTGCGCGAGCAGATCAAGATCCATGTGGGTTCTTCATGCGCCGTGGCCGTGGTGGAACCCGGTTCGCTGGAGCGGTCCAACGGCAAGCTCCGCCGCATCTACGACCTGCGGCCGAAGGGTTAGGTCTCGACGGCCGCGCGGCCGCGCGGCGTGCACGGATTACCGAACGTTCATGGGAAAATGGCCGGTATGCCCAGTACAGCAGCCCCCGGTAAGCGCGGCCGGCCCGGTTATGACCAGCAGTCGGTGCTGCTGATCGCCGTCGACGTCTTCAACCGGCACGGCTACGATGCCACCTCGATGGGTATCCTCGCTGAGAACCTGGGCATCTCGAAGTCGGCAATCTATCACCACGTGCCGTCCAAGGGCGACCTCCTGAAGCTCGCCCTCGATCATGCTCTCGGCGGGCTCGAGGCAATCCTGGAGCAGCCCGAAGCCCAGACCGGCCCTGCGGACGCTCGGCTGGAGTACGTGCTGCGCCAGACCGTCGCCGTGCTGGTGGACCGCCTGCCGTTTGTCACGCTGCTCCTGCGGCTGCGGGGCAACACGGAGATCGAACGGGATGCCCTGGAAAGGCGGCGGGCGTTCGACCATAAGGTGGCGGGACTGATTTCGGCGGCCCGCGAGGACGGCTCGCTGCGACAGGACATCGACCCCCGCACCGTGGCCCGCCTGCTGTTCGGCACCATCAACTCGATCGTGGAATGGTACAAACCCGGCGGTTCCCTCTCACCCGAAAAACTGGCCGACGACGTCATCACCATCGCGTTCGAAGGGCTCCACGCAAAGCCCTGAAGTTGCTTCAACGGGCGACTTCAACGCGAAAGGCGGCTCCCCTCACCAGGGGTGCCGCCTTTCGCCTTGGTGTAGCGGTGCTTGGGGGTAACGGTCAGAGCTGGTACTCCGCCTCCGCCTGCATGCCCAGTGCCTCGTGGATGCAGAGGATGTTGTGCTCCGTGTCCATGAACCACGCGCATTTCTCGGAGTCCTTGGTACAGATGTGGTTCTCCGTCTTGAGATTCGGCAGATCGTAGTCCTGGAACCGGACACCCTTGGCTTCCATGTCCTGGACGATCCGCTCGATGTCATGCACCTCGAAGCTCAAGGCCGTGTGCTCTGAGTGTTTGCCATCCGAGACCGGCAGCAGCTGCAGCATGGGGCCGCCGTCTGTGCCGAGTAATTCGCTTCCATCGTCTGTCATACCGCGGTGCGGGAGCCCCAGTGTTTCCGTGTAGAAACTGCGGGCGCGGGCTGCATCATCGACTGGCAGGATGGTTGTGGCTGTGTTCATTGCTAGTGTCATTTGGCCACCTCCTACGGGCAAAATCTTACGCCTCGGCAGGCTGGAAAGATCTTGCGCCTTCCGGATGCGCTATCACTTTGAGTCCCTATGAGCGCCGGGAAACGACCGTAAGTGAGAGCGCATCCGTCGAGAGGCAGGGGCGGGCCCTACTTCTCCACGAGGGTCAGGACGTCGTAGGTGGCGACGGTCTCATCGTTCTGGTTGGTGAGAACGGCGTCCCAGGCAACTTCGCCGTAGTCGTCCGTCTCGCGGGGGGTGATCCTCTTGGCCGTAAGGGTCACGCGGATGGAGTCGCCTGCAGCCACTGGCGTGAGGAAGCGCAGGTTTTCCAGACCATAGTTGGCGAGGACAGGGCCGGGAGCCGGCTCCACGAACAGCCCCGCAGCCCAGCTGAGCAGCAGGTAGCCGTGCGCCACGATGCCCGGAAAGAACGGGTTGGCTTCCGCTGCCGCCTGGTTGGTATGGGCGTAGAACGTGTCCCCGGTGGAGTTGGCGAAGGCCGTGATGTCCTCCAGGGTGACTTGCCGCAGTTCCGACCGGACGGCGTCGCCGATCCGCAGCGTCTCCAGCGACTTCCTGAACGGGTGTGTCCCCTCGGTGTCCACCGTGAAGTTCCGGTCCGCACCGGAGTGCCACACGCCGGTGACGGCGGTGAGCATGTTGGGTGAGCCCTGGATGGCGGTGCGCTGCATATGGTGCATGACGGAGCGGATGCCGCCGAGTTCCTCGCCGCCGCCGGCCCGGCCTGGTCCGCCGTGGACCAGGTGCGGCACTGGCGAGCCGTGGCCTGTGGAGCTGCGGGCGTCCTCCCGGTTGAGCATCAGCACGCGTCCGTGGTGGGCCGCGATGCCGGTGACAAGCTCGCGCGCCACCGACGGATCGTTCGTGCACACCGAAGCCACCAGCGAGCCGCCACCCCGGGCGGCGAGGCGGACGGCGTCGGCAAGGTCTCTGTACCCGATCACCGAGGACACCGGCCCGAAGGCCTCCACCGAGTGAATTGCCTCCGTTTCCGGGTCATCCCAGTTCAACACAACCGGCGACATAAAGGCCCCGTCCGCAACGACGCCGGTGGCCCCGCCGGAGGAGGTGACCGACGGCGAATCGAGCGTTCCGTACGCAAGCTCACCGCCGGCGTCGAGCATTGACTGCACTGCTGCACGGACGTCGGCGAGCTGCTCCACGGACGCGAGGGCACCCATGGTGACGCCCTCCGCGCGTGGATCGCCCAGGACCACGCGGTCCTCGATGCGCCTGCCGATCGCCGCCGTGACTGCAGGCACCAGCTCCTCGGGCACGATGGCGCGCCGGATGGACGTGCACTTCTGCCCCGCCTTGACGGTCATTTCAGTGACCACGGATTTGATGAACGCATCGAATTCCGGGGTGCCTTCGACCGCGTCGGGGCCGAGGATGGCAGCGTTGAGGGAGTCCGTTTCGGAGGTGAACCGGACTCCGCCCCGCACCACGTTAGGGTGCGACTTCAGCGACAGCGCAGTGGAGGCGGAGCCGGTGAACGCAACCAGGTCGCGGTAGTCGAGGACGTCCAGCAGGCCGCGGACGGAGCCGGAAATCAGCTGGAGCGAGCCCTTGGGCAGGATGTTGGATTCGATGATGGCCTTCACCACGGCGGCTGCCACGTACCCGGTGGGGGTGGCGGGCTTGACGATGGTGGGAACGCCGGCGATGAACGCGGGTGCGAGCTTTTCCAGCATGCCCCAGACCGGGAAGTTGAAGGCGTTGATCTGGACGGCGACGCCGGGGATGCGCGTGTAGATGTGCTCGCCGGCGAATGAGCCGTCCTTGGACAGCACCTCCATCGGCCCGTCCACCACCACCTGGGAGTTGGGCAGCTCGCGCCGGCCTTTGGAGCCGAAGGTGAACAGGACGCCGATGCCGCCGTCGATATCGATCATGGAGTCGATCTTGGTGGCGCCGGTCTGTGCCGAGAACGTGTAGAAGTGCTCGCGGCGCGCGTTAAGGTACTGCGCGAGTTCCTTGAGCTTGAGGGCGCGCTGATGGAAGGTCAGCTTCCCCAGCTCCTCCTGGCCGACAGTGCGGCCGTATTTGACGACGGCGGACAGGTCCAGGCCGTCCGTGCTCACCTTGGCCAGGATTTCCCCGGTGCTCGCATCGCGTACGGGCACAGCGGTGGCCGCGGAACCGGCGTCGGGGGTCCACCAGGCGTCCTGGACGAAACTGGGGACTGTCTCTACGGTGTCGACGGTGGGCTCGGCGGCTGCAGTGGTGGTCATCGTTGACGGGTCCTTCCAAGCGGGGGCAAATCAAAGGCGGCCAGATCATTACTGACCGTCCGTTCGGTAATATGACTACAGTACAGGAAGGTGCCGTGCTGCACACTAGGAGTTCAGCCACATCACAAGGAGACTCATGACCGCCGGGCCCGGAGAGACAGCATCGAACGAATTGCAGGACGCCGCATCGTGGAAGATCACCCTGGGCGAACTTGACGAGAAGATGGGCGTCAGGATCGTGGAGGAGTCCGTGCAGCGGGTGGTGGCCACCATGCCGGTGGAGGGAAACAGGCAGTCGTTCGGGCTGCTGCACGGGGGCGCTTCGCTCGCGGTGGGCGAGGCTGTCGGTTCCTGGGCGGCGGTCATCCATGCCAGCACCATGGGCAAGACGGCCGTGGGCGTGGACGTGTCGGCGACGCACCACCGGTCCGCCCGTGAAGGCCTGATCACCATCACGGCAACACCGATCTACCTCGGCGGCACCCTGACCACGCACGAGGTACTGATCACCAACGACGTCGGTGACCGGCTGTGCACCCTCCGCATCACCAATTTACTGCTGGAGCGGAAAGACTAGCGCTCTGCTCCGTCGGTGAGTTTGGCCGGCGGGCCGCTGCGGTTCCGCCGCCGCCTGGCCAGCACCATCAGCAGGACGCCGACGCCGAGCGCTCCCCCCGCGAAGCCGGCCGCCGTGATGACTCCGGTTGCCCCGGTACTGGCCAGGGCCATCGGCGGCGGGGCGTCAATGGCGAAGGTCGCAGCGGCCGGGGCAGAGGCGACACCATCGATGGCCTGCGTCACCGACACCGTGTGCGCTCCAGGGGCCAGCCCGGCAGGAAACGGAACGCTCCATCCGCCGCCGGACACCAGAACCAACGGCGCCAGAGCGGGTGCCACAGTCCTCGACCCGACGCCACCACCAGCCGGCGCACTGGACAGGGGGATCCCGTCAACGGAAACCGTCACCTCTGCGCCGTAAATTCCGCTTCCGGAAAAGTCGGCCGGAACGGCGTCCTGCCGGAGATGCTGTCCGGCGGAGAGGCTGGAGATGGCAGGTGCCGGCGGGACCACCGTAAATGTCCCGGTGGCCGCCGGGCTGTCGGCAAGGCCGGGGTATGACAGAACGGCCGTCACCGTCACCTTCCCGAACGCTGCCGGGCCGTTCAGGGTCACCGACCACTGGCCGTCGGGGCCGACGGTGCCTGTCCCTGTGACCTCGCCGGACAGGGTCACTGTGGACCCGGGCGTTCCCTTGCCCGAAAGGATCTTCAACTCCGGCAACGGCGCGGTGGCCGGCGTCGTGATGGCGGGAGCAGAAAGGGATAACGGGGCGACGACGGCGGTCAGGGACACGGCGCCCGAACGGCTGAAACCGTTGACGGTTTCGGCAGAGAAAGTGAACGGTCCTGGTGTCTCGGGCGCCTTGAAGGACCAGTTGCCTCCGGCGTCGACCGGCACATCGAGGGGCTGCTGGCCGGCAACGGTGACGCGGACCTTCGAATGGGCGGCCACGGCTGAGGCGGGGGCAGCGGGAACACGCCCGGTGATACTGGTGCCGGCGGTGAATGCAGGGGTCGCCGGTGCCACGAGTTCCGGCTTGTTCAGGAACAGCTGGAGCTGGACGCCGCCGGGGATGCTGGCGAGGGAGTCCTCAAGGGTTGCGGCAATCGCCCTGGTCTGTACGCCATTGAGACTCTCGGCTCCGGTGTGTGTGCCGACGGCGAAGTTTCCGCTGATCCATGGTCCGCCGGAATCGCCGCCTGCCGACTTTACTGAGGTGGAATCGAAGGCGCGGACGGGCCGGAGGTCGTTGTCATAATTCGGCGGCACGCTCTTTGAGCCCGGCATCATCCAGATGCCGACTGAATCAACGGTGCCGCATTTCCATCCGGTGGTCCGTCCTGACCGGCACACCTCCTGGCCCTGGAAGGGCGCCGTGGTCCCCACGATCCTGACGGCGCCCGGACCCGGGGCACCGGGGTTGTCCCACTTTGTGGCGGCCGGCTGAAGGTTGAGGGCGGGGTTGATGTCCTGAACGACGGCGATATCGGAGCCGACGCTGGACCCGTCCGCCGTGGCCGCCGAGTTGTTCGGGCCGCCAAACTGGCTGAACCCGAACCTGCCGAGCGGAGCGGGCGGCCGCACGAGCGGAGTGGCGGACCCGCCGGCGGGAGCTGACGTCAGCGGCTCGCCGGAGCGGGCGTTGCGGCAGCGGGCGTTGCGGCACCGGGCACTGGCGGGGCCACCAGGACGAAGTCGGCCGGGCCGGATTGGTTCAGCTCATCCACTGTGGCCTGCAGGGCCGTCCCGGCGCCTTCAACCAGGATCTTGCCGTCCTTCAGGCTGATACCCACAAAGCCAGGGAGTTCGCGCAGGGAATCGGCAGCGTCTGCTGCACGACGGCCCAGTGCCCCGGCTGCGTTGAATTCCGCCAGGGTCATGCCGAGATCCTGGCGGACCGCTTCGGCAAGGCCTGCGTCCGTCGGACCAGCGGCTACAACGCCAGGGGACGGAGCGCCGCCTGCGCCGCCGCCAGCCTGGACGCCGGAATCCGAACCTTCGGTACCGCTCAAGGGTGCCGCGCTGGCTCCGCCGCTGCCCGCCGTCGGGCTTTCCGGACTGGCTGGCGCCGAAAAAGCCACGGCTGGCACGGATCCAAACCCGAGCACCAGAGC